>JBBQDQ010000076.1:0-15555 GCA_038319835.1 Thermoanaerobaculia bacterium | reverse complement strand
CGAGTCGATGGGCGCCGCACGCTCGCTCGTCTGCGCGCTCTGCGGCACGGAGTGGCCGTTCCCACGCATCCGCTGCGCGGCTTGCCGCGAGGACGACCCGGCGAAGCTCCCGTCCTTCCGCGCGGAGGCGCATCCGGCCGTCCGGATCGAGGCGTGCGAGACCTGCAAGCAGTACGTGAAGTCGATCGACCTCACGCTCGATGCCCGCCCGATTCCCGAAGTGGACGACCTCGTGTCCCTTGCGATGGACCTCTGGGCGCTCGAGGAGGGCTGGACCCGCCTCGAGCCGGGCTGGGCCGGGATCTGACCCGATGAAGCCGTCCCTCCTCGTCCTCGTCTTCGTCGGTGGCGGGATCGGCTCCGTCGCCCGCTACGCGATGTCGGCCGCCCTCCAGAGGAGCGCCCCGGGGCCGTTCCCGGTCGGAACGTTTTCCGTGAACCTCGCCGGCTGCTTCGCGATCGGCGTCGTCGGGGCGCTCGGCCTCGAGCGCGCGGCGCTCTCGCCGGAGGCGCGGACGTTCCTCATGGTCGGGATCCTCGGAGGCTTCACGACGTTCTCCTCGTTCGCCTGGGAGACGCTCGGGCTCCTGAGCGTCAGAGACGTGCTCCGGGCCTCGCTCTACGTCGGCGGGTCCGTGTTTCTCGGGCTCCTCGGGGCGCTCCTCGGCCGTTCGATCGGGAGGCTCGGCTCATGAAAGACGCGACCACCGCGAAGCTGCTCCGCATCCACATCGGCGAGCTGGACCGCGCGCGCCACCGCCCGCTCTTCGAGGTGCTCGTCGCCGAGGCGCGGGAGTCGGGCCTCTCGGGCGCGACCGTCCTGCGCGGCATCGAATCCTACGGGGCCTCGAGCGTCGTCCACCGCGCCCGGCTCGTCGAGCTGTCCGAGGACCTCCCGATCGTCGTCGAGATCGTCGACGCCGAGGAGAAGATCCGCGCGTTCCTCGAGCGCATCGACCCGATCCTCGACGAAGCCGCCTGCGGCGTCCTCATCACGCTGGAGAAGGTCGACGTCCTGCGCTGGGCGGCGAAGAAGAAGGCCTAGCCGAGCTGGGGAAAGTCCGGCCCGGCCTCAGGCTCGGGCTCCGTGGCGCGCAGGGCGTCCCACGCGGAGGCGAGCCGCTCGGTGCTCCAGCCCAGAAAGACGCCGTCGCCACGCCAGAACGTCTCGTCTGGCGACGGCTCGACGCGCACGATCGAGCCGGGCCCCTGCTCCGTCTCGACCGAGAGCGCCCAAGCCGAGAACGTGTGCGCGGCTCCGCGGGCGCGCACGGACATCCGCTCGACGCGCGTCCCGGTCACGACGAGGCCGGCCAGAGCCGGGACGGAGGGCGGGGCGCCCGCGCTCAAAGGCTCGCCGAGAGCATGACGAACTTCGAGACGGGCGCCACGATCCCGGAGGCGACGACGCTCGCCAGGAGGCCGTCCATGGCGGCGAGGCATGTCACGGCAACCGCCGCCGCGAGTGCGCGGCGGAGGGCGCCGATCAGCGGTCCGTCCCGGGCGGGGCGGAGCGCGGCGCTCCCTCGGCCTCGCCGACGAACGGGACGAACCGGACCGGGAGGACGCTCTTCTCCGTGTAGCCGCCGCCCTGCCGCTCGATGACTTTCAGCTCCTGGTAGAAGGCGCCCACGGGGATCACCATACGCCCCGTCGATGCGAGCTGCTCGAGGAGCGGCGGCGGGACGCGTTCGGGCGCAGCGGCGACGAGGATGCCGTCGAACGGCGCCTCCTCGGGCCAGCCGCGGTAGCCGTCCGCCGCGCGCACGTCCACGTTCCGGACGCCGAGGGCCTTCAATCGCGCCGCGGCCTCGGCCGCGAGCTCCGGCCGGATCTCGATCGAGTACACCTTCGCGGCGAGCTCGGCGAGGATCGCGGTCTGGTAGCCGGAGCCCGTGCCGATCTCGAGCACCTTCTCCCGGCCCGTGAGGCGCAGCTGCTCCGTCATGAAGGCGACGACGTAGGGCTGCGAGATCGTCTGGCCGCTCCCGATCGGGAGCGGGCGATCGTCGTAGGCGAAGGCCGCCTCGGCGGCGGGCACGAAGAGGTGCCGCGGGACCTTTCGCATGGCAGCAAGGACCCGCGGGTCGCGGATGCCGCGGGCCGCGATCTGCGTCTCGACCATCTGCTCGCGTTTCTTTTCCATCGGATCCGCCGGCGGACGGCACGCGGCGAGAAGGGCGACCCCGCCCAACGCCAAAGGCACGAGCCCCGTCCGACGCCCCCTCACGGGGTTGATTCTATCGGGGGATCTCCTGGGCGGGCGCGCGCGCTTCCCGACGCTTGCGCTCGACCGGGTTCTCGAGCGCGAGCGTCATCGACCCGAACCGGATCTCGACGTCGAAGTTCGCGAGGAAAGACGCGCCGAGGATGCCGTCCTCGAGACCCTCGCCGACCTCCTTCACGATGATGTCCTTGAACCGCACCATGAACGCGTCCACCCCGAGGCTCACGTTCGAGATCTTTCCCCACGACACGCGCGAGTTCCCGATCCCCTCGAGCGTGACCGGGAAGGCCGCCTCGGGCTCGGAGAGACGCGTCTTGCGCAGCCCCCCGCGCGTCACCATGGAGGGCTCCGAGCCCGTGTCGAGGAGGAAGAGCGACCACGGCTGCCCGTTCAGCGACGTGCGGACCATCGGCTTCATGCGCCGGAAAAAGAGGTTCTGGTCCTTCGAACCGCGGGCCGCCTTCGGGTCGAGGTGGCGCACGAACACGCGCTTTTCGATGTACTCGAGGCGCCAGTCGAACTCCTTCATGAGGTGCGCCCCGAGGACGCCGTTCAGCTTGAAGATGCCGAGCGCGGCCGTCTCGAACGTGAGCGTGCCGTCCGGGAGGACGCCGACCGGAATGTCCGTGAGCGTGAGGTCGCCGATGCGGACGGAGTCGAGCCAGCCAAGACGCATCGGCGTCTCCGTTTCGTGCAGGCCGCGGGCGGCCGCCGTCGCGCCCGGGACGAAGCGCACGCCGAGGCGCTCGGCCGCGCTGTCCGTGAGCAGCGAGACGGAAGCGCCCGAGTCGAGGACCATCTCCTCGGGCGGCCGTCCGTTCACGCGCACCGGGAGGCGCACGAGATTCGGCCTTCCGAAGTCGACGGGCACCGTCACGCCCGCGCCCGGCGCGGCGCCGCCGTAAAGCGGCCGCGGGGGCGGCGACTCGAGAAAGACGGCCCAGCCTTCGGGCACGAGCTTGCCCTCGCGCTGGGCGGCACGCGCCCAGCGGGCCGCGCTCGCGAAGTCCCCGCTCCAGTACCCGGCCTGCGACAGGAGCCACGCGATCTCCGCGCGCTCGGTGGAGCGCCCGCCGCCGGCGAACGCGCGCTCGAGGTGCGGAACGCAGCCGCGGAAGTCCCCGCGCTCGAGCAGGACCTCGCCGAGGAGGCGGTCGTACCTCACGCCCTCGAGCGACTTCCCGCCCGAGGAGGCGAGGAACGCGGAGACCTCCGGGACGTACCCGCGGGTGAGCTGCTCCTCGGCGTTGTAGGAGTTCACGAAGCCGGCGGGGAGCGGCCTGACGAGGCGGTGCGGGGAGACGGCCGTCTCCGTCGAGAACGTGCAGGCGAAGACGAGCAGCACGCCGAGGCCGGCGGCCGCCGCTGGCGCGATCCGTCTCACACGCCTGCGACGCGGGCGATGAGCACCGTCTGGTCGTCGTACTGCGCGACGCCCGCGGTGAAATCGCTCACGGCCCCGAAAATGCGGCGCGACAGCTCGGCCGGCGGCTCCGCGCGCCCGTCCAGCGCGAGCCGGGTGAGCCGGTCCATCCCGAACTCCTCGTCGTCGCGGTTGAGCGCCTCCGTGATCCCGTCCGAATAGAGGAGGAGGGTGTCGCCGGGATTCAGCGTGACGGAATCCTCGCGGTGCACCGCGGCCGGCATCATCCCGACCGGCACGCCGCCGCTCGGAAGGAGCGTCGCGCCTCCGGGGCCGATCCACAGACCGGGGTTGTGGCCCGCGTTCACGTAACGCAGGAGCCCGCTCGCGGGGTCGAAGACCGCGACGAAGAGGGTCGCGAACTTCCGGGTCGAGGAGAAACGGACGAGGTGCTTGTTCACGCGGGCGACGAGGGCCGGGAGGTCGCCCGACAGGTTCGGGATGAGGAGGTGGAGACACGCGTGGACGGTGGACACGAGGAGCGCCGCCGGGACGCCCTTGCCCGAGACGTCCGCGACGCAGAGCGCCGTGAGACCGCCGGGCAGCGGGTAGACGTCGAAGTAGTCGCCGCCGACCTGCTTCGTCGGGCGGTTGCCGCCCGCCAGGAAGAGGCCCTCGACCTCCGGGAGCGCGTCCGGAAGAATCGTCTTCTGGATGGAGGCCGCGAGCTCCATCTCGCGCTCCATCTTCTCTTTCTCGACCGCCTCGCGGTGCAGCCGCGCATTCTCGAGGGCGATGGCCGCCTGGTTCGCGAAGAGGCTTGCGACCCTCACGTCCCCCGCGGTGAAGTCGTCGACTCCTCCCCCGCGCGTCTCCTTGTCGGCGACGACGAGGACGCCGAGCGGGCGGCCCTCGACGGCGATCGGCACGAGGAGGAGCTTCTCGGCGGGAGCGTTCCTCAGGAAGTCGGGCCGGCTCTCGCGCAGGTTCGCGAGCACGGCCTCCGCGGGCACTTCGTAGATCGCGTCCGCTTCCAGGAGCGGCTCGCCGACATGCTTGGCGAAGAAGCCCTCGTCGCCCTGCGCACGGACGAGGAGCGACCCGGAGCGCGCGTTGAGGAGCGAAACGGACGTCATGAGGACGTCCTCGGCAAGGGACTCGAGGTCGAGCGTGCGGGCGATCGAGAGGCCGACATCGTACAGGCTCTGGAGCTCCCAGACGCGGTACTTCAGCTCGAAGTCGGCCTTCTGGACCTTCTCGGACATCCGCACGGTTTCGAGGAGCCACGCGGTGTGCGCCGCCGCGGACGCGAAACCGGCGGGATCCTCGGGCGGCGCGTCGAGGACGGCGAAGGCGACGGTCTGCTCCTGCGCCGTGATGGGGAACGCGAACGGCTGCCGGCCCTCTCCGAAGAGCGGGGCGAGCTCGGAAGCCGAGAGCGGCTCGATCGAGCGTGGCGCGGCGGCGACCAGGGCCGCGAGCGCGAGGAGCGCGCCGGGAGGCGGCGTCAAGCCCGCCGCCGCCGAGCGCGCGGGCTGCAGCGGGTCGAGGAGGACGCCGCACGCCGCGCCCGACCCGACGAGAAGCGCCGCGAGGATCTCCTCGAACAGGCGCTCGCGCCCGCTCCAGGGATCGATCGCCGCGAGGCGGGCGTGCGCCGCGAGCAGCCGGTGGCCGCCCGCAGCGGTCGCCGGCGAGGGGGGCGCGCTACTCGGACTCGCCCCGGAGCCAGGCGAGGGCGGGCTCGGGAGCGGGGAAGATGCGTGCATATTGCGCGAGGCCCATGATCTGGAACGTCTTCTCGATCGTCGGCGTCAGGCGGCAGAAGGCGAGCTTTCCTCCCTGGTCGAGCAGCTTTTCGAGAATCTCGATCAGGATCGAGATGCCGATCGAGTTCACGATCTTCGTTTTCTCGAGGTCGAGGAGCAGCCGCGTCACGCCGCCCCCGAGGAGGGCGTACGCTTCCTTGGCGATCTCCTCGCCGCCGGTGTTGTTGATGTAGCCGTCGGTCCGCAGGATCGCGACGGCCGCGTCCGGCCGCTCCACGACGACTTTCAGGGTCTCGCTCATTCGGCTCCCTTTATACCCTACCGGTACTTCCGCATCACGATGCGGGTCCCGTGCTCGCCGCTCTCGATCCTCACGTCGTCCATCAGGCTCTCGATGATCTTGATGCCCCAGCCGCGTTTGCGGCTCGACTTGAGAGCCGTCGCGAACTCCGGCGTCCGGAGGCGCGTGGGGTCGAAGCCCCGGCCCGCGTCGGAGACGTCCACCTCGAGGTAGGCACCGCGCCCGCCCTCGTCCGAACCGATCCGGAACGCGAGGGCAACCTGGCGATCCGGGGTCGCGCTGTGCTCGAACGCGTTGATGCAGGCCTCCACGACGGCCATCTTCACTTCGTCGATCTTGTCGCGGCCCATCTCCATCCACTCGCCCAGCGCAGAGACCTGCGCGGTCGCGGCAATTTCCATCTCCGGAGCCACCGGAATGGTCAGGTGGACTTCGCGCCTCTCGACGGATGACATCGCGGCCGGCAGTTCCTCACTCTTCAAAACGTCAGCAGAGCGCGAATGGCGGTGATCAGGGACTCCGGAATCTTACCCGAGAGGGCGAGGCCCGCGAACGCAACTGCCTCGGCGACCAGGAACGGCACGAGGAGCCGCGACGCGAGGGACGCTGCCGAAGGCGCGAGCGACGCGACGCCGGCCAGGGATCGCGGTGCATGGGCCTTCGTGTGGTTGGCGCTCGTCATGGGTTGCTCCGGTTCGAGCCGAATAGAGCAAGCGACGGGCCACGGCGAGAGGCACACGGAACCGGGAGGTTGAGAAGAGGTAAATTATTGGAAAGAAAAGAGAAGAGAAGGTTTCCTAGAAGGTGGTGTTGGCTCGGAGCGAAAGCCAGCAATGCGCCAGAACGTCACACACATGCGCATTTGCCAGCCACAAGCGTCTTAACCATTCTAAGTAAGACATTTAGCTTATCTGCGACAACATGACACAGTGTATCGTGTTGTCACCACTGATAAAAAGGAGCAATGAAACCCCTCCTCCGGCGCCCGCGAGTCAGACGCGCTTGCGGTAAAGGGTCCGGCGGCTGACTCCGAGGAGCTTTGCGGCCCGGCTCTTGTTGCCCTTCACCTCGGCGAGCACGCGCCGGATGTGGGCGTTCTCGATGTGCCGGAGGCTCACGCCGCCCGCCTTCGCGCCGTCCCCGGCCGCCGCGGCGCCGCCCGCGATGCCGAACTGCAGGTCGGCGGCCTCGATCGCGTCGCCCGAGACGAGGGCCGCGGCGCCCTCGAGGAGGTTCTCGAGCTCGCGCACGTTGCCCGGAAATTCGTAGTCGAGGAGAGCCTTCACCGCGTCGCGCGAGAGCGTGAGCGCCCGGCGGCCGTCGCGGGCGGCGATGCGCGCGAGGAAGTGGCCTGCGAGGCGCGGGATGTCCTCGCGCCTTTCGCGCAGGGCCGGCATCGCGATCTCGACGACGCGCAGCCGGTAGAAGAGGTCCTCGCGGAAGCGGCCCTGGCGGATGAGGTCCGCAAGGCTCTGGTGCGTCGCCGACAGGACGCGCACGTCCACGGGAATGCGGGAGCGCCCGCCGACGCGCTCGATCTCGCGCTCCTGCAGGACGCGCAGGAGCTTGGCCTGGATCGCGAGCGGCGTGTCGCCGATCTCGTCCAGGAACATCGTGCCGCCCGACGCGAGCTCGAACTTTCCGGAGCGTGCGTCGACGCCCGTCGCGACTCCCTTCTCGATGCCGAAGAGCTCGCTCTCGAGGAGGCTCTCGGGCATCGCCGCGCAGTTCAGCGCGAGGAACGGCCCGTCGCGGCGCGGGGAGCCCGTGTGGAGGAGGCGCGCGGCGAGCTCCTTGCCCGTGCCGCTCTCCCCCGTGATGAGCACGTTGACACGGGACGCCGCGGCCCGCGCGACGAGCTCCTTGGCGCGGCGCATGGCGGGCGAGTCGCCGATGAGGAGCTCGTCGACGGCCGTCGTGCCCTTCAGCGATCGGTTCTCCTCCCGCAGGCGGTCGAGGTCGGCGGCGAGGGCCCGGAAGCGCCGGCTCCCCTCGAGCGCCGGGGCCGCGAGAGCCGCGAGCGAGCCGAGGAAACGCCGGTCCTCCTCGTCGAAGGACGCCGCGTCGCCGCCGCGCGCCTCGCGCTCGAGGACGACGAGGACGCCGAGGACGCGGTCGCCGGCGAGGAGCGGGACGCCCGCGACGCTGCCCGCGGAGCGGCCGAAGACGGTCTCTCCCGCGCGGGCGAGCGGGGCCTTCGCGCGCGCGAGGTCGAGGACGAACGGATCGGACGCGACGTCGAGCGGAGTGGGGGCGGGTTCGAGGCCGACCGAAGCGACGGCGCCCGCTCCGGCGGCGTCCTCGAAGGCCGCCGCGAAGCCGCGGCCCGCGTCGAGGACGGGCACGGCGCGGGCCAGGATCTCCTCGAGGAGCGTGCGCTCGTCGGAGGCGGACGTGAGCGACCGGCTGACGTCGTAGAGCGTCTCGAGGCGCAGGACCTTCTTCTTGAGAGCGAAGGCCTCGAGGTCGCGCCCGGGGGGCCGCGTGCCGCTCACGGGGTCAGGACGCGTTCTCGGCGCGCGTGGCCGGCGCGATCGGAGCCGGCGGCTCCTGGCCCTGGGCGCGCGCGAGCGACTGCAGCGCGGGGAAGAAGCGGGGATTCTTCTCGAGGATCGGCGCGAGCGCCTGCGCGGCCTCGTCCGTGCGGCCCAGCCGGCCGAGCGACGTCGCCAGCGCGAGGCGCGTGAACGTGTTCGCCGGGTAGTAATCCGAGGACGCGAAGCCCTTGTCCTGCTTCTGCTCGAGCGAGTTCTTGAGGAGCGCCACGGCCTCGGCGTCGCGCCCGGCGCCCATCGCGATGACACCGCGGATGAGGTTGAGCTGGAGGTCGACCATCTCCTGGGACTTCGGCTCCTTCGGGTCCGCGAGCGCCTTGGGATCCACGGCGGCGAGGGCCGCCTCGGCCTCGGCCGTGCGTCCGATCCGCCCGAGAAGCCCCGCCCGGCGGATCCCGTCGATCGCTTTCAGCTTCTGGGATTCCGGGCCCGGCGCCATCGAGGCGATCTCGGCCGAGGCCGAGTCCTGATCCTTCATGGCGTCGTCGCCCCGGCCGGCGTCCACGAGGCACATCGCGACGAGGAAACGAAAGTCGTACCGGGTGAACGTGTTCGGGGCGTTGTCGCTCGCCTTGCGGAAGTACTCGGCCGCCTTGAGAGGGTTTCCGCGGCTCGCTTCCACCGTCCCGAGATGGCCCCAGGCGGCGTAGAAGTCCTCCTTGATCGAGAGCGCCTTGCGGAGGTTCTCCTCGGCCTCGTCGTACCGGCCCGTGAACGCGTAGAGCTCGCCGAGCGAGTCGTAGGGGTTCGCGTCGTTCGGGGCGAGGAAGCGGTACCTCTTGAGGTAATCCTCGCCCTTCGCGCTGTCGCCGTTCTTCGACCAGTAGTAGCCGAGCGTGTTGTACGCGACCGCGTAGTTCGGGTTGACCGCGATGAGCCGCTCGTACTCGGCGATCGCCTCGGGCATCCGGCCGTTGTTCGCGAGAAACGCGGCCCGCATCTGGTAGCCCTCGGGGTCCTTCGGGAAGCTCCCGACGTAGGCGTCGTACAGGCTCTCGAGGACCTTCGGGTCGCGCTTTCCCCAGCGCTCCTCCCAGATCTTCAGGTGGAGCTTCTCGCGCTCCGTGAGGTCGTCCCGGTAGCGCGCCGCCGAGGCGAGGAGCGAGGCGGCTCTTTCGGGATCCCGGCCGCGCATCTTGTCGGCGAGGCGCAGGGTCGCCATGACGAAGTGCGGGTCGTACCGGAGCGCCTCGGCGTAAGAGGACATCGCCTCGCGCTCGTACATCTTGAGGTCGTTCTCCACGCCCGCGCGGTAAGCCTTGTAGGCCTGCTCGGACGAGGTCGTGACGTCCCTCTGGGCCCTCAGCCGGAAGGCCGCAGCCGTGCCGGCGGCGGCCAGGCCCGCGAGGGCCAGGACGAGCGGCAGGACGCGGACGCGGCGAGGGGCCATGGATCCTCCGGGGCCACGGAGGCCCTTTTCTATGATACGCGCCGGACGGGGGTTGGTTTTCAGGTCACCCGCATCAGGACGAACGTGATGTCGTCGTACTGCTCGGCCCCGTGCGTGTACTGGCGCACGTCCTCGAGGAGCTCGTCCGCGAGGTCGGCCAGAGGCCTCCGGGAGTGGCGTACGAGCGACGCCTTGAGGCGCTCGTCCCCGTAAGGTGTCATTTCGGCGGACATCGCCTCGTTGAGACCGTCCGTGTAGAAGAGCAGGAGGTCCCCCCGGGACAGGTACAGGGACACCGCGTCGTAGACCGTGTCCCGGAAGGCGCCGAGGGGCAGCCGCGAGGATGGGGAGGGTATCTCCGTCGCGGTTCCGGAGCCGGGGCGCACGAGGAGGGGCGTGGGCTGGCCCGCGAAGGCGTAGTTCATCGCGAGCGCCTTCGGATCGAGGAGGAAGTACGACAGCGAGACGAACATGCGCCGCTTGATCTCGTAAAGGCGGCGGTTCGACGCCTGGAAGACGGCGGACGGGTCCGGGTCGGCCATCGCGCGCGCGTTCACGATCTCCTTGGCGGCGACCATGAGGAGCGACGCGGGAATCGACTTGCCCGAGACGTCGCCGAGGACGAGGGCGAGCCGCCCGTCCGGCCGCGAGTCCACGTCGAGGAAGTCGTAGAAGTCGCCGCCCACGACCCGCGCGGGCCGGCTCACGCCGAAGAACTCGATCCCCGGGATGTTCGGGAGCTGGCGCGGGAAGAGGCTCGTCTGGATGTCGCGCGCGATGTCGAGGTCGCGCTCGACTTCGGCGCGGCGCGTGAGCTCTTCGTGGAGGCCCGCCGCCTCGAGGCCGAGGGCGCCCTGGTTCGCGATCGTGAGGAGGTGGTCGAGGTCCTCGCGCGAGAGCTCCTCCTCGGAGCGCTTCTTGCCGACCGCGAGGAGGCCGAGGAGCTTTCCGTGCGTCGCGAGCGGGAGGACGACGCCGATCCCGCGCGCGCGCTGCGCCTCCACGAAGCGGCGCGACGCGAGGTCGAGGCCGCCGTCGTCCGCGTCCGCGAGGCGGGCCGGTGCGCCGCGCTCGAGGAGGCGCTGCAGGAGGACGGCGCTCATCGGGAGCGGCTGCACGCCCGCGGCCGAGGCCGAGGGCTCGGTGAAAGCGCCGTCCTCGGGCCGCGGCAGGAGGAGCTCGAGGCGCTCGAGGCGCAGGAGGTCGGCCGTGCGCGCCGTGAGGAGCTCGCGGAGCTTCGGACGCTCGAGCTGCGAGACGACGGACCGGCTCATCTCGAGGAGCGCCGTCTGGAAGTCGGCCCGGTCGCGGAAGAAGACCCGGTCGACGACCTTCTGCATGCGGCGGCGCAGCGGGTCGAAAAGGAGGACGACGACGAGGCCGAAGCCGAACGCGAAGGCCGGAGACGAAAAGACCGTCGTGGACGAGACCGTCGAGACGAGCGCGTTGCCCGCGACGACCGCGAGCGCGTACATCCCCGTCACGACGGCCGTCAGGACGGCGTAGACGAGCGACTTGCGCACGATGACCTGCACGTCGAAGAGGCGGAACCGCACGATCGCGTACGCGAACGTGAGCGGGATGAGCGCCATCGGGACGACGCCCCAGAGGAGGAAGCGGTCCTCGCGGAAGAGCGACGGGAAGAAGACCGCGAAGACGACGAACGGCACGATCCCGGCCACGGTCCCGAGGAGGAGGACGAGAATCGGCCGGCGCGCGGCGCGGTCCGAGTTGGTCCACCACGTGTGCGCGAGCGCGAGGAGCCCGAGGATCAGGTAGTCCGCGAGGAGGATCCAGTTGAGCGTCGGCGCTCCGAAGATGAGACGGCGCGGCCCCCCGTGCCGGTAGCCCGCCATCTGGAGCACGTACAGGACCGGCGGGAGCGAGTAGAGGACCGCGAGGAGAAGCGGCGAGCCGTTCAGGAAGCGCTGGAGCGCCGCGAGGAACGGGGGCGCGGACGGGTCGCCGGCGCGCCGATCCGCGAACCCGAACGTCTTCTTCTCCGGGAAGAGCAGGAAGAAGTGCAGGAAGACGGCCGGGAGAAGGAAGAGCGCGAGGGTGCCGGCGATCTGGACGACGTAGTCGATCCAGTAATAGCTCGACGGGCGCAGCCTGCAGACGAAGAACTCCATGAAGAGGATGCACAGGACGTAGAAGACCTGCACGGCGGAGTCGTCGGGCCGGCGCGTCACGACGAAGACGCCGAGCATGAAGAAGAGGAGGCCGAGGAAGACGAAATAGTAGTACGTCGCCGACCCGAGGCGGTAGGGCGTCAGGGAGACCTTCGCCTCGAAGACGTCCCCGCCCCGCCGCACGAGGTAGTCGACCTTCTCGCCGACCTTGTGGCGCAGCAGCTCGGGCGGCGCGTCGGCCGCCTTGTTGAGCATCCGGTGGCCGATCCCGAGGATCACGTCGCCGGACTTCAGTCCCGCCCGCTCGGCCGCGCCGCCAGGGACGAGGTCGCGCACGAAGATGCCGCCGACGGAATACGGGTCCGGCACGACGCCGTCGTAGGCCTTCGGCAGGAACATGTCGACGACCGACAGGACCGCCAGGAGCGCCCCCATCAGGCCGACCGCCACGAGGGGCAGGTGCCGGCTCGGCAGGTGCGGGGCGTCGACGGCGCCCGAAGCGGAGCTCAGAGCCGGCGACAAGGACGACATTCCTGGGCTCAGTATACGAACGGCGTGCCAGGGACGTTCCGGGGACGAACACCCCCCGCCGCGTGTGAGAATCCGCGCCGTGATCCGCAGGAACCGGACCGCCCCGCGGGGCCTCTTCATCACCTTCGAGGGCATCGAGGGCTCGGGAAAGTCCACGCAGATCGCCCGCGCGGCCGCCTGGATGGCCTCCCGGGGCCTCCCCGTCCTCGCCACCCGCAACCCCGGCGGCACCGAGCTCGGGGAGCTCCTGAGGGACGCCCTCCTCCACTCGAAAGGCCACATCGACGCGGGGGCCGAGCTCCTCCTCATGATGGCCGACCGCCGCCACCACCTGCAGACGATGATCGAGCCCGCTCTCGCCGCCGGGACGCACGTCCTCTGCGACCGCTACACGGACGCCTCGCGCGCGTACCAGGGAGCCGGTCGGGGACTCGGGGAGAAGAGCGTCGACGAGCTCCATGAAAGATGGTGCCGACGCGACCCCGACCGGACGTACCTCTTCGACCTGCCCGTCGAGACCGCGCTCGCACGCGTCGCGAAGCGCCGGGGCGCGTCCTTCGACAGATTCGAAGAAGAAGATAGAGATTTCCATGAAAGGGTAAGGGGCGCATACCTGCGTCGAGCCCGCAAGGAGCCAAAGAGGTTCGTCGTCATCGACGCCTCCGGCTCCCCCGACTCCGTCTTTCTTTCACTCGAAGAAAATCTTCTTCTTCTCTTCCAACCCCGGAGGTGCAAGTGAGCGGCGCGCCCGTCGTCCTCCTCGCGGGACCGGGTTCGAAACGCCTCGAAGCCGCCGCGATCGAGGAGGCGGCCGCCGCCATCTGCGGGAGCGGCTTCGATCCCCAGTCGAACGCGGCGCGGCGCGTCTTCCGAAGGGAGCACCCCGACCTCATGGTCGCGGCCCCCGAGCGCAAGCGGCGCGTGAACGCCCCTCATTTCGAGGAGGGAGAAACGAAGGAGACGAGCATCCCGACGGCGCTCGTGCGCGCTGTCGCCGCGGATTCGACGCGTCTCCCCTACGAGGCGCCGCTCCGCGCGGTCGTGTTCCTCGACGTGGACCGGACCGAGCCCGCGGCGTTCAGCGCGCTCCTGAAGATCCTCGAGGAGCCGCCGCAGAAGACCCGCTTCCTCCTGACGGCGACGCGGCCGCGGCTCCTGCCCCCGACGATCCTGTCGCGCGTCGTCGTCCAGCCGATGCCGGGATCGACGCGCGCCGAGACGGCCCTCGCTCTCGTGGGGCGCGGCATGGGGCGCGAGGATGCCGAGGCGCGCGCGGCCTTCCTGCCGCACGACGCCGACGAAGCCGCGGCGCTCGACCTTGCCGCGGCGCGCGCGACGCGCGACGCGATCCTCGAAGCCGTCTCCGGCGTCCTCCTGACGCGCTCGCGCTCGTGGGCCCTGGCCCTCGCGGGCCTCGTCGCGGGCGAGGACACGGCCGAAGCCGGTCCGCGCCTCCAGCTCCTCGGGCAGATCCTGCGCGACGCGTCGGCCGCGTCCGTCGATCCCGCGGGCGCGCACGTCGTCTTCAAGGAGCGTTTCACCGACCTCGCGCGGCTCGGCGCGGCGCCGGGCGCCCGCCTCCTCGACGCCGCCGAGGGCGCGCTCGCCCTCGCCGGGAGCCTTGCGGACTCGCGCCGCAACGTCCGCCTCGCGGTCGAGGCGTACGCTCTCGGATTGTGAGCACGGGCGAACGGCCGCTCTCCTCTGCTGCGAAGACGCTCGCGATCCTCCTCGCGCTCCTCGCCCCGGCGCGAATGGCGTGGATCGTCTTCACGTTCGGAGAGAACAACCTCTCGAACGATTACATCGCGCGTGTGCCGCTCGTCGCCTCGATGCTCGACGGGACCTGCTCGTTTTCGGAGTTCGTCCGGGGCGCGTGGGTCGGGGGAGGCCACTCGACGATCGCCCTGACTCCGGTCTACTGGGCCTCCGCCCGGCTCTTCGCGTGGGACGCCCGCGTGGAGCTGGCTGTCGGGCTCCTGATCGCGGGGGCGACGCTCGCGCTGATCGTGGCCACGCTTTCCGGACGCGCGCGCTGGACGCTCCTGCCGCTCCTCTCGCTCCTCCTTTTCTCGACCACGAAGGTGTCGAGCTTCACCTTCGGCGAATCCACGCTCCAGATGGGTCTCGCCCAGCTCGGCGTCGCGCTCGGGGCGTTCTGCTTCGCGAGGGGGAGCAACCGCCCGATCGCTCTCGCGGCCTGTGCGGCAGCGGGCGGCGTCCTCGCGTCCTGGTCGTGGGGCGGCGGGATCATGGTCTGGCCCGTCTTTTCGGCCGCCTTCGTCGTACGGCGCGAGCGCCGGTTCGGTGTCTGGACCCTTCTCGGCTTCGGCGCGGCTGCCGGCCTCGCCCAGTACGCCTGGCTCCTCCGGTCGGGAGACACCGGTGCAGCGTCGGCTCCGTTCTCCTGGTTGTCGAAGGCGAAGCTCGTCCTCGACCTCATCGGTCGGCCGCTGGCGAACGGGATCGGACACGCCGACCCAAGCCTCCGTTCGCAGCTGACCGGGGCGGGAGGGCTCCTCATGCTCGCGGCTCTGGCCTTTCTGTGCCGGAATCGGGTCCGCGACCTTTCGGCGCCTGCCGTGTTGGTTGTCTGGACCTGTCTCGTCGCGGTCCAGATCGCCCTCGTCCGATTCGCCGTCGCACCGTGGTACGCGTCTCCGATGGCGCTTTTCTGGGTCGGGCTCGTCCTGCTCCTTGCCGCCGCGCCGCAACCAATGCGCGTGGGAGGGACGGTCGCCGTCGCCGCTCTCGCGCTGTCCGTGCAGGTTTCCTGGGACGACAAGTCGTTCTACCTCCCGTCCCGCGCTCCTGCGTCCGCTGCCTGCCTGCGCGAGTGGCGCACGGCTCCGGCGGAGTGTCACGATCGCGTCTTTCAGTGGGGCCCGGCGGGCGGCGCCGGAGAGTTGGCCCGCCTCGGCGCGCCGCTGGAACAGCGCGGCCTGTCGGTGTTCGGCCCGCGCCGCACGTATCTCCTGCAGGGGGACTTCGCTCTCGGGCGCGTGACCCTCGCGACGCCGGACCGCCGGACGTTCCTGTCCGGTGACGGCCGGACGCCCGCAGAGGCCGACGACTTCCACCGCCTCGACCTCGTTCTCGCCCCCGGCGCCGCCGTCACGTGGCGCATCGACCTCCCGGCGCAAATGACGTCGGCGCGGTTCGAGACGCGAGTCCGCGTCCGGGCGGACGACCCGTTGCTCGCTCGCTCCGCAAGAGCGACGGTGGAAGGCTCCGCTTCGGTGGCGCACGCCCTCGTCGCACGCGGCTCGGCGGAGCCCCTCGTTCTC
>JBBQDQ010000075.1:0-15589 GCA_038319835.1 Thermoanaerobaculia bacterium | reverse complement strand
AGCCCGGGCTCGATCCGGGTCGACTTCACGCGGCCTGAATTCTCCATCGCCTGCCGCCAGCAGGGGCCGGGGCCGATCACGGGCGGTGCGCCGAGCGTGACCTGCTCGACCAAGCACCTCGACCTGCCGTTCCTCTGCCTCGAACCGCGGTGGGGCAGCGTCGTCCGGAATCCGTGACGCTCTCTATGACCGGAGCTCGGAAAAGGAGTCTCTCCATGCGCATGATGCCGAAAGCTGCCCTCGCCGCCGCCCTCGTCCTGACCGCGGCAACAGCGTCCGCCCAGCCGAAGGAATACACGCCGCCGGTGCACGACGTTCTGCCGTCGCTCGACAAGATCGTGATGGAGAGCTTCGTCTCCGAGCCGGCGACCATCCCGCCCGGGGCGACGCAGGTCGTCCTCAGGGCCACGGTGAAGAACGTCACGAACTCGAATCTCGCGACGGGCTACGTCCTCAACGGGCTGAAGCTGAAGATCTTCCGGATGCAGCCGACGCCCGAGGTCCTGGAGATGGAGACGACGATCAACAACCTCGCGGCCGGCGCGACCCAGAGCGCAGGAGCCCGGGTGAACCTCGCCCCCGGCGTCCGCAAGTACCGCGCCGTGGTGGACCCCGACAACACGCTCCACGAGCCGTTCCGGCAAGGTGCCAACAACGAGATCCGAATCGAGCTCACGATCCCGCAGGTGTCGCGGGACCAGTCGGCGCCTCCTGGCTCGACGCCTCCGAAGGAGACTCAGCTCCTCGACTACGACAAGGCCAAACGGTCCGGCGCGCAGTTTCCGAGCGGCATTGAGGGAAATACGCCGTGCAGGCCTGTGGGCGTCTTCGACCAGAAGCAGTACCCCGACTACTCCCTCAACCGCCCGCCGCTCGGGATCCTCTTCGTCGTCGATTGCAAGCTCGTGCCGTTCGGCGGCCGTGCCACCCCTGAAGCGTTCGCCGGATACCGTCTCAAGAACGGCTGGAAGGTGAAGAGTTTCGACGTCGTCGCCACCAATCCGAACGCGGGCAACTGGGAGTGGAGAAAGACGCCCGCGAAGGGTTCGGACGACCCTTCGATGAGCATGCATGTCTGGGCCGATGGCGGGGGCTGGGTGCTGGCTCTCGTGAAGGTGGAGATCGAAGGCCCCGCCGGGACGAACCCGTACCAGTGACCGCACGGCGCAGCGCGGAATGAGACTTTGATGCGGAATGGTTCCGATCCGTGGCAGGATCGCGGGCACCTGAGGGGGACATGGACATGAGAAGGGGCCTCGGAACGGGGAGCCTGCGGGCTGGACTCTTGGCGCTGGGCGTTCTTCTCCTGACGCACCGGGCGGACGCGGCGGTCGCGCTCGCACCGGCCGCGGCGAGTCTCTTCCCGACGCAATCCGTCACGGTCAACGTGACCCTGTCGGGGCTGAACATCCTCGCGTCGGGCACGGGAACCCTCTCGATCACGGGCCTCTCCGGCGTCACGACGACCCCGGCGGTCGTGACCTACACGAAGCTCTCGCGCCTGTCGACGGCGGCCGCGACCTTCCAGATCAACCTCCTGTCCTCGGCGACGGCGAGCACGCGGACGATGGTGGTCACCGACGTGACGTTCTCAGGCGGGTCTGCGACGTTCGCCCTCACGGTTGCCGAGCCTCAGATGCGGCTGAGCATCACGCAGCCGACCATCACGCTCGGTGCGGCGGTCGTGAATGTCCCGGTGCGCGTGTCGGTCGACCCCGGGTTCGGCCTGAATGCGGGAGCCGGCGTTCCGATGATCTTCGGAGTCGACACGGGCTCGCCGCCCGCCGGCGTGACCGCCGGGGGCACGAAGACGGAGCTCTCGCCGTTCACGAATACGCTCACCTTCCCGTTCAGCCGGACGGGCTCTCCGGCCGGCGGCTCGTACACGGTTCCCCTGACGGCAGGGTGGGTCGGAACCACCGGTGCGGTCCTGACGTCCACCTCGAACCTCACGCTGAACATTCCGGACATCTCGGTCATCGGGCCTGCGTTCCCGACCACGGTGTGCAACGGCGGCCTTGCCAGCACGACAAACCCTTACGCGATCATCAGCAACTTCGGGTACGCGGGGATCGCCACGACGAATCCGGTGTCCGTCCCGGCGGGCATCACGCCCGTGGGCTTTCCGAAGTCGTACACGCTCGCGAGCGGACAGACGCTTCAGCAGGCGTTCACGTTCCAGGCCCTCGGCGCGGCGGTCGGAAACCAGACGATGACCGCCAGCCTCGTGGACGCGGTCGCCGCCGTCAACAAGACCTACGCGGTCGGGTTCACGGTCATCAACCCCAACGTGGCGGCGACGACGACCGCGGCGTCGATCGCCCTGCTGGCGGGAGGCGGGAGCCAGGCCTTCACGGCGAACACGACGGGGCCGCCCCTGATCTGCAATGCGTTCAACACGGTCGACTACACGATCACGGGCCTCCCGGCCGGATTCACGCTCCCGGGCACCGTGAGCGTGAATGCCGGACCGACGTTCCCGTATCCCCCCGCGAACCTTCCGATCTCCGCCGGCGCCTCCGTCGTGCCGGGCAGCTATCCCGCGAGCGTCCATTTCAACGTGGTGAAGACGGGCCAGTCCGGCAACATCCCGGTCACGGTGAACGTGTCGGCCGGGCCGGACTTCACACTCAGCGGCGCGCCGAACCCCATCACGATCAAACAGGGGCAGACCGGCAACGCCGTGATCACGCTGAACCCGCTCGGCGGCTTCACCGCGACGGCGAACGGAAACGTCCCGGCAATCCAGAGCATCACGGCGAGCTGCGTTCCCGGCCCGAACTGCGGAAACGGCGGCCCGAACTTCACGATCTTCGGAGGCGGGCCGGCGACGATCGCCTTCACCGTCGCCGCGAACGCCCCTCCGGGCACATACACGGCTCCCGTGAACGCGACCGCGGCCGGCGTCCCCGGCACGCGCACGGTGAACATCAGCATCATCGTGCCGCCGCCGCCGGACTTCACGCTGACCGCGAGCGCTCCGACGATCGCCCTGACGCCGGGCGGGACGGGGAAGCTTACGTTCACGATGAACGCCCTGAACGGCTGGAATTCGCCGACGACGTTCGCGCTTCCGACGATCCCGAACGTGACGTTGACGCCGACCGCGCTCTCCTTCCCGGGGACCGGCGGCTCGATCGACGTGACGTTCGCGGCGTCCGCAGCGGCGCCGAGCGGCGCGATTCCCGCCACGTTCTCGGCGTCCACCGTGGCGACCGCGGGGCCTCCCGTGACCCGGTCGACCACCGTCAACGTCGTGATCCAGCCGCCCCCGGACTTCTCGCTCTCCGTGACACCGCTTTCCCTCCGCATGTTCCAGGGCGACACGGCGCCGGTCACCGTCACGGCGAACTCCCTTTATGGATTCGCCGGGACGGTCAGCGTCGCGACGCCGAACATCCCGGGCCTCACCTTCAGCCCGTCCACGTTCACGCTCGCGGCCGGGGCGTCGCAGGTCGTCCAGGTCTCGCCGATCGGGCTCCCGACCGGGACGACCACGCAGACGTTCTCGGGCACGTCCCCCGGAGTCACGGGGCCCCGCACGGGTAGCTTCTCGCTCACCGTCGACGCGAAGCCGGACTTCAGCCTGCTCGTTCAGCCGGCCGCCGTGACGCTCGGCGCCCTCGGCACGACGACGATCACGGTGACGGTCCAGCCGGCCAGCAACTTCTCGGGCACGGTCGACGTCACGGCGCCGACGCTGACGGGATTCACGTTCGCGCCGCTCACGACGACGATTCCGGCGGGGGGCAGCGGAAGCTTCGCGGTCACCGCCACGGCAGCCGCCAAGGGGACCGCGACCGGTGCCTTCTCGGGCACGGCGGCCGGGGTGACCGGGCCGCGCACGGCGAGTTTTTCGGCGTCCGTCAGCGGCGCGCCGGATTTCCAGGTCGTCCCGTCGCCGTCCGTCCTCGTGATCCCGCCCGGCACGTCGGCGCCGGGAAGCGTCTCGATCGTCCCGATCAACGGGTTCGGCGGGACGTTCAACGTGACGATCTCGGCGCCGTCCGGCATCACGGTCGCGCCGCCGCTCTCGATCCTCAACGTGGCCGCGAACACGGCGATCCCGCTGAACGTCACGGTGGCGGCCGGGCTGTCGGGGGCTTTCGACATCACGGTGTCCGCGACGGCGACGCAGCTGCCGCTCACGCGCTCGGCGACGATCCGCGTCTCGGTTCCCGGGCCCGACTACACGCTGACCCTTTCGCCCGCGTCCCTTCGCCTCGCTCCCGGCGGGTCGTCGCCGGTCGCCGTCACGGCTGTGCCGTCCAACGGATTCTCGGGAATCGTGACCGTCGTGCCCGCATTGCCGCCCGGGGTGAACGTCGACCAGAAGTCCTTCACGCTCGGTCCCGGCGAGTCGAAATTCGTGACCGTGTCCCTCGCGGCCGGCGCCGGGGCGGGTTTCCTGTCCGTGCCGTTCAACGGGACGACGCCGGGCGGCCCGTCCCGTTCGGCGAGTCTTCCGATCTCCGTGGAGACGGCGCCCGACTTCACGCTCGCGGTGAACCCGGCCGTCATCAACCTCCCGCCGGGCGGCCGCGCTTCCGCGACGGTCACGCTCATTCCGCTCAACGGCTGGTCCGGCGGCGTCGACGTGACGGCGACCGGTTCGGCGGGGATCTCGGTCGCACCGCTGGGGTTCCCGCTCGCACCCGGGGTCCCCTACCCGGTGGAGATCCGCGCCGCGGATGACGCACCGGCCGGCGCCGTGACGCTGTTCTTCCGGGCGTCTGGCGCCAACGGTGGCGCAGGCATCACGGTCACCCGGACGGTCAACGTTCAGGTCACGGTTGGGACCCAGGACTTCAACATCCGGATCACGCCGCCGGCGCCCACGGTCGTCGCGGGCCGGTCGACAGACCTCGGCTTCCTCCTCGAGCCGCTCGGCGGCTTCGCGGGAGCGGCGACCCTCACGCCGGTCTCGCTTCCGCCCGGGGCGTCTCTCGCGCCGCCCCAGCCCGTGCTCTCACCGAACATTCCGCAGGCGGCCACGCTGACCGTTCCGCGCGGCCTCGCGCCCGGCTCCTATACGCTCGTCTTCCGCGCCGACGAGGTGCCGACGCCGGCCGCGCGCCGCCGGCCGCTCCTGATCTCGAAAACAGTGAGCGTCCCGCTCGTCGTGTCGCCGGCCTCGGGAGGCTTCACCGTGACGGTGTCGCCGGTGGCGGTCCTCGCCTCGCCGGACCAGCCCGTCGCCGTGCGTTACGAGCTCAAGAACCTCGGCGACGCGCCGCTCTCGATCACGGGCGACACGTTCGTCCGCCGTACGACCGGCGGCGCCGTCCTCGCGACTGTCGAAGAGCCGCTCTCGATCGTCCTGCCCCCGCGCGGGGCCGCGATCGTGTCGAACACGGTCCTCGTGACCGGAGAGCAGTTCGGGAAGGCGGGCTCGCCGCCGATCGTCCTCGCGGACCGGACCTTCCGCGCCGCTCCGGACCAGACGGGCTACGTCCCGAACGCGACGGCGACCGTCACCGTGACCGCTGCCAACTCGCTCCTCGCGACCGCGTCGGCGACGCGCATCTCGATCGTCTACCCGCCGTCCGGAACGCTCGTCGGACGCGGGAACTCGCTGCGCGCCCAGGGCCTCGTCGTCGGCAGCGGCACGGGCAACCTCCTCGTCGGCTGGTTCTTCGACGGCATCCTCGTCGAGACGGCGACGGTGCCGCTCCAGAACGGCACGCCAACCTCCGTCTCGAACTCGATCAGCCTCCCGACGCTCATCTCGGGGAACCACGAAATCGCGCTCTCGGTCCTCGCTCCGAACACTCTTTCGTCGCCGCCCGTCCAGATCTACGTCGAGGAAGGGCAGCAGACGCTCCGCCTCGTCTCGCCGACAGCGGGCGCCGCGCTCGCCCCGGCCTTCGGCGCGCCGACGTTCTCGTGGATTCCGGTCCCGGGCATCGCGCGCTACGGCGTCGGCCTCCGCCGCCGCGGCCCGGGAGCGCCCTGGCGCTGGTCGTACACGTCGGACACGCGCTGGAGCCCGCCGGCGTTGCTCTGGAACTCGCTCGCCGAGGGCGAGTACGAGTGGGGCGTCCGCGGCTTCACGAACACGGGCCGCGTCTTCTTCGACTCACAGAGCGGCGGCGCGAGCGCGCCGCCCACGAGCGAGGGCTCGCTCGACATGGCCGAGGGCTGGACCGTGTCGTCCGCCCAGGGCCGTTTCTCGATCGGCGGCGCGGAGGGCGCGCTGCAGGACCTCGAGGGCCGCGCCACGGCTGCCGACGGCTATGTCCGGTTCGCCTGGAAGGAGATCCCGGGCGCGCTCTACGTGCACTCGGTGTACGAGCAGGCGCCCGACGGCTTGAAGCGCGTGCGCACGGAGGTCGTGAACAAGCCTGGTCTCGTCGTTCCCGCCGCCGCGTTGCCGCGCGGAGGGCCGCTCGTCTGGCGCGTGTCCGCCCTCGACAAGGACGGCAAGCCGCTCGGCGCGGTGGCCGCGGCGCCCGTCCCGGCTGCGGGAGGTGCGCGGTGAAGCGTGCGGTCCCTGCTCCCGTCGTTGCCGTCTTCGCCGCCGCCCTCGCCTCGGCGCCCGCCTTCGCGCAGGTGACGCCGCAAGGCGCTCCTCCGGTGGCGTCCGACGCGGGCTCGTCCCTCGCGGCGCCCGCGCCTCCCGAGGCGCCGCCGACCGGAATGGCGACGGCGGCCCCGCCGGCCGGGTTCGTTCTCGTCGAGCCTCTCGGCGAGGTCACGACCGTCCGCCCCGTCATCACGTTCCGGCCCGCGGCGTCGGACTTCACGCTCGTCCAGATGACGCTCGACGGCGTCATCGTCACGCAGCTCGTCGCATCCAACGGGGGCATCTGGCGCTTCGAGCCGTTCATCGAGATCTCGGGCGGGCCGCACGTCGTCGAGATCCTGTGGACGTCCCACGGCGTCTCGTCGTCCGCCGCGTGGACGTTCCAGACGTCCGTCCCGCCCCCGCGCCCCGAGGCGGCCTTCGGCTGGTCGTTCGGCGCCGAGGTCGCGCGCTCGCACGGCGAGCCGGTGGGGCGCGAGGGCGTGACGACGAACGTCACGAGCGTCACGGGCGTGCCGCACCTCGAGGGCTCCGTGAACGACTCCGTCTCCGGCGTCCAGACCGCCTTCAACGGAACGCTCGCGCAGAACGCCGATCCGAACAACCTTCCCCAGCACGTGACGCCGCCGGCGGTCCTCGTGACGGCGAAGTCCGGCATGGTGTCCGGCGCGATCGGGAACGGGCCCGCCGAGACGTTCACGCCATCGCCTCTCCTGCAGACGATGTCGACGCGCCGCGGCGTCGAGCTCGGCCTCGACACGAAGGCCCTTTCCCTCCGGGCGTTCGCCAACATCGACGACGGCCTCCCGGCGTCGACGGGCGTCAACGAGTTCCGCCAGACGCTGTACGGCGTCTCGCTGTCCCCGAAGCTCGGGACGGACCGCGTCAAGTTCCGCGTCCTCTACCAGTACGTCGAGGACGAGAAGGACCCGCTCTTCGTCGCGCCGCCCGCCCTCGCGCCCGCCTACGGCACGGCGGGTGCCGCGGGCACGCAGCAGGCCCAGCCGGCGTTTTACGGGTCCGCGCCGAAGAAGGGCCACCTCCTCTCGTTCAGCGCCGACGTCGTGCTCGAGCCGACGACGAACCTCATGCTGAAGGGCGAGGCCGTCCGCAGCGAGTTCACGGGCGACAAGACGTCCAAGCCGCTCCAGGACGACTGGGCCTACGCGCTCCTTCTCACGGCGAACCCGCTCGGGTTCTCGATCGCGGGCGGCCTGCGCCTCGTCGGCGACGAGTTCGGCGCGCCCGCAAACCCGGCGCTCATTGCGGGCCGCAAGGTCTACGACGGCTCGCTCTCGCGCGCGTTCGGCGCGCTCTCGCTCTCGGCGAACTACGCCCACACGACAGACTCGGGCGGCGCCGGTTCGAGCACGACGGGGTTCTCGACGCCGACCGGCCGCGCGGACGCGGGCGCCCTCACGGCCTCCTACAGCTTTGCGGCGAGCCGGACGTCCGTGTCCGCGTCCCTGCAGGAGAACAAGGCCGAGTCGGCAGGTTCGACGAACAAGTCCACGAACCTGAACCTCTCGGTCGCCCAGCCGCTCGGCGAGTTCCAGTTCTCCCTCGGCCTCCTCGGCGGCCGCCAGGAGACGGACGGCCTCTATTCGAGCGAAGCCGAGACGCGTGGGGCGACGCTCGGCATCTCGCGGCAGGGCAACGTCCTGTCGGTCCAGACGAGCGCGGGCGTGAACCAGTCCAAGAACCGGCTGACGGGCGACCTCACGACGAGCCTGAACGTCGCGATCACGCCGGACGTCGCCCTCTTCAACCGGATGGTGAACGTCACGCCGCTCGGGTCGTGGACCCGCCAGACGGCGACGGGCGGGCTCTCGGACTCGAGCTCGTGGAGCTGGGGCGGCCGGCTCACCGTGCGCACGTGGGGAAAGATCCGCGGCTTCTCGGTGTGGGCGCAGTACCTCGAGTCCGCGATGGCGCCCGCGGCCGAGGACCAGGCGATCACACGGGACCGACGCTTCGGAGGCGGCCTCGCGATCCTCTTCGGAGGCGGCTCGCTCGCGCCGTCGATCGCGCAGCAGACGATCACGCCGCAGCTCGGGCTGCGCTGATGGCGCACCGCGTCGACTGGCACCGCTACTTCATGAACATCGCGCTCGAGGTCGCGAGCCGGGCGACGTGTCCCCGCAAGCACGTCGGGGCCGTCGTCGTCCGCGACAAGCGCATCCTCTCGACCGGCTACAACGGCTCCCTCCGCGGCCTCCCGCACTGCGACGAGGCCGGGTGTCTCATGGAGGACGGCCACTGCGTCGCGACGGTCCACGCGGAGGCGAACGCGATCCTGCAGGCCGCGATGAACGGCGTGCGCATCGAAGGGGGCGAGATCTACACGACGGCGTCCCCGTGCTGGAACTGCTTCAAGCTCATCGCGAACTCGGGCCTCTCGGCCATCTACTTCGGCGAGTTCTACCGCGAGAAGCGGATCCACGATTACGCCGAGAAGGCCGGGATCCAGCTCGTGGACCTCTCGGCCCTCGCGACTCCCGCCTCGCCGCCCGCCTGATCAGGCGCGGCGGCGCGCGGACCGCGAGAGAAATTCCTCGATCATCTTCGCGGCGGCCTTCGGAAGCCGGAAGAAGCGCGCGCCGAACCCGGGCCGTCCTGTCTCGGCCCTCCGCACGACGATAACCTCGCCCGTCACGATCTTCCCGCTGTGGTCGTGGGGGAGCGTGAAGCTGATCTCGAGGCGCGAGCCGACGGGGGCCGGCGCGTCCGTGGCCGTGAAGAAACCGGTCTCCGAAAGATCGGTCAGCCGGCCTTCGCCGTGATTCCCGTCACGCCAGAACGTGAGTTCGGCGTCGAGGGGGACCCGGAGGGCGCGGGAGCGCAGAGAGGACTCGTCCATGTTTCTACGGGAAGTGTCCCAGCCTTACCGAGGTTACGCGACGGGAGCCAGGTCGAGTGTGGCCTCCGTCACCAGGTGAGGTTGAAACCCGCGAGTGCCGTCCGCCCCGGCAGCGGCACGCCCGCCACGTCCTGATAGTGGACGTCCCCGAGGTTCTCACTCTCGACGAAGAGCTCGAGGATGCGGCCCTGGAAGGCCTGCCACGAGAGGCGGGAGGACAGCAGCCAGACGCCGTCCGCGAAGCTCGGACGCGCGAGGTACGAGAGCCGCCCGGTGAGCCCGAACGAGGCCGGAAGGGCGAAGCCGACGAGCGTGTCGATCTTCACGTGGAGAGGGTCGAGGATGGTGCGCCCCTCGGCGGCGCCGCCGGCCGCCGCGGAGAGAGCCGCGAGGTCCGTGAAGATCCAGGCGGCCTGGACGGACAGAGTCGAAAGGAACGCCGGGCGCCCGCGTTCCCACGCTGCGGAGATCTCGATCCCGTCCGTGACGGCGGAGAGGACGTTGCGGGCGTGAAACACGGGGTCGCCGGGCGTCCGCACGAAGTCGATGAGGTTCGTCGCATCGCGGTGGAAATACCCGGTGTCGAGGCCGACCGGCCCCGCCGCGAGCTTCACGCCCACATCGACCGACCACGCCGTCTCGGGCTCGAGGTCCGGGTTCCCGGCGGACTGCGGGTCCCTGTAATAGAGCTCGGTGAACGTCGGGACCCGGAAGCTCGTACCGAAGGACGCGCGGAGGGTGAGGGGCGGCGCGACGCGCACGGTCAGCCCCGCGTAGGGCGAGAGGCGCGAGCCGTAGTCGCCGTACGTGTCGGCCCTCAGGCCGGTGCGGAATCCGCCGGAGCCCGGCGCGGAGGCGTTCCACGCGCGCGCGAACTCGGCGAAGACCGCGCCGCGGTTGCGGGCGTGTTCGCCGAGGTTCGACGAGGCGATGGTGTCGCGCCCGCCCTCCACGCCGGCCGCAACCGAGCCGCCGAGCGCCGCGTGGCTCACGGAGATTCGGGCCGTCGAGGTGACGGTGTCGTGGAGGTTCTCGCAGAACGACGGGTTGTCGCGGTCGAGCACGAAGTCGTCGTGGTGGGCGCGGACGAAGACGGACGGCGTCAACGTGTAGCCGCCGAGCGCGAGTGAGCCGCCGAGCGTCGCCGTGCGTGTGCGCGTCGACTCCTGCTGGTTCGGGAACGCCGTTCCATAGAAGGAGTACGCGCCGAAGCGGCGATCCGCGATTCCGAGGCCGAGCGTGACGGGCCCCTTCCCGGTGTCCCACCGGCTCGAAAGGCGCAGGATCTCCGTCGCGGACTCGGTGTCTTCGCGGAATCCAGCCGTCTCCGCGCGCCACCAGTCCACGCCGACGGTGACGGGCTCGGCCACGCGCACCGCGAGGCGCGCGCCTCCCTGGTCGAGGGACTGCGTCCCGTGGGCGTAGCGCCCCTCGAGCTGGACGGCGGCGCGCCCGAGGGCGCCGCCGCGCGTCACGATGTTCACGGCGCCGCCGACGGGGTTCGAGCCCCAGATGGCCGAGCCGGGGCCCGCGAGGACCTCGATGCGCTCGATCGCGGCGACGGGGACGTCGAGGTCGAAGGAGAGGTGATTGCTCTGCGGGTCGTTCACGGGCTGCCCGTCCACGAGGACGAGCGTCCCGTTGGAGTCGCCGCCGCGGATCCCGACGTCCGCCTGAACGCCGCCCGGGCCGCGCCGCCTCACGTCGACGCCGAGGACGGAGCGCAGGATCTCCGGGACGGAGTACGCGCCGGGCATGGCGTCGATCTCTTCGCGCGACACGACCCGGACGACGGCCGTGGCGGGCGCCCCCTCGAGCCGGGTCGCGACGACGCTGACGTCGCGGTGGACGCGCGGCGGGTCGTCCGGCTCGGCGCCGTCCTGCGCCGCGGCGGGAAAAGCGAGCGCGAGGCCGAGCGCGGCGGCAGCCCCGGGAAAGATCAGCGGCCTCACACGCGTGAGGATAGCGAAAGAGACCCGAAGCGTTCTTGCGGGTAGAGTCCGCAGGTGGACACGCTGACGCACGGGTTCGCGGGAGTGCTTCTCGCGCGGGCCCTCCCGGGGACCGGCGACGAATCACTCGACCGCGCGTTCGCGCGCCGCGAGACGTGGCTCGGGTTCTGCGCGGCGATGTTCGCGGACGCGGACGCTCTCGTCTCGCCCTTCTCGCCCGAGTTCTACATCACGCAGCACCGCGGGCTCACGCACTCGTTCGTCCTCATGCCGGCGTGGGCCGTCCTTCTCGCGCTGGCCGCGGCGTTCCGGCCTCCGGCGGCCGCGGGTCCGCCGGGAAGCCCTCTGCGCCGCACCTTTCACGTGCGGCTCGGCGCCGTCTCCGGTGTGGCGGTGCTCTCGCACATTCTCATGGACTGGATCACGTCTTGGGGCACGATGTTCTTCTCGCCCCTCGACTGGTCACGCTTCACGCTGGACTGGGTCTTCATCCTCGACGCGTTTCTCACGGGCCTCCTTCTCCTCGGGCTCGCCGGCATGTGGGTCGTGGCGGCCCGGCGGGGGCTCGCACCTTCACGCGCCGCGGCGCGCGCCGGACTCGTCGCCGCGACGGCCTACATCCTGTTCTGCGGCGTCCGGCACGCCGAGGCCTCGCGCCTCCTCGCGCGCCTCGCGCCGGCGGCGGCCTCGCGCGCTGCGATCCCGCAGCCCGGCTCGCCCGACCGCTGGCTTCTCCTCGCCGACGACGGGACGAACGTCTCCGCGTCCTTCGTGGACCTCGGCAAGCGCGGCACGGAGGGAGCGCGCGCCGCGGGCTCCGAGGAGCTTGCTCGGACGGGCTACGCGGGCGGGCTCAAGGCGCTCTTCGAGCACCTCGGCGGCGTCTACCGCTCCCGCGACGACCTCCTGACGCGCGTGATCCCGCGCGTGAACGGTCCGTTCGCGGCGCGCACGCTCGAAACGGGAGTCGCGGGCGTCTTCGGCAGATTCGCGCGCTTCCCGGCCGCGCGCGAGGAGAACCAGGCCGACGGAAGCATCCGCGTCGTTCTGCGCGACGTCCGATTCGGGTATCTCGCACCCGGGGTCGACCCGTTCACGTACGTCGTGCATTACGACGCGGCGGGCCGTCTCCTCTCCGCGGGCTTCCCGTCGGGCCGGTGGATGCGCGGCGAGGCGGCTTCGGGCGTGGGGGCGGCGCGATGACGCGGATGCCGGTTCTTTTCGTGGGCCACGGGTCGCCGATGAACGCGATCGAGGACAACGCGTGGAGCCGCGCTCACGCGGCGCTCGCGGATCTCGTCCCGCTGCCGCGCGCGATCCTGGCCGTCTCGGCGCACTGGGAGTCGGACGGCACGTTCACGACGCTCGACGACCCGCCGGCCACGATCCACGACTTCGGCGGCTTTCCGGAGGCGCTCTACGCGATGCGCTACCCGGCGCCCGGCGATCCCACGCTTGCGCGGCGCACCGCGGCGCTCGCGGGCGGTTCGGCCGCGGACGGCCGCGGCCTCGACCACGGGACGTGGGCGGTCCTCCACCGGATGTACTCGGGGGCCGAAGTCCCCGTCGTCCAGCTCTCCCTGGACGTCCGTTCGTCTCCTGCGGAGCAGGTTGCGCTCGGGCGCGCGCTCGCTCCTCTTCGCGACGAGGGCGTCCTGATCCTCGCGAGCGGAAACCTCACGCACGACCTGAGGGATGCGTTCTCGCGGCTGCGCCGCGGCGATAAGGCGACGCCCGACTGGGCCGTGCGCTTCGACGCGGAGACGGCGCGGGCCCTCGAGGCGCGTGACCGAGCCTGGCTCGCGCGGGCTCTCGAGACGCCGGACGGGCGCCGGGCCCACCCAACGGCAGAACACTGGAACCCGATCCTCTACGCGTACGGGGCGTCCGACGCGAAGGACGCGGTGAGCTTTCCGGTCACGGGATTCGACCTCGGGTCGCTCTCGATGCGCTGCGCCCTCTTCGGCTAGGTGTTGCGGCTAAACAGGTTTTTCACCTTGGACACTGGCGGAGCGAGACAAAAAACGCGGCCTGTCTTCGGCTCGTGACCTGCCTCGTCAACCGTCGCAAACCTCGTCGGAAGCAAAGGGGTGGGTCGGTCACCGCCGATCTCGAGACGGACGCTGCGAGAAAGACGAGATCGAACCGAACCGAGCCGCATGCCGTCGTTTCCTCATGGCTCTCCGGATGGATGGCTCAGATAGCCACCCTGTCGGACCGGCGGTCCTTGGAGGTCCGGAAGAGGCGGGCGGACAGGTCAGAGCCAAGGCTCTCGGCTTGTGTGACATAAGCCCAACCGCTGTAAGCTGGCTCGATGAACAGTAACGACGGTCCGGTCGGCAGCGGCGATCCGCCGGCCGACGCCCCGTCCGCGCCGGTCGCCGCGGTGGTGGCGCGCGTTCTGTCCGTCCCGCATATCGCGCTGCAGGTTCTCGGGCTCATCCTCGTGCTGGCGGCCCTTCTCTGGGCTCTGCGCCGTCTCGAGGGGGTGCTTCTCCTTATCGTCCTGTCAATCTTCTTCGCCTATCTCATCGCACCGCTTGTCGCTCTCGTGAGGCGCCCCATCGTCCTGCGAGGGCGCTCCCGTTCGATACCGTTGTCGGCCGCGATCGGCGCTGTGTACGCGCTGATCTTGGGTGTCGTGGCGCTGGCGGTGTGGTTCCTTCTCCCCGTGGCGAGCACACAGTTCGAGGAGCTCGTCGGCGCGGCCCCCGGCTATCTCGCGAAGGCTCAGGCGCAGATGCAGTCCTGGCAGCGCTACGAGCGAATGCACATACCCAAAGGAATGCGGGACGCCTTCGGTGCCTCCGTCGACCAGACGATCAAAGAGGTGACCGACGGCGTTCAGGGCGGGGTTCTACCATTCGTCCGCGAGGCTCTCGGCTACCTGCCGTGGCTCGTCCTGGTGCCGATCGTCGCGCTCTTTCTTCTCAAGGATGCGGACGTCTTTCGGAAGACGGCGCTGCGGATGGTTCCGCGCACCCGGCTGCGCTGGCACGGAGACGACTTTTTCCGGGACGTCAACTCGACGCTCGCCGCATACGTCCGGACGCAGCTCATCGCATGTCTGATCGTCGGCGTCGCGTGCGCGGTCGGCTTCGCCCTCATCGGGGTGCCCTACGCCGTCGTCCTCGGGATCCTGGCGGGCCTGTTCGAGTTCATTCCGCTGGCGGGGCCGCTCGCCATCGCAGCGCTCGCCATCGTCTTCGCGGCATTTCACTCCGGGGGCGAGGCGGGCGCGACTCTGGTGTTTCTCGTGGCTCTTCGGATCGTGGAGGATTACGTCATCTACCCACGCATCATCGGGCGCGGCATGCGCCTGCATCCCCTCGCGATCATTCTCGCCATACTTTGCGGGGCCGAGCTCGCCGGAATCCCGGGCATCTTTCTCTCGATTCCGGTCGTCGCGATCGCCTCGGTTGCATTCCGCCACTGGCAAGAGCATCGCGCCAAAGACGTTTAGCGACGTGAACCAGGCCCAGCTTCACGACTGTTCGCGCGGCGTGTGAGACAAGGCCTCCTTTACTGTCGCAATAACTTTCATCATTGGGGTCGATTTTGATATGTATTCGCGCCCACCGATCTTTCCCTTTCCAGCTTCCACTTCATCTTCTTCCACCAGGGACGTAAGGAAGATGACCGGAATATGTTTAGTGCTCGCACTTCCGGACAGGTATCGGAATGCGTTCCCTCCGTCGGGGGCCGGCATCATGACGTCGAGAAGAATCAGATTGGGCTGCTCCGAAACTGCTAACTCAAAGGCCGTTTTCGCGTTGGTAACCGTCAGGACCTCATAGCCCTCTCGCCTCAGAATGGTCGAATAGAGCGTCAGGACGCTTTCCTCATCGTCAACAAGCAAGATCTTGGTCATGTCTCCTCCTTCCACGGGCTATCTTAACCAGGTGTCCGTGAACTCCGCCCGACCCCCTGTTCTGCAAACTCCAGCGCAGTGTTCAGTGTATCCATGAACTCGTTGACGTTGATTGGCTTGGTGAGATACCGAAAGAAGCCTGCCCGCAGGCCCTCTTCGATGTCGTGCGGCATTGCATTGGCGCTGATCGCCACGACCGGAATGTCCGCCGTGACTGGATCTTTACGAATGATTCCAAGGGCTTCGATGCCGCTGATGTCCGGCAAATTTATGTCCATCAGGATCACCTCGGGCAGCTTCGTGCGCGCAAGCGCTATGCCGAGGGTTCCGGTCACCGCGGTCAAAAGGAGTAGATCGGCGCGGCGCGCGATGATCTGGTG
>JBBQDQ010000074.1:0-15875 GCA_038319835.1 Thermoanaerobaculia bacterium | reverse complement strand
TGACGCTCCTCGCCTCGGCGGGCGGCGTTCCGGGCGTCGCGTGGATGGCCGCGCCTGCGATCCTCGCGGCGTTCCTCCTCGCCCGCGAGCTTCCCCTCCTCGCCTCGTTCCGGCCGGCCGCCGAGGCCGTCCGCGCCGCCTCGCCGGAGCCGCCGCGCTGGGGGGCGTTCCTCTCGCTCTCGGCGATCATCGCGATCCGCTCCATGATGTCCTTCGGCCTGACCGCGTTCGTGCCCCTGTGGCTCGTGAGCGCGCGCGGCGTGCCGCGCGGGCGCGCGACGCTCGCGCTCACGGTGATGCTCCTCGCGGGCGCCGGTGCGACGCTCGTCGGAGGGCGTCTCGCCGACCGGTTCGGGCGCCGCCGCGTGCTCGTCGGCTCCCTCCTGCCGCTGGCGCCGCTCATCCTCTTGTCCCTCGCGACGCCCGGCCCCGCCGTCCTCCTGCCCCTCGCCCTCACGGGCGCGTTCTCGATCGCGAGCTACAGCGTGGCGGTCGTCATGGGACAGGAGTACCTGCCGGGGCGGGAGGGAATCGCCGGCGGCGTCACCATGGGACTCGCGATCGGACTCGGAGGCGGCGGCGTGCCTCTGCTGGGCCTCGTCGCGGACCGCTGGGGAGTCGCCTCGGTCTTCGGCCCGATCGCGGCTCTCCCGGTGATCGCCGCCGCGCTCGCCCTCACGTTGCCCGGGCGCCCCCTCTTCAGGCCGGCAGCCCCGTCCGCATCGTGAGGTACGCGGCGAGGAGCTCGCCCACGAGGACGAAGACAACTCCGACATAGAGGAGGCCCGTCGCGGCCTGGTTGGACCTCATGCGCGCCGTCTTCACGACGAAGGGAGCGAGGACGAGCGGCGCGGCGAGCCCCCAGAGGACCCGCGACCAGAAAAAGAACCCGTCCCGCATCGGATCCGTCAGCTCGGCCATCGCGTCTCCGGCCGGGCCGCTCGACGTTCGCGCCAGCCAGCCGAGCGCGACGAGCGCGAGGACCGTGCGCCCGAGGGCGAGGAGCGCGAACGCCTCTGTGGCGCGGACGAGGAGCTCGAACGGCAGCGACTTCGAGACGAGGTACCAGTGCCCGAGATTCATCGCCCAGATGATCCCGCCGAAGAAGAGCGCGCCGAGGGCGAGGCCCGCGCCGAGCCATCCTGCGCCGAGTCCGGGGCGCGAGGCGAACGGCTCGACGCCGGTCCGGGAGAGGAGGAGAACGAAGGAAGAGAAAACCGAGAGAGAGAAAAGGAGATTCTTTGAAAGTAAGAGAGCGGGGCTCGTGCCCGCACGCGCGACGAGGGTCGCGGCGACCGCGCCGCCGAAGGCCGCGGCGAGGAGGACCTGCGGCCCCAGCAGCAATCCGATCCCGCCGCCGCCCGCTGCCCATCCCGCGGGGGCGGCGTCCAGCCCACTCCCCCTTCTCAGAAGAATTCCGCCCTGCCGCGAGACAAGCCATGACAGGCCGAGGCAGCAGGAGGCGATGGCTCCGTGCAGAACGAAAAAGCCCCGTGACAGTTCGCGGCTTGGCGTCAGGAGCGTGAAGAACGCGATGCCCGCCGCAATCTGCAGGAGAACCAGCGCTAGGACGTCGGCGAGCACCGGCGGAGTCTAGCCGGTGCCCGTCCGTCAGGCGGGCGGGGCCTGGATCGCCGACGGCTCGCGCAGCGCGCCCTCGAGGGCCTCGCGCTTCGCGCGCGCGACGGCTTCGGCGCGGCTGGAGTCGTTCGGGCGGTCGTCGGAGATGCGGCCGTCCCGGATGCGGATGATCCGCCGGGCGTGCGCCGCGATGTCCTCCTCGTGCGTGACGAGGACGATCGCGTTGCCCTGGTCGTTCAGCTCGCGGAAGAGCCGCATGATGTCCTCGCCCGTCGCCGAGTCTAGGTTGCCGGTCGGCTCGTCCGCGAGGAGGAGCGACGGCCCGGTGACGAGGGCCCGCGCGATCGCGACGCGCTGGCGCTGCCCGCCGGAGAGCTCGTTCGGGTTGTGGTGCGAGCGATCCGAGAGCCCGACGCGCTCGAGCGCCTTCTCGGCGCGCTCGCGGCGTTCCTTCTTCGGGAGTCCAGAATAGACGAGCGGGAGCTCGACCTGGGCGAGCGCGCTCGTGCGCGCGAGCAGGTTGAACGTCTGGAAGACGAACCCGATCTCGCGGTTGCGGATGCGCGCGAGCTCGTCGTCCGTCATCGTCTGGACCGGCGTGCCGTTCAGCAGGTACTCGCCACCCGTCGGCGTGTCGAGGCAGCCGATCAGGTTCATGAGCGTCGACTTCCCCGAGCCCGACGGGCCCATGATCGCAACGTACTCGCCGCGGTCGATCGTGAAGGTGACGCCGCGCAGCGCGCGGACCTTTTCCTCGCCGACGGAATACGTCTTCTCGATGTCGCGCATTCCGATCAGCATCGGCTTCACCCCATGACCGCCTTCCACGCGACCTTGACGGCGACCGCGAGGATCCAGAGGACGATCGGCGTCCACGTCGCGGCACCCTTCGAAAGGCCGGGCAGCTTGCGGAAGCCGAGGACGAGCAGGAACAGGACCGCGATCGAGAACACGTCGACGGACGACGCGAGCGCGCGCAGGGCGGCCGGGGTCGAGTCGTCGAGAAACGCGCCGAGGTTGGACTTCAGGACGCCCTGGGCGCCCTCCTGCGTGAGCGAGGCGTCCGGCACCTGGAGGAAGATCGGGATCGAGATCAGGACTCCGATGAGGCTTGGGAGCCCGGAGTGCCCCCAGATCGCCAGGAGCTGCGTGTAGCGCGCGTCTGCTCCCATCGCCTTCGCGCCGCCCCAGAGGACGAGCGAGATCACGAAGAAGAAGACGACCGCCGCGACAACGCCGATCCCGAGGTAGAGGGGCGTCATCTTCTTCGCCACCTCGACCTGCCTCTGGATGACCTCCGGAGAGGCCGTGCGGCCGCTCTTCTCCATGCGCTTCTCGATCGACTCGCGGACCGTGCGGTCCATGTCGATCTTCGGCATCACGATCCAGAACGAGAGAGCCGTTGCGAGGAGGGTGAGGACGAGAGGCAGCCACCACGTCGGACGCGCGACGAGCCGCCCGAACGTGTCGGACGGCTTCGTGAACGTTCCGAGGACAGCCTCGACGGCTCCGATGCCGGCGGCGGGCGCGGGGGCCGGGTCAAGCGGGGCCGAGTCGCTCACTTGACGGATCCTTCTTCGGCCGGCGCCGCGTCCATGGAGGCGGGCAGGCCGCTGAGGACGACGTTCTTCTGGGGGAGGAGGTCGCCGATCCCCTTGTGCCAGGCGACGAGCGACTTGAGGTAGCCCGCGATGGCGAGGAGCTCGGTCGTCCGGGCCGTCGTGAGGTCGTTCTGGATCTGCGCGACCTGGAACGACGTCGTCATCCCGTTCTCGTACTTTTTCTTCTCGGCGTCGACGTTGCGCTCCGCGAACTCGCGCGCCTTCTGTGCGGCGAGCACGCTCCGGTATGCCGTGTCGATGCTCCGCGCCGCGGCGCGGACCTCGATCTGGAGGTTCGCCTTCGTGATCGCGAGGTTCGTCTGCGCGAGCTCGAGGTCGGCGTTCGCGATCGCCGCATTGCCTCTCGCCGTGCGGTTTCCGATCGGAACGGCGAACACGAGGCCGACGCTCCACGACGGGTAGTCCCGGTGGCCGATCTGCGTCAGGGCGTCCGAGTAGCTGAGCTGGTCCGTGGTCCCGTCGGGATTCGCGATCGTCGCGTTCGCGCCGAGGCCCGCCCAGCCGTAGCCGCCCGAAAGGTCGAGTCGCGGCTTGAGCTGGTTTCGCGAATACGCGTAGGTGACCTTCTTCGAATCGATGTTCAGGAGCGCCTGTTTGATCTCGGGGCGCGTCTTGAGGGCGACTTCGTACCCCTGGTTCACGTCCGCCTTGTAGATCTCGTTGAAGAGATCCCGCGACGGACGGTCCGTCGGAACGATCGGGCGGTTCCAGTCGGGAATCGACTGGACGTTCAGGAGACGGCGCAGGCGGTCCTGCGCGTCGCCGATGAGACCTTCGGCGATGATGATGTCCTGTTCGCGCTGGGCGACCGTGACCTCGGTCTGGACGACGTCGATCGGCGCGAGGGCGCCGACGTCGATCTTGATCTTCGTGATCCGGTTGAGGTCCTTGGCGCGGTCGAGCGCCTCCTGCTTCGCCTTGAGGTTCTCGACCGCGTAGACGAGGTCCCAGTACGCGTTCTCGGCCGTCTGGATCGCCGTCTGGACGGCCGTGACGAAGCCGTACGCATTCTGTCCTTCGGCGATCTTCGCCTGGACGAAGAAGCGCTCGTTCACGTCGCGTCCGAAGTTCCGGAGGAGCGGCTGCGTGACGCCGAGCGAGAGGTTGCTGCTGTACGTCGGGTTGACCGTCGTGAAGCCGAGGACCTCCGAGTCGCGCCGCGTATTCGTCCAGCCGAGGGTGTACGTCGTCCCGTACGGCAGGAGCCCGTTGAACCCGAGGTTCCCGTAGGCCGTCTTCGTCTCCGGCGCTTGCACCCGCGACGTCGTCGGCGACTGGGTATTCGTTGCGCCGAGGTCGACCTCGAAGTTCGGGTCGAACGCGCCGCGCGTCGAGAGGATCGAGTAGTGGGACTCCTCGAGGTTGTACGCCGCCACGTCGAGGTCGAGCACGTTCTCGAGCGTCAGCTGGATCGTCTGCTGGAGGGTCAGCTCGATCGTCTCGCCCGCCGGGAGAGGGATCGCCTTGCGGGCCTTCGAACCGACCGGAACCGAAATGAAATCGTCGGCAAACGCGGCGCCCGACGCAAGAACGATGGCGAGGGCCGCCGCGGCCGCCCGCCGGCCGGCGCGGGCGGGACTGCCGGGCTTCTGCTCAGGACTCACGAAAACCTCCTCGAACCGAAAGCCGATGATAGTGGACGGGCACCGTTCCACAGTACGTCATCCGTACGGAAAGGTTTCCAGAAGACGGGTTTCTTCCGTTTCAGAGAGGGGCGTGGCAGGCCACGGAGCGCCCCGGAGAGACGGTGTCCGCGACGAGGCGCGGGACCTCCTGCGAACACACCGGGCGGGCCGACGGGCAGCGGGGGTGGAACGGGCATCCCGGCGGCGGCGCGGCGGGCGAAGGAGGCTCTCCGGGAGCCCGCAGCAGTGCGGCCGCCTCGCCGGGATGCCGGCGCGGCTGGGAGGCGAGGAGGAGCGCCGTGTAGGGATGCCGCGGCGTCGCAAACAGGTCCTCGGTGGGCGCCTCCTCGACGATCCGCCCGAGGTACATGACGGCCGTCCGGTCCGCGATCCAGCGGACGACCGACAGATCGTGGCCGATGAAGAGGTACGCGGGCCGCGACGGGGTGTCGCGCTGGAGGTCGAGGAGCAGGTTGAGGACCTGGGCGCGAACGGAAACGTCCAACGCCGAGACCGGCTCGTCGAGGACGACGAGCCGCGGCTCCGTCGCGAGCGCGCGCGCGATCGCGATCCGCTGCCTCTGCCCACCCGAGAACTCGTGGGGCTTCCTCCCGAGCGCCGAAGCCGGAAGACCCACCGCGGCGAGCAGCCCGGTCACGCGCTCGCGCCGTTCGACGCGCGAACCGATGCGGTGGATGACGAGAGGCTCGCCGACGATGTCCCCGACCGACAGACGCGGGTCGAGGGATGTCGCGGGGTCCTGGAAGACGACGCCGATCTCGCGGCGGCGTACGTTCAGCTCCCGAAGGCCCAGCCCGAGCCAGTCCGTTCCGCCGAAGAGCACCGTCCCGCGGTCGGCTGCGAGGAGCCTGAGGATGAGCCGCGCGGTCGTGCTCTTTCCCGAGCCCGATTCGCCCACGAGCGCGAGCGTCTTCGCCGCCGGAAGGTCGAATGCGACGCCGTTCACCGCGGCGATGCTCACGGGCGGCGCAAAGAGCCCGCCCTGCCTCACGAACGTCCGGTGGAGGTCGCGGACCGACAGGAGCGCATCCGCGCCCGCGAGCTCCGGGAGGGCGCTCAACGGGCCGCCTCGACGGGCGCGTCGACGAGGAAGCACGCGGCCTCGGAACGAGATCCCGGCACCGAAAGGAGCGTGGGCCGCGCGGCGCGACAGCGGCCGAACGCATCCGGGCAGCGCGGCTCGAAGGCGCAGCCCTGTGGACGCCGTCCGGGCTCGGGCACGGACCCCGCGAGCGCCGGCAGGCGCCGGCCCCGGCCGGCTTCTCCGGCGGCTGGCCGGGACGCGAGGAGGCCCCGGGTGTAAGGATGAGCGGGCCGGTCGAAGAGGTCGCGGACGGACGCGCTCTCGACGATCTCGCCGGCGTACATCACGAGGGCGCGGTCCGCGGCCTCGGCCACGACCCCGAGATCGTGCGTCACGAGGAGAATCGCGAGGCCGAGCTCGCGCCGGAGCTCGAGGAGAAGGGCGAGGATCTGGGCCTGAATCGTGACGTCGAGCGCGGTCGTGGGCTCGTCCGCCACGAGGAGGCGGGGCCCTCCCGCGAGCGCGAGCGCGAGCATCGCGCGCTGCCGCATCCCGCCCGACATCAGGTGCGGGAGCGCGTCCATCTGCCGCTCCGGATCCGGGAGCGCGACGCGCTGCAGCCACGTCACGGCTTCGGCCCGGGCCTCGGAGCGCGAGAGGCCGCGGTGGCGCCTGAGGACGCCGACGAGCTCCGAGCCGATCGTGCGCACGGGATCGAGAGCGCTGCCGGGCTCCTGGAAAACCAGGCCGATGCCGCCGCCGCGGATGCGCTCCTTCTCGCGCGGCGCCAGCGACCGGACGTCGCGCCCCTCGAAGATCACTTCTCCAGACGCGATCCGGACCGGCGCCGGCACGAGATCGAGAAGAGCGAGCCCGGTCAGGCTCTTGCCACAACCCGACTCACCGACGAGGGCGACGATCTCGCCCGCCGCCACGTCGAAGGAAACGCCGTCGACCACGGTCTCGGACCCGCCCGTGGAGGCGGAGACGGCGATCGTGAGGGCCCGGACGGACAGGAGCGGGGTCGCGGCGGAGGCCGGCGGCGCGCTCACGCCGGCGAGAGCTCCTTCAGCCGCTCGCCGACGTCCCGGAATGACGCGTTCGCGCCGTAGATCTCGAGGAACGTCTTGTACGCGTTGTCGCGGTCGCCGAGCCCCGCGTACACGCCCGCGAGGTCGTACTGCAGGCCGAGGCGGTCGTCGTCCCGGATGTTCGGGGCCTCGAGTCCCTTGCGGTACCACTTGATCGCGAGCTGCGGCATCCCCTTCTCGAGGAAGCAGAGGCCCAGCATGGAGCAGCACTCCACCGCGTACGACGGGCTCTTGGCGGCGCGCTGGAACTCGCTGATTGCCTCGTCTGTGAGCGACATCTCCTTGTAGGCGATGCCGAGGTTGTAGTGCGTTTCGAAGTCCTCGGGAGAGAGCTGCTGCTCGACGCCCTTCTTGAACTCCCGGAAGATCTCCTCGAGCGGGATCTCGCGGCCGGAGGCGTCGACCGACGCTTCGGGCGGGTTGTTCTCCTGGCGCATCTCCGACTGTAGCTCGCCGGCGAAGTTGAAGAACTCCTGCTCGTCGGAGAAGAGCGCGGACTCGTCGGTGAGAACGGGCGCGCCGGGCGGCGCCGGGGGCGCCTCGGGCGGAGCCGGCTCCTCGGCGCCCTTGGTCATCTGGTCCGTGAGGGCCCGGCCCAGCTCCGCGTCGAGGACGGACTCGAAATCCTCCGAGAGGATGTCCGAAAGCGCGGGCCTCGCGTCTTCCACGGGGCCGCCGTCGAGCCGCGCCCGGCGCCTCGCGATCTGCGGGTGGCCCGGGAACTTCCGCTCGAGCGTCTGAAGGCGCTCCGAGGCGTCGACGACCATGCCCTGCTCGAGGCAGAAGTCGATTTCGAGGAGCTCCTCGGCCGACGGTTCGTCCCCGCCCGCCGCGGACGGAACGGGCGGCTCCACGGCCGGCGGGGCCTTCGCGCCCCGCCCCCGCGAGCGCGCCGCGGTCGTGCTGCGATCTGCCTCCGCGGGCTCCCCCATCTCGGTCGACGTCCGCTCGACGAGGAGCGCGTCCAGCGCCGCGACCCGGTCCTCCCGGCCGGACGTCCGGTAGATCTCCTTGAGCCTCTCGCCTTCGGCAAGGGCAATCTTCCTGCGGCCGCCCTCGAGGGCGAGCTCGAAAACCTTCTCGCGGAGTGCGAGCGTCTCGGGTGCCTTCTTGAGCAGCGCCCGCAGGTGCTCGATCGACTTGTCGTAGAGGCCGTATTTGCGGAAGACCTCCGCCTCGCCGAGAGCGCCCTCGATGGCGTCGGGCGGAAGGACGACCCGCGGTTCTTCCACGATCGTCGGCAGGGGTTCGCCCGCGATCTCCACGGGATGAGGCGCGGCGGCAAGGGCCTCGTCCGGGGCTTCGACGGCCGGTTCGACCTCGACGGCCGGTTCGACTTCGACGGCCGGTTCGACCTCGACGGCCGGTTCGACCTCGACGGCAGGCTCGACCTCGATGGCGGATTCGGCTTCCACGGCCGCGGGGACGTCGGCCGAGGGGCCGGCGGGGAGAGGCTGGGACGCGCCCCATTCGAAGCCCGGCGCTTCCGGCAAGACCGAACCGAAGTTCGGAGCCGTCGACAGCGAGGGCGCCTCCGGGAGCTGCTCGAGGGCGCCGAGCGCGGAGGCGGGAGCGGGAGGACGCCGCTTGGCGGAAGCCGAGCGATCGAACGCCGGCGCACCGGGCTGCGACAGGCGTCGCACGGCGGCGGGAACGGGACCGGTCGAGCCCGGATCGTGGACGAGGTCGCCGTCCTCGAGCTCGAAGACGAACTCGCCGGCCGGCTCAGCCTCGTCGGGCGTCGCGGAGAATGAAGGCGGTGGCGGGATCGGCGGCACCGGCGGCGCGGGCGAGCGCCGCGACGCCGAGACCTCGAGCGGCGGCACGACGAGCGGCGCGCTCGTCTCTGCCGAAGGGGGCGGGGAGACGGGCGGCGTGTCCTCGAGCGGCGCGACGGGCCGAAGCGGAGGGCGCGGGCGCGGGCCGCTCGTCTCGACCGACGGGACCGGCGGGATCGCGGGCCGCTCGCGCGACCCGCTGCGCTCGACCCCGCGCCCGAGCGACGGATCGAGCTGCGACAGGCGCGTGCGGAACTCCGGCGAGTCCGGTACGAGCTTCAGGAGCGTGCGGAGTCCCTCGGCGGCGTCGCCGATCCGGTTCTGCGCCTTGTGGAGGTCCACGAGGGCGGACCGCCAGCGGATCGTCGCGGCCTGGTCGCCCGCCGCCTCGGCGACCTGGACGACGCGCACGAGGACGTCCTCCCGCCCGGAGGAAGCCTCCGCGAGCGGCACGAGGATCCCGAGGGCCTTCTTCGCCTCGCCGCGGCGCATCGCCTGGTCCGCGAGCGCGGCGGCGGCCTCGAACGTGAGTGTCGCCGTGCCGCCGGCCTGCTGGACACGCACGGCGAGCTGAAGGACGTCGTCGCTCGAGGATTCGATCCCCTGGGCCTTCGCGAGCCACTCCTGCGCGTCCTTGACGTCGCCGTCCTGGAGGGCCGCCTCGGCCGCGAGCACGAACAGGGGTACGGATCGGGGCGTCGTCTCGAGCGCGCGCTTGACGAAGAGGCGCGCCTCGCGGGCGCGCGACGCCCCGACGAGCAGCGGCACGAAGGAGCGCAGGATTTCGACGTTGTCAGGCGCCATCTGGAGCGCCTTCTCGTAGACCTGGATCGCTTCGTCGACGGCGCCGCGGTCCCGAAGGAGCGCCGCGACGATCGTGTATTCCTTGAGCGCGTCGTTCTTGCGGCGCGCCTGCGTGAAGAAGTCCGCGAGCTTGACGTGCAGCTGAATGTTCTGCGGGTCGATCTGCACCATCTTCTGGTAGATGCCGATGGCGCCGATCGCGTTGTCGTTCCGGGCGTGGTAGTCCGCGAGGACCTGGTACTGGCTCTTCGCGTCCGTCGTGAGCCCCTGCTTGGCGTAGAGCTCGGCGAGGCGCTCGTAGACGTCGAGGCGCGCGGGGTCGAGGCGGTTGATCCGCTTGTAGATCGCGATCCCGCGGAGGAAGAAGCCGTCGCGCGCGAAGTGCTCGGCGATCCGCGTGAGGTACGGGATCGCCTCCTCGTTGCGGTTGAGCCGCGTGTAGAGGTCCCCGACCTTGTTGAGGATGTTGATGTCGCCCGGCGTCTCCTCGAGGACCTTCAGGTAGTCCTTGAGGGCCGAGTCGACCTTCCCCTTCTGGAGGCTCTTCTCCGCCGAGGCGAGGAGAGCGTCGCGCTTCGTTCCGGCCATGCTCAGGCCGCCCTCCGCGTTCCGGCGCGGCGGCGCACGAGAACGCGATCAAACGTGAGGCGGTGCTCCGGACTGGGCCCGTGGCGCCGGAGCGCCGCGAGGTGCTCGGGCGTCGCGTAGCCCCGGTGCGACGAGAAGCCGTAGCACGGGAAGACCTGGTCGAGCTCGTCCAGGCGGGCATCGCGCGCCGTCTTGGCGACGATCGACGCCGCTGCGATCGCCCCGACGCGCCCGTCCCCCCGGATGTACGCCCTCTGGGGAACGTCGAGCCCGGGGACGTGGACGGCGTCGAAGAGGACGAGGGTGGGTACCGCGCCGATGCGGGCGAGATTTTCGAGCGCGCGGCGCATCGCGAGGAGGGTTGCGTCGACGATTCCGAGGGCGTCGATCTCCGCGGCCGTCGCGGCTCCCACGGCCGCGCCCGCCGCGGCGGCTCGGATCCGCACGTCGAGGTCCTCGCGGACCTCGGGAAGCAGGGCCTTGGAATCGTCGAGCCCGAGGAGGGGCTCGGGACGCTCGAACGCGACCGCGCCCGCATAAACCGGGCCCGCAAGGCAGCCCCGGCCGACCTCGTCGACTCCGGCGATCATGCGGTGGCCCTCGGCCCGCGCGTCCTCTTCGATACGGAACAACGCAGAGACACGCTCTCTTTCAGACCCCAGGTCGCATGCATTCCGGCCGGCGCCAGGTCCCATCGTGCCTCGACTGTACCCCTCCACGGAGCGTTCCGCGGCGGGGAATGTGGAGCCTAGTTGTCGCGCTTCTCCGCGATGCGGGCGGCCTTGCCGCGGCGCTCGCGAAGGTAGTACAGCTTCGCGCGGCGGACCTGTCCGTGGCGCTCCACTTCGATGCGCTCGAGGACCGGAGAGTGCACGGGGAACGTGCGCTCCACGCCGATACCCTGGGAAATCTTCCGCACCGTGAAAGTCTCGCGAACGCCGCCGCCCTTGCGCGCGATGACGAGCCCCTGGAAGACCTGAATGCGTTCCTTCTCGCCTTCCTTGACCTTGACGTGAACCTTGACCGTGTCGCCGGGAGCGAACGGGGGAACGTCCGACCTGAGTCCGGCCTTCTCGGCCATCAGAAGCTTGTCCGTCATTGCGGAACCTCCAACACCTTACTGACAGGGAGAATCAGGCAGGGACACGTACACTTCGCACCCCGGAACGTTCACCCGTAGCCAACGATTCTACGTGGATCGCGGCCTGGCCGCAAGTCGCTCAAGGTAGGCCCTTTCCTCCGCCGAGAGCGAGGCATTTCCGAGGAGGTCGGGCCTCCTCGTGAAGGTGGCCTCGAGCTGCCGTTCGCGCCGCCAGCGCCGGATCTTCTCGTGGTGGCCCGAGAAAAGGACCTCCGGGACGGCGAGGCCACGGAAGTCCCGCGGCCGGCTGTAGTGAGGATGGTCGAGGAGGCCGTCCTCGAAGCTGTCCGCCCGGACGCTCTCCGCGTCGCCGACGACGCCCGGCACGTAGCGGGAGACTGCCTCCACAACCGCGAGGGCCGCGACCTCCCCGCCCGAGAGGACGAAGTCCCCGAGCGAGATCTCCTCGTCGAACAGCCCGGCCTCCCGCGTGCGTTCGTCGATGCCCTCGTAGCGCCCGCAGACGAGCGCGACTCGGGGGCGGGCGGCGAGCTCTTTCGCAAGGGCCGTGTCGAAACGCCTCCCCTGCGGAGAGAGGAAAACGACGTGCGGCCGCGGAGCGTCGGCCTCGGCCCGGAGAGCCTCCACGGCCGCAAACACGGCGGGCGCCGTGAGGACCATTCCGGGGCCGCCGCCGTAGGGCTCGTCGTCGACCTTCCTGTGCGGGTCGTCGCTGAAGTCGCGCAGGTCCACGAGCCGCAGGTCGAGAAGCCCCGTCGAGACGGCGCGGCCGACGAGCGACTCGTCGAACGGAGAGGCGAAGAAGCCCGGGAAGAGCGTGACGACGTCGAAGCGCACGGCGCCGGCTGCCTAATCGAGAAGACCGTGCGGCGGGTCGAGGACGATGCGCCGGCCGGCCACGTCCACCGACACGACGATCGGGCGGGCAAAGGGCACGTCCCGCGGGCCCCGGGGCGTCTCCAGGACGAGGAGCGGGCGTCCGCCGGCGTCCGCGAGCTCGAGCACGCGTCCGAGCGTCCGCCCCGACGCGTCGACGACGGCCGCGCCCTCGATCTCCCAGTGATACACGTAGCCCTCGGGCCGGGGGACCACGTCCGTCGTACTCACGCTCAGCTCCACATTCCGAAGCTTCTCTGCAGCATCCACATCCGAAATTCCTTCGAACGTGACGAGAAGGCGATCGCGCTGCGAGCGCACGCCCGAGATGCGACCTTCCTGGCTCGAGGCGCCGGCGCCCGAGAGAGTGACCTTCAACCCTTCGAAGAATCTCCCGGGAAAGTCCGTCAACACCTGGACGACGACCTCACCCTTGAGACCGTGGGGCTTCACGACGCGGCCGATGACGACGACGTCGTTCGGCGCGTTCATGCCCCGTGCAACCTCAGGCGGGCTTCGCGATGAGCTTCCGCACGGTCTCGGAGGCGGCGGCGCCCTTCGCGATCCACGCCTTCGCCTTCTCGCGGTCGAGCTTGAGAAGGGGCGGGTTCTTCGTGGGATCGTAGTGGCCGAGCTCCTCGACGACTTTCGCGCTCGGGGTGCTGCGGCCGTCGGAGACGACGATGCGGTAGGCCGGGGCGTTCGTGCCGCCGACGCGGCGGAGACGGATCTTGAGCATGTCTTTCCTTTTCTCTTCCTGGATGTCAGCCGCGCATGCGCGCGGCGCCCTTCATCATCTTCTTCATCGAGAGATATTGCTTGAGGAGCTGGTTGACCTCGGGAACGCTCGTCCCGGAGCCCTTCGCGATCCGCTTCTTGCGGCCGGCGTCGAGAATCTTCGGGTCGTCGCGCTCGGCAGACGTCATCGAGTCGATCATCGCCTCGAGGCTCTTCGTGGCGTTCTCGGGGATCTCGAGGTTCGCGAGCTGCTTCATGGGCCCGACCTTCGGGAGGTGCCCGAGGAGGCTCCCGAGGGAGCCCATCTTCTTGAGCTGCGCCATCTGGTCGCGAAGGTCCGTGAGCGTGAACGTGTTCTTGCGCAGCTTCTCGGCCGCGCGGAGGGCCGACGCCTCGTCCGTCTCGGCAGAGACCTTCTCGATCAGCGTCAGGACGTCGCCGAGGCCGAGGAGGCGCGACGCGGCGCGGTCGGGGTGGAACGGCTCGAGGTCCGCGACCTTCTCGCCGGTGCCCGTGAACTTCAGCGGTTTCCCGACGACCCGGGCGAGTGAAAGCGCGGCCCCTCCGCGGGCGTCGCCGTCCGTCTTCGTCAGGATGACGCCCGTGAGCGGCAGCTTCGCGCCGAAGGCCTCCGCCGAGCGGACCGCGTCCTGGCCCGTCATCGCGTCGGCAACGAAGAGGATCTCGTCCGGTTCGGTGGCCGCGCGGATCCGGGCGACCTCGTCCATCAGGACATCGTCGACGTGGAGGCGCCCCGCGGTGTCCACGATCGCGACGTCGTAGCCGAAGAGCTTCGCGTCCTTGACGGCCGCCTTCGCGCGCGCCACGGCGTCCGTCTCCCCTTTCGGGTCGAACGCCATGAGTCCGTTCTCCTTCGCGAGCGTGCGGAGCTGTTCCGTCGCGGCGGGGCGCTGCACGTCGGCCGGCACGAGGAGGACCTGCTTGCCGAAGCCCTTTTTCAGGTGGAGGGCAAGCTTGGCGGCCGTCGTCGTCTTGCCGGAGCCCTGGAGCCCGACGAGGAGGATGACCGAGGGGCGCTTCTTGATCGCGAGGGGGGCCTGGTGGCCTCCGAGGATGGCGGTCAGCTCGTCCCGGACGATCTTGATGACCTGCTGGGCGGGCGAGAAGGAGGTCAGGACCTCCTGGCCGACGGCCTTTTCCCGGACCGCGGCCGTGAACTCCTTGACGACGCTCAGGTTGACGTCGGCCTCGAGGAGGGCCGTGCGGATCTCCTTGAGCGCCTCGTCGACGTGGAACTCGGTCAGATGGCCTTCGCCACGCAGTTCCTTGAAGACACGCTGCAACCGGCTGGAGAGGGACTCGAACATCGCCGGGCGGAGTGTATCAGGCGTCGATTCCGTGCCAAGTCACTGACAGGCTTGACAGAAGCGCGGTTTCCCGTATCCTCTTTTACGAAGCTCGAGGCGGAGTGCGTTCCGTCGGGGTTGAAGTGTCACCTCGAATCGGGCACGTAGCGACCCCTCAGTCGATAACATCAGGATCACGAAGACGCCTTGAGGCGCAACGTTCAAAAGAACGAAATCAAACAAGGAGAACCCGAACATGAAGAAGCTCACGTCCACCCTCGCCCTCGTCGCCCTCGCCACCTCGCTCGTCGCCTGCAGCAAGCCCGAGGAGAAGAAGCCCGAGGTCAAGGCCGAGGCCCCCAAGGTCGTCGAAGAGTCGAAGACGACGTCCACGACCACCACGACCACGGCGCCCGACGCCGCCACGGCGACCACGGCGACCACGACCACCACGGTCACGACGACGTCCGCCCCCGCCACGAAGTAAGCACCCGCTCCATCAGGAGCTCGAGGACGCCCCGGCTCGCCGGGGCGTTTCTCTTTTTGGGGTCAGAAAGCGCTGGCAGGGGCTTTGCGATGATTTACACCGGAGACTGCCAATGACGAAACGTACCGGACTCGCCGCCGCCCTCCTCACGCTCCTAGCCGCCGCTCCCGCACCCGCCGTCGAGCCGGCCTCCGCTCCCCGACCGGTATCCCTCGAGGCGCGCGGGACCGTGCCTGTTCCGCCCCGGTCCGCGGAGGGGCGGACCGCCCTGGATTCGATCGTGACCTCGGACGCCTTCCTCCCCGCGGTTCACATCAATGGAGCGTCGGGCGTCTACCGGACGGACGTCTGGATCTTCAATCCGGACCCGAACGTGAAGGCGGTCGTGAACCTCTATTACACGGAGGCCGACCGCGACGGGACGACCGCGCCCGGGCTCCGGATCACGCCCGACCTGGATCCGCGCGAGTCCGTCACGCTCACCGACATCGTCGGAGACTCTCACTACTTCAATCGGGCGTCGAGCTACGGCCTCCTCGAGGTGAAGGGAAGCGTCCCGCTCATCGTCACGAGCAACACGTACAACGTTGCGGGCGCCGCGGCCGGCACCTACGGCCAGTTCTCACCCGGCCAGGCGTTCCGCAATGCGCTCGGCTTCGACAGCTCCATCTACGGGGACCTCTACGTCACGGGCCTCTTCAACGACCCGAACCACCGCACGAACGCCGTCGTGATGAACCCGACGGACACGACCCTCGAGGCCGGCATCCAGCTCGTGGACTCCGTCGGAAACGTCTACAAGACGGTGATCGTCTCGGTTCCGCCGTACTCGATGCACCAGCTCAACGACGTCTTCTACCAGGACTTCGCGTCCTCGAACCCGCCGCAGGGAGGCCCGTGGCGCCTGAACGTCTACGTCGACCTCTCGAACGGTGCGAAGGTGCTCTGCTACGCGACCGTCACGGATCTGCGCACGGGCGACCCGTACTTGATTCCCGGACAGGCGGCGCGCCCCTAGACTCCCGGCGTGGCGCGGGCGCTCCTCCTCGACCTCGGCAAAGTCCTCGTCCGCTTCGACCACGGGCTCACGCTCGCGAAGATCGAGGCCGCGACGGGCGTTCCCGCGGCGTCCATCGGGCCGCACCTCTTCGGCCCGCTCGAGCGCCGCTTCGACCTCGGCCGGATCGGGGCCCCTGAGATTTTCCGCGCCGTGGAGAACGCGGCAGGCCTC
>JBBQDQ010000073.1:0-16044 GCA_038319835.1 Thermoanaerobaculia bacterium | reverse complement strand
ACTCTCTCCGCGGCGACCATTCGAAGGAATCTGCCGGCCCTCTTCATCTCCGGCAGAGAGGACGTCGCCACGCGGAACCCCGGCAACTGCGCGAGGAAGCGGGCCGCCCGGAGAATCCTCAGCGGGTCCTCGAGGAAGACGCCGGGCCGCGGCGGGCGCAGCCGGCGCGCGCTCAGGTCCCCGAGCGCTCCGGGGAGCGCCACGAGCGCGCCCGACGGAATCTCGAAGGCGAGCGTGTTCGCCGTGAAGTCGCGGCGCAGGAGGTCCGCGTCGGGGCCGCCCTCCTCCTCCCAGACGTCGATCTCGCGCCCGCGGAACGGGACCTTGAGGATCTGCCGGGGCGCCGAACCGACGGCGACGACCCGCGTGCCGGCGCGCGCCGCGAGACGCGCCGCGAACGGCCCTGCGCGGCCCGGCGCCGCGGTGAGGTCGAGGTCTCCGCCCGTGCGTCCGAGGAACGCGTCGCGCACGGCGCCGCCCACGGCGCGGACCCGGTCCGCCGGATGAGCGCAGGAGGCTGCGAGGGCGACGTCCGGCCGCCGCGCGAGGCGCCGCCAGGCGCGCGCGGAACCGTCCCTCACGCCGTGGGTCCGGTCGTGTCGGGCTCGGCGAGGTCCCAGGCGACGCATTTCACGTTCGAGCCGTCCGGCTCCACGTACGCGGTCAGGCGGGCGTCCATCGCGTCCGCGAGCCGGCGCGCGACCGAGAGCCCGAATTCGCCCCCGCCACGCGCCGAGCCGACGTCGTCGAAGAGGTGCGACGCCTTCTCCGGAGAGAGCGTCGGCGCCCTGTCGACGACCTTCACGAGGGCGCGCCCGTCGCCGGCGGTCACGACGAGACGGACCTCGAGCTCGCCCCGGGGCGAGCGCCGCAAAGAGTGATCGACGAGGTTCGTGACCAGCCGCTCGACCTTCTCGCGGTCGGCCGCGATCTTCGGGAGCCCCTTCGGGACCTCGACGGAGAAGCGGACGCCGCGCTTGAACGCCGTCGCGGAGAGCGCCGGCGCGAGGCCGCGCACGACCTCGCCGAGATCCAGCTCGGCAAGCCGGAGCGTCGAGCGGGCGCGGCCGCTCACGGCGGCGTCGAGGACGTCCGCGATGAGGCGTTCGAGCCGCGTGAGGCTCTCGGAGGCGGTCTTGAGGAGCTGCGTCGGGCGCTCCGGCAGGTCCTCGGCGAGATCGCTCAGGACGACCTCGAGGTAACTCTGGGCAATCGCGAGAGGCGTTCGCAGCTCGTGGGCCGCCGCGGTCCAGAAGCGCGCGCGCATGACGTCGCCCTCGCGTTGGGCGTGCTGGAGGGCCTCGAGCTGGCGCGCCGTCTCGCCGGCGTCGCGCTGGAGTGCGTGCTCACGCGCGTCGCGCGCATCCTCGTGGCGCCGGTCCCGGATCGTGATCGTGGACCAGCCCGCCTTCCCGGCCGTCTCGTCCGGTGTCGGGAGCGAGAGCACCTCGACGGGGATCGTCTCCCCGGCCGCCGTCACGAGGCGGGCGCGCGTCGTCGCGACGGGCGTGCCGGATTGCGGCGTCAACGTCGTGAAGGCGTCCTCCGGCGCGAGAGGGCGGAGGAGGGAGCGCGCGTCGAGGCCAACGAGCTCGGACTCGAGCCGCCGCGTCAGGGCGCAGAAGGGCGGGTTCACGAGGAGGATCTCGCCCGCGGGGCCGACCATGGCGGTCGCGTCCGGGATTCCCGTGAGGATGCGCTGGACGGTCCGCATGCGCTTGCGGTCCGGTCCCTTCTCGAGGACCTCGCTCGGCCGCGTTGCGGCGAGCGAGGCGTAGAGGATGCGCGCGGTGGCGGCGAGGAGCGCGACGTCCACGAGGCCGAATGGCGTCTCCTCCCGGACGGCGTGCAGGTACAGATCGCTCCCGTCGCCGGGGAGGAGCTGGCAGAGAAGCGAGCGCTTCGGCCGGCCGGCGAGGTACGGACTGGCGGCTTCCATGAGGGGATCGCGCTCGACTTCCTCGACGAGCACGGCCCCGGAGCGGGCCGCGGCGGCGCGGAGCTCCGGATAGCGGACGATCTCCGCCTTGCGTCCGACGACGCCCGGACCGAGGCTGGAGCCCTCGACGACCGCTTCGGCCGAACCGGCCTTCCAGCGATAGAGAGTCACGCGCGTTGCGTCGAGCGCGAGGGACGTCGAGCGCAAAGCGTGCTCGACGACATCCGGCGTCCCCTCGGCGACCTGCTCCCACAGGTCGAGGAGGCCCGTGAGCTGGACCCGTGACAGGAGGAGCGCGGGCGCGGGGTCGTCGGATCCGTCGCCGAGCGCCGCCGTCGCGCGGCTCCACGGGCCGCGGGCGATCGTCTCGAGCGCCGCGGGGCGGCCGGGGCGGCCTTCCTCCTCGAGGACGAAGACGGGCGGCAAAGGGCTCGAGTCAGGCAGGCGCGAGAGGAGAGCGGCGCCGTCGGCGACGGTGCCGGGCGGGACGACGAGGACGATCTCGGGCTGCGAGGACGCGGCGAGCGACGCGGCTTCCTCGAGCGTGCTCGCGACGAGCACTTCGCTGCCCGCCCGTTCGAGCGGGACGCGCACGGACTCCGGAACTCCGCCTCCCGGACGGAACAGGAGGAAGGGCCGCATGGATCGTCCCGAGCACGGTACGAGCGCGCGCGGAGCGCGTCAAGGCGACTGCTAGAATTTCACGGTGAAAATCGATCCGGCGCTCGTGTCGCGCGTGGCGTCTCTCGCGGCGCTCGAGCTGACCGATGCCGAGCGCGACGCCCTCGCGGGACAGCTCACGCGCATCGTCGAGCACTTCGAGGCCCTCCGCAGCATCCCCGAGGAGCTCCTCGGGGCCGAGCAGCCCGCTCCCCCCGCGCCGCTTCGCGCCGACGTGGCGCGGAACGGCTCGCCGGGAGCCCTCGTGGAGACCAATGCCCCCGAGTTCGCGCACGGGCACTTCGTCGTTCCGCGCGCCGTCATGAGGGACCCGTGACGGCGGGAGGAGACGAAGCCGGCGAGCTCCTCGACGGCCCGTTCTCCGCGCTCGCGGCGGCGGTGTCGTCGGGGCGCGCCACGGCGCGGGACGTCGCGGAGGCCTCGCTCGCGCGGGCGGCGAAGGCGCGGGACCGCTACGGGGCTTTCCTCTCGATCGACGCGGAGGCCGCGCGGCGCCAGGCCGAGGCCGTCGATCGCCGCGTCGCCGCCGGCGAGCGGCTCGATCTGGCGGGCGTGCCGCTCGCGGTGAAGGACAACATCAACGTTGCGGGCCGCACGTCCACGGCGGGGTCGAAGATCCTCGCGGGTTTCGTCGCGCCAGACGACGCGACGTGCGTCGCGCGCCTCGTCGCCGCGGGCGCCGTCGTGGTCGGGAAGACGAACTGCGACGAGTTCGGGATGGGCTCGTCGAACGAGAACTCCGCGTACGGCCCGGTGCGGAACCCGTGGGATCCGTCGCGCGTGCCGGGCGGGTCGTCGGGAGGTTCGGCGGCCGCGGTCGCGTCGCGCGCCGTACCGCTCGCGATCGGAACGGACACGGGCGGCTCCGTCCGCCAGCCGGCCGCGCTCTGCGGCCTCGTCGGGTGGAAGCCGACCTACGGACGCGTCTCGCGCTACGGCCTCATCGCCTTCGCGTCGTCGTTCGACCAGGCGGGCGCGTTCGCGCGCAACGTCCGCGACGCCGCGCGGGCGTTCGCCGTCATGGCGGGCGTCGACCCGAAGGACGCGACCTCGCTCGCGACGCCCGTCCCGGACGCCGAGTCGGGTCTCGACGCAGGCGCGAAAGGCCGGCGGATCGGGCTCCTCGCCGAGGCCGAGTCTGCCGAAGGCGGCCTGCATCCCGCGGTCGCGGAGGCGTTCGCGCGCACGGCCGACGCCCTGAGAGCGGCCGGCGCGGTCGTCACGCGCGTCTCGGTGCCGCGCGTCCCGTTCGCGGTCCCCGTGTACTACCTTACGGCCACGGCCGAGGCGTCCTCGAACCTGGCGCGCTTCGATGGGGCGCGCTACGGCGCGCGCGACGGCGAGGGCTCTCTCGCGGCGATGTACCGCGCTTCGCGCTCCGCCGGCTTCGGCCCGGAAGTGAAGCGACGCATCCTTCTCGGGACGTTTGCGCTCTCCTCGGGGTACCACGACGCCTACTACGGGAGGGCCCAGAAGGTGCGCGCGCTCCTGGCGCGCGACTTCGACGCGGCGTTCCGCAAGGTGGACGCGATCCTCTGCCCGACGTCGCCGGAGCCGGCGTTTCTGCTGGGCGCCAAGACCGCGGACCCTCTCTCCATGTACCTGGCGGACGTCTTCACGGTGCCGCCGAGCCTCGCGGGTCTCCCTGCGGTGTCCGTGCCGGCCGGATTCTCGGCTGACGGCCTTCCCGTCGGCATGCAGTTCGTCGGGCCCGCCGACGCCGAACCGCTCCTCTTCACGCTCTCGCGCGTCGTCGAAGAGGCGTTCGGGGCCGGGGACCGGCGTCCGCCGGGCGAGGTGAGTTGAGCGGCCGGCGGGTTCTCGCCGCCGCCGCTGTCGCGGCCCTTCTCCTCCGGGCCCTCCCGTCCCTCTCCGCCTCGGCGCCACGCCGGATCGAGGTGTCGCGGGACTTCGTGGTCGAGCTGAAGGACGATGCGATCACGGTCGACGCGCGTCCGCTCGAGGGAGAGACGCCGATCCAGTTCGCGCGCCGCCTCGCGAAGGACGAGGCGACGTCGCAGCGCATCCTCGCTCTACCCGGCGCGCGCGCGGGCCGCGGAGTGACGCTCTCGTGGGGCGCGCTCTCCCTCGAGAGCCGGCGCGCCGCCGTGCAGGCGCTCTTCCCGTCGGACGTCCGCGCAACCGCCGCCTGGCTCCACATCGCGGTCGGCGAGGAGAGCCTCGCGTCTCTCGCGGAGTGGTTCGCGGGCGACCCGGCGCGCGCTGCAGACCTCGCGCGAGAGAACGCGCTCCCGGACGGCCTCGTGCCGCCCGGCACGACGGTGCGGATCCCCGCCGAGTATCTCGTCCCGCCGTTCCGCGACGCCGAGCCGATTCCCGAGACCGAGCCGCCGAACCTCGTCTTCGGGCAGGACGAGAAGGGCCGCTTCGCCGTGTACCGGCTCCGCAAGGGCGAGGCCCTCTATTCGGCCGTCGTCGTGCGCTTCACGGGCCGGCTCGACGCCGCGGACGTGAACGAGCTCGCGCTGAAGCTCGCGGAGCGCTCGGGCATCGCGGACGTGCACGCGATCCCGGTCGGCTATCCGGTGAAGATCCCGCTGGACGTCCTCTCCGACGAGTTCCTTCCGAAGGACGACCCCCGCTCGCTCGAGCGCGCGCGGGAAAAGGCCGAGACCGCGCAGTTCTCGCGGCCCGAGGTCGCGCGCGGGCTCGCGGGCGTGCGCGTGATCCTCGACGCTGGGCACGGCGGGCGCGACACGGGAACCCTCCACGACGGCCTCTGGGAAGCGACGTACGTGTACGACGTCGCCTGCCGGCTGCGGAAGATCCTGTCGGAGCGGACCCGGGCCGAAGTGCTCATGACGACGAAGGACGGCGCGATCGGCTGGACGATCCCGGATCAGGACCGGCTGCGCCCGCGGCGCGGACAGGTCCTCCTCACGCAGCCGCCGTACGGCCTCGCGGATCCCGCGGTCGGCGTGAACCTGCGGTGGTACCTCGCGAACAGCCTCCTCAGGCGACCCGCTCCGGAGGGGGGAAAGGTTTCGCCCGAGAAGACCGTGTTCCTCTCGCTCCACGCGGACTCGCTCCACCCGTCCGTGCGCGGCGCGATGCTCTACGTGCCCGGCGAGCGCTACCTGCGCGACCGCTACGGAAAGTCGGGGGCCGCGTACGCCGCATACCGTGAAGTCAAGGAGCAGCCCGTCGTGTCCTTCAACAAGAAGGAGCGCGTCGCCTCCGAGGGCGCGTCGACGACGCTCGCGGAGGGCCTCGTCGCGGCGCTCCGGGACGGCGGCCTCCCGGTCCACAGCTTCTCGCCCGTGCGCACGCACGTGATCCGCTCGGGGCGGGAGTGGGTGCCGGCCGTCCTCCGGTACAACCGGGTGCCAAACCGAGCGCTCGTCGAGGTCGCGAACCTCGGCAACGAGGAGGACCGCGCGCTCATCGTGACGAAGACCTTCCGGCAGGCGCTCGCCGAGTCGCTCGCGTCGGGTCTCGTGGCGTTCTTCGGCGGCCCGCCGCCCGAGGTCTACGGCCCGGTCCCGCCCGTGCATACGATGCGCGCGGCGCCGGAGCCGACGCCGAAGCCCAGGGCGACGCCGGCTCCGAAGAAGAGAGCCCCGCGAAAGAGGCGTTAGGCCGGGAACCCGGTGGCCGCGAGGAGCCGCTCGATCTCGGGCGGAGTCGCGCCGAGCTTCGGGGCGGCCGCGCGCAGGTCGTCCGCGTCCACCGGAAACCAGTTCCGGCGCGACGCGTCGAGGAGGCCGGCCACGTCGAAGGGCTCGATCGTCCGCGCGATCCCGGCGAGGAGCCGCGCGCGCGCGTCGTCCGTGCGCGGCTCGCGCGCGGCGTCGCAGATCCGCCGGAGGGCCGGGCCGAAATCCGGGCGCCCCGAGAGCAGGAACGAGTCCGCGAGGTGCGTCTTGCCGAGGCGCCGGGCGGACTCGGAGTAGCTCGCGGCCGCGAAGTAGAGCTTCGAGATCTCAACGAAGAGCGGGAAGTCGTCGAATGCGGCGTAGAGGGCGCCGACGAGGCGTGCGGCCGCGTCCGCTTCCACGAGCGTCGCCTCTCCGAGAGCCGCGACTCTCTCCCCGAAGCACGGCGTGCCCCAGTCCTCCGCGAGCGCGAGGCCCAGCCGCCGGATCCCGAGGAGCGCGAGCGGAAAGCCCATCGAGAGGAGCGGGTCCGCGAACGCGGCGGCGGAAGGAAGCAAGGCCCAGCCGTCGCCGGAAGCTCGCGCCCGGCGAAAGCCGAGCCGTGGCGCGTACGTGAACGGAAGCGCGGGGCGCGCCTCGGCGAACTGGCTGTGGACGCTCGGGAACCGGCGGAGCAGGCGCTCCCATGCGGCCTCGCCGTCCTCGAGGCCGAGGTCCCGCGCGAGGGCGTCCTCGGCCGCGACGCCGGCGCTCGTGATTCCGTTCGAGAAGCGGAGGACCCAGATCCAGCCGCCCGGGAAGACGTGGTGCACCGCGGCGTCGTCGACGGGGTAGGGCGGCGCGCCGAACCCCGCGAAGTCGCGCAGGGAGTCCAGGCGCCGCACGTCCGTGAAGTGCGTGAACAGCCCCTGCGTCGCGGGCAGGCCCGCAGGCGCGGCCTCCCCGCAGTTCAGCGCCGACGACAGCGCCGTCTCGCGCCCGGACGCGTCCACGACGAACCGCGCGCCGAGCGAGAACGGCTCGCCGAGGCGGTCGCCGTCGAGCCGCCACACCTCTCCGGCGCGCGTGACGCTCGCGAGGCGCGACCGGTCCCGGTACGAAGCGCCCGCGGATTCGGCCTCCCGCACGAGGAACTGGTCGAAGTCGGGTCGATACCAGTGCGTGTCGGCGACGTCGTCGCATGGGCTCGCCGCGACGAGAAGCTGGTCGCTCCGGTCGGCGGCGCCGGCGAACCGGTGCCCTTCGTCGTGCCGGTAGAAGGTGAACCCGCGCTTGAGGCCGCAGGCGAGCTCGGGATAGGCGCGGCGCCATGTGCCCCACGTGCTGAGCGGCCGGAGGCGGGGGAGGTCGAAGCGGTCCGCGATCTCCTCGAGCAGGAGGTTCGCGAGGGGCGAGCTGGATTCGCCGATCGCGAAGCGCGGATGCGCGCCCTTCTCGAGGAGGACGACCGACCGGCCCGCGCGCCGCGCGACGAGCGCCATGAGCGAGCCAGAGAAGCCCGAGCCGACGATCGCGACGTCGAAGACTTCGCTCATGCGCCGTGCGAGTGATCGAAGGTCGAGGGGCAGGGAGGAAGAGGAAGATTTCTTTGAAGGGTGTTCATGGCGCGGAGGCGCTCGATGCGGGCGGAGGCGCAGCACGCAGGCGCCGGAAGGACATCCGCATTCCAAAGGTCGGCGAGCAGGATTCCCGGCACGCCGGCGCCCCCCTCTTCACCTTCGAAGAAATCTTCCATCGCCCTCTCGAGATCGCGAAGAGTCGGAGGCGAGAAATCGCCCTGCCGCTGAAGCTCTTCGAGCGTCCCGTTGCCGAGGCGAGTCGGAATGAGCGAGACGAGGCCCGCGCCCGCCCCGAACGAGAGCGCGATGCTCGTCCGGGTCGCCGCGGCCCATTCTTCCTTTCGAAGAAAAGGAACTCCCACGAGGACGAAGCTGCGCACGCGAATCCCGTGTGAGACGAGACGTCGGGTGCATCTCTCGAAGCCCCCGACCGTCATCCCCTTGTTGATCTTCTCGAGCGCGCCGGGATGAGCCGTCTCGAGGCCGAGCGCCACCTCGAGCTCGGGCCCTCCGAGGAGGTCGCGGAAGCTGAGGACGGCTTCGCCAGCGAGGTCCGGGTGGCACTCGACGACGACGCGGTCGAAGCCGCGGACGAGGTCCGCGATCGCGGCGTGGTCCTCCGCGGGGACGGCGGCGCGGTCGAAGAAGCTGCCCGCGTTGTAGAGCTTGACGTGCCGCGCGGCGGGGAGGCGTTCGAGCGCGAAGCGGATCTGCTCGGGCACCGCGCCCTTCGGCGTCGGCGTGTCGAGAGTGTTCTTCCAGAGGTCGCACATCGTGCAGCGGTACGTGCACTCGCGGTTCGTCAGGAGGATCGTGGCGACCGGGACCGGGACTCCGGGGGCCGCGGGCTCCTCCTCGACGAAGAACCCGTAGGGCCGCTGCGGATCGAGGACATTCTTCCTCGGCCGGCGCCGGGCCACGAACCGCTCGCGCTCGATCCGCCCGGCGGGGTACGCCGCGCTCACGCGGCTCCCGAGAAGGCCTCGATCAGGGCGCGGCGGTAGCGGGCCTCGCCGTAGGGGAAGCGCTGCGCGTGGACGGCCGCGCCGCCGGCGCCGTGCTGGAAACGGCGCTTCGGGAAGACGGGCATCTCGAGGCCCGTCACGGCCTTCACGCCCCGGGCGACGATCTCGCCCTTGAGGGCATACAGCTTCTCGACGCTGCCCTGCGTGAGGTCCCCGAACGGGATCCCCTCGGCCACGGCGACGACGCGCGGACGCGTGAAGGGGCTGAAGCCCGTGAAGCCGAACGTCCGGAGCGGCGCGTACGTGCGCGCGTACGAGCGGCTCTGGCCCCCCGTGTACGTCTGCGAGTGCTTGAGGGACCCGACGCCCCAGCCCTCCTGGTAGAGCATGAGGTTGTTCACGACGCTCCGGATCGTGAGCTCGGGGTTCTCCTCGATCGGGTAGTCCTTGAGGTTCTCGTCCCCGCCGTCGCCGTCGAGGAGGAGCGTCCAGTCCGGATACCGGGCGCGGATTCCGCGCAGGAGCGCGATGGCCATCGTCGCGGACTCGACGTCGAGCGGCTTGTAGTCCTCGATCACCCGGACCGCCTCGAAAGGATCCAGCGAGGCGGGGTCGGCCTCGACCGGCTCGAGGAAGAAGCCCATGTCGAGCGTGTCGAGGAAGGCGCGGGCCTGCGCGAGGTCGGGGCCATCGCCGAGCGTCAGCGTGAAGGCCTTGAGGCGCGCCGGGCTCATCCCGAGCTTGCGGAGCACGTGGTGGGTCACGACGAAGACCGCGCCGCTGTCGACGCCCCCGGAGAAACAGACGCCGAGCGGCTCTTTCGCGGGGACGCGCTCGATCCACCCCGCGATCTCGTCGGCGAGGGCCGAGACGTAGAGGCGGCCGATCGCGTCGAGGTCGCCCGGGAGCGCGTTCCGTTGCGGCGTGAACGTGCGCACGTAGGACGGCTCGGGGTCCGGGCAGCCCACGAGCCGGACGGTCGCGAGGTGGTGCGCCGGAACCATGCGCGTGTAGCTCGGGTGGAACTGGTCGGCGTGGCCGTGGTCCGAAAGCCAGCGCTGGATCGCGTCGATCCGGTCGGCGACGACGAGGACCGGGCCCGCCGCCTCCTTGGCCAGGAAGTAGCGCAGGGGGCGGTCCATCGAGCGTGCGAGACGCACCGTGATCCCGTCGACGCCGACGAGCGCGTACGAGCCGTCGAGGGCGGCGACGCCGTCGGCGTCCCCGCGGGCGACACGTTCCCGGGCGTCCTCGAGCGACACGCCGCGGAGGGACGTGAGAACGGGATCGGTGAGATCGACGACCTGGGCCACGTACGGTGACATCGAGCCTCCTCGACCGGAGATCCTAAGCCCTCGGCTGCTATATTCCGGGGCGTTATGCTCGAAGTACAGGGACTTTCAAAATCCTATTACGGGACGCCCGCAGTCGAGGACGTGAGCTTCCGCGTCGAAACGGGCGAGATCCTCGGCTTTCTCGGCCCGAACGGCGCCGGGAAGACGACGACGATGCGCATGATCACGGGCTTCCTTCCGCCCACGGCGGGGCGCGTGCTCCTCGCGGACGTCGACGTGACCGAGAAGCCCCTCGAGGCCAAACGCGAGCTCGGCTACCTGCCCGAAACGCTCGCGCTGTACCCGGAGATGCGGGTTCGCGAGTACGTGGCCTTCCGCGCCGAGCTCTGCGGCGTGCCGTCCTCGCGGCGCCGGGCGCGCGTGGACGAGGCGATCCAGAAATGCTTCGTCGACGACGTCGCCGGCAAGCCCATCGGGAACCTCTCGAAGGGCTACCGGCAGCGCGTCGGCCTCGCGGGCGCGCTCGTCCACGGGCCGAAGGTCCTCGTCCTCGACGAGCCGACCGTCGGTCTCGACCCGCGGCAGATCGTCAAGGTGCGCGACCTGATCCGCGACCTCAGGAAGGAGCACACGATCCTCCTGTCGACCCACATCCTTCCGGAGGTCGAGGTCCTCTGCGACCGCATCCTCATCATCGACCGGGGGCGCATCGTCGCCGCCGGCACGCCCGACACGCTCCGCCAGGAGATGTCGCAGGCGCCGGCCGTCACGGTCGTCCTCAAGGGCGAGGTGTCCGAGGCGGACTCGATCCTGCGCCAGCTCCCGGGCGTCACGCGCGCGGCGCGGATCGGCGCCGGCGGCGAGACGCGCGTCTCTCTGGCGGGCGCCGCGGGCTCCGACCTGCGCGAGTCCGTCTTCCGCGAGGTCGTCACGCGCGGCTGGACGCTCCTCGAGCTCACGCCCCGCCAGGCTTCCCTCGAGGACGTCTTCGTGCGCCTCGTGTCGCGCGACGCGGCCGCCGAAGTGGACACGATGCCCGGTGTCGACGCCGACGCGCCGACCCCCGCCCCGGGAACGGAGAGACCGCAGTGAGCGCACTGAAGGCGTTTCGTGCGATCGTGAAGCGCGAGTTCTTCTCCTACTTCGTGTCGCCGCTCGCGTACGTCGTCCTGACCGCGTTCCTCCTGATCCAGGGCTACACGTTCTACCTGATCGTCCTCGCCCTGAATCAGCCGGAGACGCCGCGCACGGCGCTCATGTCGCTCTTTTTCACGAGCGTCTTCTACTGGATCTTCATGATGCTGATCTCGTCCGTCATCGCGATGCGCCTCCTCTCCGAGGAGCGCAAGACGGGCTCGATCGAGGCCCTCCTGACGGCGCCCGTCTCGGAGGCCACGGTCGTGGCCGGCAAGTTCGCGGCGGGGTGGTGCTTCTTCCTCTTCCTCTGGCTGCCCACCGTACTCTATCCGGTCCTCCTCTCGCGGTTCGGGACTCTCGACTGGGGCCCGATCGCGTCGGGGTACCTCGGGATCGCCCTCGTCGGCGCGCTCTTCATCTCGGCAGGCACGTTCGCGTCGGCCCTCACCAAGAACCAGATCGTCGCCGCGATCATCGGGTTCGTCTTCATCCTCGGCGTCTTCATCGTCGGCGTCTTCCGCGACTTCGTCACGGACCCGGGCTGGCGCGACGCCTTGTCCTATCTGAACCTCCTCGAGCACATGGACGACTTCGCACGCGGGATCGTGGACACGCGGCGGATCCTTTACGTCGTCTCGACGGTCGTCTTCTTCCTCTTCCTCTCGACGCGCGCCCTCGAAGCGAACAAGGGGCGCTGAGATGACCACCGTGACGCCGTCCTCCCGCAGCACCTTCCGCGCGACCCTCGCGCTCTCCGTCGTCCTCGGGCTCGGGATCCTCGGGCTCGTGAACTACATCGGCTCGCGCCGCTTCGCGCGGTTCGACTGGACCTCGAGCGGCCTCTACTCCCTCTCGGAGAAGACCCGGAACGTCCTCAAGGGCCTCAAGGCGCCCGTCCAGGTCACCGTCTTCATGACCCCGGGGACGCCGCTCTTCCCGGAGGTCGACGAGCTCCTCAAGCGCTACAAGGCCGCCGGCCCCATGCTCACGGTCGAAACGCTCGACCCGACGCGGAACCTCGCGCGCGCCAAGCAGCTCGTCGACGAGTTCGGCATCAAGAGCAGCACGGTCGTCTTCCGTTCCGGCGACCGGAAGAAGTACGTCACGGGCGACCAGCTCGCCGAGATGGACTATTCCCGCGCCCGGATGGGCGGCGAGCCGTCCATCAAGGCGTTCAAGGGCGAGCAGGCGTTCACGTCCGCGATCCTCTCCGTCACTCAGCAGAAGACTCCCAAGGTCGTCTTCACGACGGGCCACGGCGAGCGGCGCTTCGACTCGCCGCACGCCCGGGACGGCTTCTCGGAGGTCGCCGAGTCCCTGAAGAACGACAACTGCACGGTCGAGGAGTGGGCGTCGCTGGGCGCCGCCGACGTCCCCGCGGGGACGGACCTCGTCATCGTCGCGGGCCCGCGCACGGCGTTCACCGAGCCCGAGCGCGCCACCCTCGCGCGCTACCTCGACGCGGGCGGGCGCGCGCTGCTCTTCCTCGACGTCGAGCTGACGCCGGGGAGCCCCGTCCTCTCCGACTTCGGGCTCAATCCTCTGCTCGCGACGATGGGCCTCGTCCTCGACGGCGACATCGTCCTCGACCCGAAGAACGCGCTCCCGCTCATGGGGCCGGAAACGGTTTTCGCGAAGTCGTTCCGCTCCCACCCCGTCACGCGCCTTCTGACCGGGTCGGCGGTCGTCTTCCCGCTCGCGCGCTCGGTCAGCGTCGCCGCCGCGCCCGCCGCAGGGTGGACCGCGACGCCGCTCGTCGAGACGTCGCCGGACGGCTGGGGTGAGACGAACATCAAGGAGCTCCAGAAGACCGGGCGGCCCGCGAAGGACGATCAGGACGTCAAGGGGCCCGTCTGCCTCGCGGCGGCCGCCGAGTCCGCGCCTCCTGCCGACAAGGCGGGCGACAAGGCCGAGCCGAAGAAGCGCGCGCGCGTCGTCGTATTCGGGGACTCGGACTGGGCGTCGAACGCCGGCATCGCGAACGCCGCGAACCGGCTCCTCCTGTCGTCGGCCGCGAACTGGGCGCTCGATCGCGAGGCGCTCGTCGCCATTCCGCCGAAGAACGCGGACCAGGTCGCCGTGACGCTCTCGCGGCGGGACGTCGGGCTCGTCGCGTTCTTCGTCCTCCTCCTGCTTCCCGCCGCCGCGGTCGGGATGGGCCTTGCCATCTGGGTCCGGAGGCGCCGCTAGTCCGATGTCGACCAGGAAGCTGCTCGTCCTGACCGGGGTCTTCCTCGCGCTTCTCGCGTTCGTCGTCTTCTTCGAGCGCAAGCAGCCGACGTCCGACGAGCGCGCGAAGGCGGCGAAGCGCCTCGCGGATTTCAAGGCCGAAGACGTCGCCTCTGTGACGCTCGAGCGGCCCGACCTTCCGAAAGTGGAGCTCGTCCGCCGGGAGAAGGGCCGCTGGACCGTGACGAACGCTCCGGCCTCCCCGGCGGACGGCTTCGCGGCGGACGCCCTCATCGCGGACCTCGCCCGGCTCGAGGTCGTGGGGGAGACGAGAACGGCCTTCGACCCGAAGGAATTCGGGCTCGACGCCCCGAAAGCGAAGGCGACCGTCGCGTTCGCCGACAAGTCCTCGAAGGTCTTTGCCTTCGGCGCCCCGATCCCCGGTACCGACGCCACCGCCGCCGCCGTGGGACCGTTGTTCGGCGCGGTCCGGCTCGCGCCGCTCGCGGCCCTCACGAAGCCGGTCGACGAGTACCGTAGCAAGCAGCTCTTCGATGTGCCCGTCGCCGACGTGACGCGGATGAGCGTGACCCGCGGTCCGAACACGGTGGTGGTCTCACGCGCGGCCAGGGTGACGGGAGGCTCTCCGGCGACGTGGCGGCTCGAAAAGCCCGTCGCAGACCTCGCCTCGGAGTCCTTCGTCGAACGGCTTCTCGGAGACCTCGCCGGCGCCCGGATCTCGGAGTTCCCGGCTCTCGCGGACGCGGATCTTGCGCGGGTGGGTCTCGCGCCGCCCGTCGCGACGGTCGTGCTCGAGAAGGGGGCGGAGAAGGTCGCGACGATCGCGTTCGGCGCCCAGAAGGCCGAAGGGGCCGGCGGTCGGATGTACGCGAGGGCGGGAGCCCTCGTCGTCGTGATCGACGACCGGGTGCGCGAGGACCTCGACAAGGAGCTCTCGGCCTACCGCGAGAGCCGCGTCGCCCCCGTGGACACGTTCATGCTGCGCCGCGTCTCCTTCTCCGCGGACGACCTCAGAGCGGGCGCTGACAAGGTCGACGGACAGTGGCGCTCCTCGGGCCGGTCCGTCTCGGCTCTTCACGCCGAGGGGTTGGCGGCGGTGCTGGGCCGGGCCGAAGGCCGCGGTTTCGTGCCGGCGAAACCGGGCAAGCCCGCGGCGGACAAGCCCCTCGCGACGATCGACCTCGCGGGAGAGGCCGAGGGTACGGCGCGGACCGCGACGTTCTTTGCGGCGCCTGCCGGTGCGGTGGCCGGTCTCTTGTCGGTCCAGGTGACCGGCCGGCCCGAGCGGCTGCTGGTCGAGAAGACCGTGCTCGACGAGATCCGGCGCGAGGCGGCGGCGCTCCGGGACGAGGCCGAGGGCAAGCCGAAGGACGCGAAGGCGAAAGTGAAGGCGCCAGCGCCCGAGGCGACCCCGGCCCGCGGCGGCCCCGTGAAGGGCCCGCCCGTCCGTTAGGGCTCAGCCGCGCTTCGGCTGGCCGGGTGAGGGACGCGAGGCGGTCGACGTCAGATTGGCCGACGACTTCGCCGCGCTGTCGCCGCTGTCGTCGCGCCGGTAGCCCATCGCCTTGGCCCGTTCGTCCGCGGCCTTCTCGAGGGAGGCGAGTCGCGCGAGCCGCTCGGTTTCCCGGGCTTTCTCCATCTGCTCGGTCTTCTTCTTCGCCGAACCGAGCAGCGAGCTCGCGGCGAGGACGAACTTGAGGTGGAGCTGGCCGGTAAACTTCGCGTTCTCCCCGAACGCTCCGACGAACGAGGAGCCCCCCAGGCGGGCCTCCGTGAAGTCGGCGCCCGCGATGTTCGCCTGCTTGAACTGGGCGCCGTCGAGCTTGGCGCCGACGAGCTGGACGAAGCGCAGGTCCGCGGCGGAGAAGTCGGCGTTCTCGGCCTCGACGCCGAAGAGGTTCGCGCCGGAGAGGTTGGCGCCGACGGCGTTCGCCTCCGAAAGACGCGCCCTCTTGAGGTTCGCCTTCCGCAGGTTCGCGCGCGCGACCTTCGCCTTCGGGAGGATGCAGCCTTCGAGGTTCGCCTCCTGGAGGTCCGCGCCGGAGAGGTCCGATTCCGTGAAGTTCGACCCCCGCAGGTTCGCGCGGGGCCCGACCGCGTCGATGAGACGGGCGTTCGTGAAGTTCACGAGCTTCATCCGGGGCGTCCTCAGGTCCATCTTGTCGAGGATGGCCGCCGTGAGGTCGGTTTCCTCCATCTGGGCGTTCAGGAAGAGCGTGTTCCTCATGTCCGCCTTGTGGGCGCTGGTCTTCCGCATTACCGCGTCCGTGAAGTTCGCAGATTGCAGCACCGTGCGCTCGAAGTCGGCTTCGGAGACGTCTGCGCCCGTGAAGTCGGTCTTCGAAAGGTCGGAGCCGCGTAAGACCGTCCGCTGGAGCTTCGCGCCGCGAAACGACGTCCCGGCGAGCTTCGCGTCCCGGAAGAACGCCAGCGTCAGGTTTGCCTTCTCGAAGTTCCCGGCTTTGTAGGTGACGCCGTCGAAGACGGCCTGGGTGAGATCGCAGCCCTCGAACACGCAGCGGTCGATCCCCGCGCCGCGGAAGTTCGCGTAGAGGAGGCGGCCGTACGAGAAGTCCGTCGCGGTGAAGTCGGTGCCGTCCAGCTTGGCGCCCGTGAAATCGGCCGCCTTCATCGCCGCCTCGCGCACGGTCGCGCTCCGGA
>JBBQDQ010000072.1:0-16387 GCA_038319835.1 Thermoanaerobaculia bacterium | reverse complement strand
CGACCGACCTCGAGTCGTTTTACTCGCTCGGATTCCCCGTGGAAGGGCTCGCCGCGGGCAAGCCGCTGGACGTGGACCTGAAGGTGGGCGTGCCGGGCGCGAAGGCACGCACCCGGCGCGCCGTCGTGCAGCGCGGCGCGGCGGACCGCGCCGCCGACCGCACCGTGTCGAATCTCTTCAGCCGCGTGGCGGCGCCGGGAGTGCCGGTCCGCGCCCGCGTCGTGTCGACGTCCCCCGCCGACAAGGGGCGGTCGAAGGTCGCGTACGAAGTCGAGATCCCGGCCTCGGGGCTCGCCCTCCTCCCGGTCGTGGGCGGACGCGTCGCGAAGATCGCGGCGTTCGTCGCCATCCTCGCCGGCGGCGAAGTCACACAGGCCCCGCCCGCGCGCACCGAGTTCCGGCGCGGCGAGGACGCGTCCGGCGACACGAACGCGCACTTCACGTTCACGGGCGAGGCGATCGTCCCCCCGGGAGCCGTGATCTCGATCGGGATCCTCGACGAGTCGACGCAGGAAGCGGGCTACGCCCGGATCGACGTCCCGGGACCGGCGAAAAAGTGAGAGACGCGTCTTAGCCCGGCGACTTGGCGGCGGGTTCAGCCGTGCCGGCGCTTGCGCTCGTGGCTCTCGAAAGCCTTGAGCATCGGATTGTCGATCTTCGCGTAGCCGGCCGGGATCTCCCATGCGGAGGCCGGAATCGAGCCCTTCCGGACCTCGACGACTTCGCTCTCGGTCGTGGTCTTGTTCCCCATGACGTCCATCGCCATCGACGTGGAAACCGGAAAGCCCTTCATGGCCTTCATCTTCTCCGCCAGTTCGGCGCCGCTCTTGGCCATGGGGCGAAAGCTGCTCATGAGGTCCTTCATGCTCTCTCCGTACGCCTTGTAGGCGTCGAAGGCATGCACGGGATACTGCAGGTCGCTCGTGAGGCATTCCTTGATCGTGTAGAGCCCCGTCACCGTGATCGCCCACTCCTCGCAGCGGAACCCCGCGACCGTCCGGGACGCTCCCGTCTTCTTCACCTCCGTCGTACCGGCCATCCCGGAGCTCATGCTCGCCATGGCCTCCATGGCCCTCTTCGTCTCCGGGTCGTTCATCTTCTCTTTCATCTTCGCGGCGAACTGCTCCAGATCCTGCTTCGTGGTCGTGTAGTAGGTCCTCTTCTTCGTATCCAGCGTCGTCGTCACTCCGGCTTTCACGTCGACGATCGTCTCGTGACCTTCCTCCGCCATCCGGATGTGATCGGCCGACATGTAACTGGTCGTCGTGCTACCCGGCTTTCCATTGAGCGTGTGCTTCGATACGACGGTCAGGTCGTCGGAGGCGGCGGCCGCGCCGGCGGTGAAGAGGAGAGCCGTGAGCGTGAGGGCAGAAGTTCGCATGAGTCCTCCACGGGGCGAAGAGATTGTTGACAAGATGGTTCCGTCGTTCATTGACGTGTCAGCTCGACGCGCCGGTTGCGGGCACGTCCGGCGAGCGTCGCGTTCGTCTCTCGCGGCACGGAGGCCCGCGTGGCGCTATTGAAATCGAAGTGGATCCCATAGAGAACGGCGCGCGTGTTCTCCTTGAGCGCGCTCTCGAGCTTCTTCGCCTCACTCGCGACAGGAAACTCGCTTCACCTGGAACAGGCGCCAATCCGGTGCGCCGAAACGATCGTCGTCGTCTCCTCGGTCGGTGTCTTCGTCTTCAGGGTTCCTTCGTACCGATCGCCGTGATGCGTCGCCACGCTCCGGATCGTCCGCTCGCCGCACGTCAGCGTGTACGACACGATGTCTCCAATTGCGCTGAAGTCCTTGACCGCGCAGTTGGATTTCGCGCGCACGGCGTTCGCTTCTGCGGCCTGCCTCCCCGTCACGCTGTCGCCGTTCGCGACCGCGGCGAGCTCCGGGGTCATGCAGGACTTCGACACCCGGCTCACGCCTTTCGTCGTCATCGTGAATTCCCACTGCCCGGGCGTCATCCTCTCGGCCGCCTCGAGAGGGGACGTTGCGGCGACGAGGAGCGGGAGTGTCAGGAACGCGGCGCCTGAGAGAGAACGCGCCCAGCGCCTCACAGCTTCTCCAGGACCCTGGCCGCGAGAGCCACGGCCATCGCGCGTGCGTCCGTTTCGTACTGGGTCCCCTGCTTCTTGCTCGACGCCTTGATCGTGGCGAGCGCGCCCTGCATCGCATTCCCCTCGCTCAGGCCGGCGGCAAGCGGGTCACCCTTCTGGGTCTGCTTGAGCTCCTCCAGCGCCTTCAATTGTTCGTCCGATCCCGGCGCCGCCGACTGCATCCTGCTCGCGGCCTTGAAGCCCGCCACCTGCTGGAGGTTCGGCGGCTGGATGTGGATGACGACGCTCCCCTTGCGGACATAGAGCGTAGACATCGCGCCGAAGAGCGCCTCGTCTCCGAGGCCGGGCACAGCCTCCGCCTCGCCGCCGAGCATTCCCGTCGCCTTTCGCGCGCCTTCCATCGACTGCACCGCGTCGGCATCGCCGCGCCTCCGGTCTACCTCGATGCCCGTTTCGAGCCCCATGACGTCGGTCTTGTACGTCAGGCTCGATCCCGTGCCCTCGATGGTCGTGACGGGCTGACCGAGGACGGCGGCTACTTCCTCTTTCGTGAGCAGGGGGGCGGCTTTGCTCTTCGAGGCGGATCGACCGGCCGACGGCGCCGACGCGCCCGGCGACGTCGCCGCCACTTCCGAAGCGGACTTGTTGCATCCTGCGAGGAAGATCCCCGGGCAGAGGGTGAGCGTCAACGCGAGAGAGACGGTCTTCATTCTCGACACCTGAACTTTCGGAGAAGCCGACGACTCGCGGGCACAGTGCGCGTCATGAGATTGAGTGTCAAGCGCCGCGATGCAGATGCACTGTCGCGGCGCGTAACGCCTCCCGCACCTGCAGGGCGCGCAGAAACGGACTAAAGTCGTTCTCTTGCGTACACGCACGCCGAGCCCGGCTCGCCCGCCGATCGTGCCGGCGGGGCCCCCGCCTCAGGTCGAGGTGGTGGTGCTCGGGGCTTCAGCGGGGGGACTCAACCCGACGACCCGTCTTCTGGCGGGAATCCCGCCCGACACCGGGATGGCGTTCGTCGTGATCGAGCACCTCGATCCGGCGCACAAAAGCCAGCTCCCCGAGATCCTCGGCCGCGCAACCTCGATGCCGGTCCACGAGGCCGCCGGGGGCGTCCTCCTCGAGGCCGACCACGTCTACGTCATCACCCCCAACGTCTTCCTCGGGATCGACGGCGGGCGGCTTCGCCTGCATCCGCGGCCCGTGATCCTTCCGCACCTGCCGATCGACTTCTTCTGTCTCCAGCTCGCGGCCGACCGCGGCGCCCGCTCGATCGGCGTGATCCTCTCGGGCACCGGCTCGGACGGGACGCTGGGACTCAAGGCGATCAAGGGAGAGGGCGGCATCACCTTCGCGCAGGACGACACCGCGGAGCACGGCGGGATGCCCCGCAGCGCGGTCGGCGCCGGGGTCGTGGACTTCGTGCTCTCCCCCGAGGCGATCGCCGCCGAGCTCGTGCGCCTCGCCAGTCATCCCTACCTCCGCGAAGAGCCCGCCGGCGAGCGGCCCGTACCCGAACCGAACGCCGACCCCTTCGCGCCCCTCTTCCGGCTCCTCCTCGCCGCGACGCGCGTCGACTACGCGAACTACAAGCGCTCCACGGTGGAACGGCGCATCGCGCGCCGCATGGTCGTCAACCGGAAGGACCGCGTCGAGGACTACGTCACCTTCGCCCGCGAGCATCCCGCAGAAATCCAGGCGCTGCACCAGGACCTCTCGATCAACGTGACGCGGTTCTTCCGCGACCCCGGAGTCTTCGAAGCCCTCCAGAAGACCGTCTTCCCGCGGCTTGCCGCGGAGCACTCCGCCGAGAAGCCGATCCGGATCTGGGTTCCGGGTTGCGCGACCGGCGAGGAGCCGTACTCGATCGCGATCGGCCTGATCGAGCTTCTGGAAAGCGTCCCGTCCGCGATCCCGATCCGGATCTTCGCCACCGACGTCAGCGAGACGGCCCTCGCGCGGGCCCGCGCGGGCACCTTCCTCGAGAACATCGTGGCCGACGTGTCCGCCGGGCGGCTCGACCGGTTCTTCGTCCGGTCGTCCGGCGGGTACACGATCAAGAAGACGATCCGCGAGATGTGCGTCTTCGCGCGCCACGACATGACGCGCGACCCGCCCTTCTCGAACATCGACCTCGTCAGCTGCCGCAACGTCCTGATCTACCTCGGCCCGCTGCTGCAGCGCCGCGTCTTCGGCCTCTTCCACTACGCGCTCGCGCCCGGAGGCACGCTCGTCCTCGGCAGCTCGGAGGCGCCGGGCGACCTTTCCGACCACTTCGAGGTCGTAGACGGCCCGAACCGGATCTACAGGGCGAAGGACGGCGCCAAACGCTTCGCGTTCGACTTCAGCTCCGGCGGCGAGTACTTCTCGGATCTGACCCCACCGGCGCCGGTCGGGTCCGAGCCGGCGGTCGGGAAGGACCTGCTGCGCGAGGCGGACCGCGTCGTGGCGGCGAAATATGCGCCGCCGGGCGTCGTCGTCGACGAGGCGATGACGATCCTCCAGTTCCGCGGCCAGACGGCGCCCTTCCTCGCGCCCGCGCCCGGCGCCGCGTCCCTCAACGTCCTGAAGATGGCGCGCGAGGGCCTCCTCGCCGACCTCAAGGGGGCGCTCGAGGAGTCCCGGGAGACCGGCGGTCCGGCCCGGCGGGACGGCGTGCTCGTGGTGACGGAGGGACACGAGCTCACGACCAGCGTGCAGGTCGTCCCGATGGACGTCGCGGGGCGCCGGAACTACGCGGTCCTCTTCGAGCGGGCCGGCGACGAGGTGGAAGCCCCGGTGACGCGCCCGGCGGCGACCCCGGGTGCCGGCGAGACGCCGTCCGAACGGGACCGCGTCGTCGAGCAACTCCGCCGGGAGCTCGCCGCCACGCGCGAACACCTGCAGACCTCCGTCCAGGCCCTCGAGCAGAGCAACGAAGAGCTCGCCACCACGAACGAGGAGGCCGTCTCCAACAACGAGGAGCTCCAGAGCACGAACGAGGAGCTTCAGACGGCCAAGGAGGAGCTGCAGGCCTCGAACGAGGAGTTGAACACGGTCAACGAGGAGCTCCGGCTCCGCAACCTCGAAGCGACGCGCCTGGGCGAGGACCTCACAACCCTCCTCCGGAGCATCAGCATCCCGATCGTGAACGTCGGGCCGGACCTCCGAATCCGGCGCTTCACGCCGTCCGCGGGCGAGATCCTGAACCTCATCGAGAGCGACGTCGGCCGCCCGATCTCGGACATCGCCTCGAAGCTGGCCGGCGTGCCGCTCGCGGCCCTCATGGCCAAGGTTCTCGAGACGCTCGCCCCGCTGGAGCGCGAGGCCGTCGACGAGAAGGGCTGCTGGCACAAGCTGTCCTTCCGGCCGTACCGCACGACGGACAACAAGATCGACGGCGTCGTCCTCACCGTCGTCAACGTGGACGCCATCAAGAAGGCCGCCGAGGAGCTGCGCGCCGCGCGGAACGACGCCGAGACGATCCTCGGGGCCGCGCACGTCCCGCTCGTCGTCCTCGACGCGGGGCACCGGATCGTGGCGGCGAACGCGTCCTTCCTCCGCTTCTTCCGCCTCCCGCCTCCCGAGGGCGCATCCGGGTTCGTCCGCAAGGCCGGGGACCGCCGGTGGAACGTCCCGGCCCTCGCGATGCTCCTCGACGAGGCGTCGCCCGCCGGAGGGGCCGCCGAGAACGTCGTCGTCCGCCGGGACCTTCCGGGGCTCGGATACCGCGCGGTCGCGCTCAGCGTCAAACCGTTGACCCTGGGCTCGAGTGGAGACCCGCTCGTCCTCCTCTCGATCGAGGACGTCACCGAGCACGAACGGGCGATGAAGATCCTGCGCGAGGAGCAGTCGCACGAGACGCAGCGCCTCGAGGCGATCGGGCGGCTCGCGGGCGGCGTCGCCCACGACTTCAACAACCTCCTCACGATCGTGACGGGTTACGGCGAGACGCTTCTCGGCACGCTTCCCCCGGAGTCGCCCGACCGCGAGATGGTTCGCGAGATCCTCCACGCCTCCGGGCGCGCCGCGGCCCTGACCCATCAGCTCCTCGCCTACGGCCGCAAACAGGTCCTTGCGCCGCGCGACGTCGACCTGAACGACCTGATCCGCGGCATGACGAAGCTCCTCAACCCGCTCCTCGGCGAGGGCGTCGTCCTCCACGTCACGCTCAGTCCGGAGCCCGCCCGCGTGCGGATCGACGCCTCGCAGATGGAACAGGTCCTCATGAACCTCTGCATCAACGCCCGCGACGCGATCGGCGGCAACGGAAACGTCCACGTGACGACCTCGATCGAGGAGCCCGCGCTCCCGGACGGTTCGGCCGGCCTCGCGGCGGCCCGCGCCGTGCGGCTCGCCGTCCGGGACGACGGCTGCGGGATGAACGCCGAGACCGCCGAGCACGTCTTCGAGCCGTTCTTCACGACAAAGGCGTTCGGAAAGGGGTCCGGTCTCGGGCTCGCGACCGTCTACGGAATCGTCAAGCAGCACGGCGGCCAGGTCGAGGTGACGAGCCGGCTGGGCGGGGGATCGGAGTTCCGCGTGCTGCTCCCGCTCGTCGCCGGTGCGGCGCCGGCCGCCCCGCGGGCCGGCCCGCGGACGTCGCGGCAGACGATCCTCCTCGTCGAGGACGAGGAAGCCGTCCGGCGCCTCGTCCACAACTTCCTGACGGGGCTCGGATTCGAGGTCCTCGACGCATCGAACGGCGCCGAGGCTCTGCGGCTCGCCGCCGCGTTCGATGGCCGCGTGGACCTGCTCCTGACCGACGTCGTGATGCCCGAGATGGGCGGCCCCGAGCTCGCCGGCGCGCTCACGTCCGTGCGGCCGGACCTTGAGGTGCTGTTCGTCTCCGGACACGTCGACGAGAGCGCTCTCTCAGGCGTCCATACGGCCGGGAGAAAACGCCTCCTCCGGAAGCCGTTCTCCCTCTCGAAGCTCGAGGAAGAGGTCCGAGCGCTCCTGCCGAAGCCCGCCTAGAACCGGGAGTGCGGGCCTGGGTTGTGATCGGCACCCGGCCGAACGTCGGGAGCGGAGTAGAGGAGGCGCCACGAGGACCCCTAGAATCCGGGAGATGCCCGACCCGGTCGACCCGGCCCGCCCTGGAAGCCCCGCTCCGCGGCGGATCCCGAGGCCCATGCCCGGGCATCTCGACGTGCCCGGGATCGTCGAGTCCTTCGCGGAGAAGATGATGTACGCGGTGGCCAAGGACGAGTTCACGGCCGCCGAGCTCGACGTCTACCACGCACTGGCCCACGCCGTTCGCGACCGTCTGATGGAACGGTGGTTCCTGACCCAGGACACCTACTACCGCTCGGACGCCAAGCGCGTCTATTACCTCTCGATGGAGTTCCTGCCGGGCCGGTTGCTCTTGAACAACATCCTGAGCCTCGGCGCTCACCCCGCATACGCCCGCGCCATCGGGAAGCTCGGGTACGACCTGAACGCGGTCGCGGAGCGCGAAGCGGACCCGGGCCTCGGAAACGGCGGCCTCGGGCGCCTCGCGGCCTGCTTCATCGACTCGGCCTCGGCGCTCGCGCTTCCGTTCTTCGGGTACGGCATCCGCTACGAGTACGGGATCTTCCGCCAGCGGATCAAGGAGGGGCAGCAGGTCGAAGCGCCCGACAACTGGCTCCGTTATGGAAATCCGTGGGAGATTCCCCGGCCTGACTCCCTCATCCCGATCCAGTTCTACGGACGGACCGTCTCCTTTCGCGACGACTCCGGCGACCTCCGGAGCGACTGGGTGGATACCGAGGACGTCTACGCGATCGCCTACGACATCCCCGTCCCGGGCTACAAGAACGACACCGTGAATTCCCTGCGCCTCTGGTCGGCGCGATCGACGCGGGAGTTCGACCTCGCGACGTTCAACGCGGGCGACTACGTTCACGCCGTCGAGGACAAGACCAGGACCGAGAACATCTCCAAGGTCCTCTACCCCCCGGACGACCAGCTCGCGGGCAAGGAGCTGCGCCTCAAGCAGCAGTACTTCTTCGTGTCGGCGACGCTGCAGGACGTCCTCCGGCGCTTCAAGAAGAGGGACCACCGGCCGTGGGACGAGTTCCCCGACAAGGTCGCCATCCAGCTCAACGACACGCATCCGGCGGTCGCCATCCCGGGCCTCATGCGCCTCCTCGTCGACAAGGAGCGCATCGACTGGGACCGTGCGTGGGAGATGACGCAGGCCGTGTTCGGCTTCACGAACCACACGATCCTGCCGGAGGCGCTTGAAACGTGGCCGGTTTCGATCTTCGGGAGGCTCCTGCCGCGCCATTTCCAGATCATCGAGGAAATCGACCGCCGGTTCCGCGCGCGCGTGAGGAGCCGGTTTCCGGGCGACGAGGACCGGGTCCATCGGACCGCCATCCTCGACACGGAGAACGGCGGCGCCGTCCGGATGGCCCGCCTCGCGATCGTCGGGAGTCACGCGGTCAACGGGGTCTCGAAGATCCACACGGAGATCCTGAAGGCGGAGACGTTCCGGGACTTCCACGAGCTCTTTCCGGGCCGCTTCCAGAACAAGACGAACGGCGTCACGCCGCGCCGGTGGCTCCTGCAGTGCAATCCGGACCTCGCCGCGCTGATCACGGAGGCCATCGGGGAGAAATGGGTCACGAACCTCGACGAACTCGCGAAGCTGAAGAGCTTCGCCCTCGACACGTCGTTCCAGGAGCGGTGGAACGCCATCAAACGGGCGAACAAGGTGCGCCTCTCGGACGTGTGCGGGCGGCTCCACGGCTTCGCCTTCGACCCGGAAAGCATGCTCGACGTGCAGGTCAAGAGGATCCACGAATACAAGCGCCAGATCCTGAACGCGCTTCACGTGCTCCTGCTGCGCCAGAGAATCCGCGACGGCGCGGACGCCGGCCCGCCGCGGACCGTGCTTTTCGCCGGGAAGGCGGCTCCGGGCTACGCCATGGCCAAGCTCGTCATCCGTTTCCTCAACGCCGTGGCGAGCGTCGTCAACGCGGACCCCGCGATGGAGGGCCGGCTTTCCGTCTTCTTCTTCCCCAACTACAGCGTCTCGTCCGCTGAAAAGATCTTCCCGGCCGGCGACCTCTCCGAACAGATTTCCACCGCGGGGTACGAGGCCTCGGGAACCGGGAACATGAAGGCCGCGCTGAACGGGAGCATCACGATCGGGACTCTCGACGGCGCGAACGTCGAGATCCTCGACGCCGTCGGGCCGGAGAACATCCTCATCTTCGGCAAGACCGCGGGGGAGATCCTCGCGCTCGAGAAGGCGGGGGACGAACCGAGGCGCCACGTCGTCGCGAACGCGGAGCTCGGGCGCGTGATCTCGGAGATTCCCGTCCTTTCCGGCGCGGAGAGTCGTGATTTTTTGCCGATCACGGAAGAGCTCCTCGGGCGCGACCGGTTCTTCAACTGCGCAGACTTCACGTCCTTCGTGGCGGCGCAGGAGCGTGCCGCCACCCTGTTCGGCACCGAGGCGTGGACGCGCATGTCGATTCTCAACGTCGCGGGCATGGGCCCGTTCTCGTCGGATCGGGCGGTTCGCGAGTACGCCGAGGAGATCTGGAAGGTCGTCCCCGTGCCGGTCCGATTCGAAGGCTGAGCCGGCTCGCCCTGGCTCTTGCGGCTGCCGAGGCTTCGAGCGAGATGGTGGGAGGTGCGGGGATCGAACCCGCGACCTGCTGCGTGTAAAGCAGACGCTCTACCGCTGAGCTAACCTCCCGCCTCCAGTCTACGCGGGGAACAACGCGGGCCGGGCCGGTCATCTACCTCAGGGAGAACGATGGAACGCTACAACCTCGTCGTGATCGGTGGCGGCTCGGGCGGCCTCGTCGTGGCCGCGGGCGGCGTCGGGCTGGGGGCGCGCGTCGCGCTCGTCGAGAAGCACGCCCTCCCCTTCACGCCTCCAGACGGGCCCCCCGTCCAGGGGATGGGCGGCGACTGCCTCCAGTACGGCTGCGTTCCTTCCAAGGCGCTCCTCGCCGCCGCGAAGGCCGCGCACGCCGCGCGCTTCGGCATCCGCGGCGCGGGCGACCCGGGCCCGCAGGATCTCGGGCCCGTGATGGAGCGGGTGCGCGCCGCGCAGGCCGCGATCGCGCCGAACGACTCGGTCGAGCGCTTCACGGGCCTCGGCGTCGACGTCCTCCTCGGGGCGGGCCGCCTGAAGTCGCCGCACGAAGTCGAGGTGAACGGGACGACCGTGTGGGGCCGCAACGTCGTCGTCGCGACGGGCTCGCGCGCGCGGATCCCGGACGTGCCCGGCCTCGCGGACTCCGGCTTCCTCACGAACGAGAGCATCTTCGACCTCCGAGTGCTGCCGAAGCGCCTCCTCGTGATGGGCGGCGGCCCGATCGGCGTCGAGCTCGGGCAGGCCTTCCGGCGCCTCGGATCGGAGGTCACGATCGTGTCGTCCTCCGCGCACGTCTGCCCGAAAGAGGACGCCGACGTCGCGGCCGTCCTCGCGGCCGCGCTGCGGGACGAAGGCGTCGTGGTCCACGACGACGCGCGCGCGTCGTCCGTCGCCGTGCGCGGCGGCGCGAGGGTCGTGGCCGTGACGCGGAAAGACGGCACGTCCGTCGACGTCGAGACGGACGCGATCCTCGTCGCCGCCGGCCGCCGTCCGAACGTCGAGGGCCTCGGCCTCGAGGCGGCGGGCGTCGCCTTCTCGGAGAAGGCAATCCTCGCGGACGCGAAGTGCCGGACGAACGTCCCGTCCGTCTGGGCGATCGGCGACGTCGCGGGCCCCTATCTCTTCACGCACTGGGCGGGCTACCAGGCCGGGATCGTCCTCCGAAATACTCTGTCCCCGATCGCGCTCGCGAAATGCGACGTCGAAAACACGCCGTGGGTCACCTACACGGACCCCGAAATCGCCCGAGTCGGGCTCTCGGAGGAGGACGCGAAGGCGCAGGGAGTCCCGCACCGCGTCTTCCAGGCCGCCTTCGCGCACAACGATCGCGCGATCTGCGACGGCACGGGGGGTGCGAACTTTGCGAAGGTCGTCATCGACCCGAAGGGCCGCATCCTCGGCGCCGCGATCGTCCACCCGCACGCGGGTGACCTCCTCGGCGAGGTCGTCCTCGCGAAGAAGAACGGGCTGCCTCTCTCGGCGCTGGGCTCCGTCATCCACCCGTACCCGTCGCTCTCGGAGATCCACGGCGCCGTCGCACGCGAGGCGCTCAAGACGTCGCTCACGCCGGGCCGCAAGGCGCTCCTCGTGAAGCTCGCCGCGTTCCTCCGGAGATGACGCCGTGACGGAGCTGCTTCGGAGCTTTCAGGGCTGGGTCGTCGGGCTCGGGCCCGCGGGCTGGGTCCTCTACGCGCTCGTTTACGCCGTCTGCTGCGTTCTCTTCGTGCCGGCGTCGATCCTGACGCTGGGTGCGGGCGCGCTCTACGGCCTCGGGACGGGCACGGCCGTCGTCCTCGCGGGCGCGACGCTCGGCGCGACGCTCTCGTTCCTCCTCGCAAAGTCGGTCCTGAGGAAGAAGATCGAAACGATGACCGCGGGCAACGCGAAGTTCGCGGCGCTGGACAAGGCGATCGCGAAGGAAGGCGCGAAGATCGTCTTCCTCGTCCGCCTGTCACCCGTCTTCCCGTTCACGTACATCAACTACGCGTTCGGGTTGACGGGCGTCCGCACCGGCCCTTACATCCTCGCGTCGTTCGTGGGGATGATCCCCGGTACGTTCGCCTACGTGTACCTCGGGGCCGCGGCTGCGACTGCGGCCTCTGGCGGAACGGATGCGACGAAAAAGGCGCTTCAGATCGGCGGCGCCGTCGCCGCGGTCCTCGTCTCGATTTTCGTCGCGCGCGTCGCGTCGAAGGCGATCAAGGGCGCGGGCGTCGGCGAGGCCGGAGCCCCGCCGGCGCCTGGCGCGTAGCGGCCGGGTTACTTCGGCTTGACGCCGAGCGTCACGGCGGGGCTCACGACGACGGGCGTCGGCGATCCCGGGGGCGGCGTCGTGACCGTGGTCGGCATCTCGGGCGAGCTGTTGTTCGCGGCGGACGCGACGACCTTGTACGTGCCCACCGCGAGGCCCATGTGGATGGCGTCGTAGCCGCCCCCCTGCGTGATGATCACGGAGTTGCCGCTCGGCGCAGAGGCCGGCGCCTGACCGTGGCCCGCGGGGAACGCGCCCTTGTCGTAGTGCCTCTTGATCGACCCGCCCGCGAAATTCGCGCCGCAGGACGTGGTCGGAGGGACCGGGGCACACTTGATCGTGACGTCGAGCGGCCCTTTCCAGTCGGCGGTGCCGCCGTTGATGACGAAGACGTAGTTTCCGCTCGCCAGGAACCGGAATGGCGTCTGGATCATGTTCGGGTTGAGGCCGGCGCCCGTCGTCCTCTGGCTGGAGGACGGCTTGCCGGCCTGGTCCGAGGCGGCCGCCGTGAGGGCGGTTCCGAGAATCAGCGCGGCGGCGAGGATGTTCTTTTTCACGGGATCTCCTTTTTGGTGCGGTTTCCTGTCGAGACTGAATCTACGGCAAAGAGGCGCGTTCGCAAGGGAACCGCGTGGTCCGGCCGCGCCAGAACGCAGTTCCGAGGCGTCAGAAGTCCCGCGGACGCCGGAAACCGTGACGGGGATTACTTCGCGCTGTCCGACAGGACCGAGTCCGTCAGGAGCGTGTCGGGAATGTGGGAGACGTCGTCGAGGAGGATGGGCGTCGCCGGGGCGCCCCCGTCCCACTCGAAGACGGAGAGCGAGCCGTTCCGCTGCCGGATCTCGTCCATGCGCGAGAGCGGCCGGCCGAGGAGCACGGCCATCAGGATCCGGTTGAACCGTCCGTGGGCCACGACGAGGGGCGCCCGGGCGCCCGCCCCCTTCAGCCTCACGAGGAAACGCTCCGCCCGGAGCGCCGCACGTGCGGGCGACTCGCCGCCCGTCGGCGCGAGGTCCGTCTCCCCCGCCCGCCAGCGGGCCCGCACGGAAGAGACTTCCTGCTCGAGCACGCCGTCGAAGGGCCGGCCGGACCAGGCACCCCAGTCGAACTCGACGAGATCCGCGTCGATCGAGAGCGACAGGCCGTGCGGGGCCGCGATGATCGAGGCCGTCTCCCTCGCGCGCACCATCGGGCTCGCCCAGGCGGCGTCGATCCCTTCCCCGGCGAGGCGGATGGACAGCGCTTCGGCCTGGCGGCGACCGCGCGCCGAGAGCGGCGTGTCGAAACGCGAGCCTTGCAGGGAGCCGGCGAAGTTGCCTTCGCTCTCGCCGTGCCGCGCGAGCCGGATCAGCATGCTGGCGCCGGATTCTATGCCTGGCGCCGCCCTCGCCTATCATCCGCCCCCGAATGACTCGTACCGCGCGCGATTTCCCCCTCGTCTCGGCCGCACTCGACGACCCTGCGATCCGGGCGCTCTTCACGGAGCGCTTCCTCGCCGCGACGGAGATCTACGACGCCCTCGTGGACGCGGCGTGCTGGAAGCTGCTCGGCGACGTCGGCGCTCTCCCTGCAGCGGGAGAGGAGAAAGACGAAGAAGAGGCTCTGTCTTCGGTCCCCGAGCGCGCCCGCCCCGCTCTTCGATACATGATCGCCAAGCTCGTGGACGCGGGGTATCTGGACGCCGAAGCCCCTCATCACCTTCTAAGAAAATCCGAATCCCCTGACCCCGCGTCGGTCGGCGCCCTCGCCGCCGAGCTCGCCGCGGCGGAGCCCGACGCCGCGGTCGGCGCCGAGATCGTGTCCGTCCTCGCCGAGGAGGGCGCCGCGTTCCTGCGCGGCGAGAAGTCCGGCGAGGAAATCCTGTTCACGCCCGCGCGGCTGCCGCTCTGGATCCGGTATTTCTCGAACGCGAACATCCTCTACGCGATCAACAACACGCTCGGTGCCGAAGTCCTGACGCGCGTGCTGCCGGCGTCCGGCGCCGAAGTGCTCGAGGTGGGCGGAGGCTGCGGGAGCGGCGCCGAGGCCGCGCTGGCCCGCCTCGGCTCGCGCGTGGCGCGCGGGCGCTTCACGGAGCTCGTCCCGACGGTCGCGCGCCGCGGTGCGCGCGCGGCGCGCGCGGCCGCGGCGTCCGGGACGGTCGTCGAAGCCGCGAAGCTCGACATGACGAAGCCGTGGGCGGCGCAAGGGGTCGCGCCGGGCTCCTTCGACGCGGTCTACTCCGTGAACTGCTTCCACGTGGCGCCCGACCTCGGCTTCGTTCTCGCCGAGGCGAGGGCGGCCCTGAGGCCGGGAGGCGTCGTGGTCGTCTCGGAGAGCGTGAAGCCGGGTGCAAATCCGCCGCCGTCCTACGTCGACTTCGTCTTCGACTTCCTCGCGAGCTTCACGGACGTGAAGACGGACCCGATCCTCCGCCCGAACCACGGCTTCCTGTCGCCGTCGGCGTGGCGCGCGTCCTTCGCTGCCGCGGACTTTCACGGCGTCGAGGTGCTGCCGGACGTCGACGCCGTCGCCGCGCGCTTCCCGAAGTTCTTCGTCGGCGCGCTCGTAGCCCGGCGCTAGTTCATTTCTTCTTCTTCGTTCCCGCCGGGCGCAGTGTGCCGCGGGCGACGAACCACGCGACGTCCTCGACGACCTCGCGGGCCACGTGCCCCGGCTTCTCGTACTCGGCAGGCGTGCTCGGCCCCTCGCCTGCGACGAACAGGTGGTTCAGCTTCGGATAGGACCGCAACGCGGTCCGGGGCACGTCCTTCAAGGCGCGCTGCCAGCCCGTGAAGTCCTTCATGCTCACCTGATAGTCGCGCCCACCCTGCAGGACGAGGACCGGAAGGCCGAGCGTCGAGAGTGCGCGTGCCGGTGTCTGGGCCCTCAGCTCGAGCCAGTAGGCCTGCGGCGCGCCGAAGATCGTCGCCGTCGGGGACGCGGGCGGGCGCCCCGCGTAGAGCTCCGCGAGCGCATCCGCCTCGCGGCGGAGCGCGGGAGCCGAGGCCCTCTGCGCGCCGCTCGCCCGAGGCCCGGAGAGGGCCTCCACCTGGTCGTACACGACCTCCGGCATCGGACGGGAGGGTGCGGCGAGGAGGATCAGCCCGGCGACCCGGTCGTCGCGGACCGCGATCCGCGGCGCGAGGATGCCGCCGAGACTGTGGCCGAGGACGTAGACCTTCGCCGAGTCGACGCCGGGGGCCGCGCGCAGGACGGACAGAGCCGCGACCGCATCGTCGAGGACCTCGTCGTTCAGGTTCATGTCGCGCGCCCCCGCGAGCTCCTTCTGGTAAGCCTTCGTCCTCTTCTCGTATCTCAGGACGGCGACACCGCGCGACGCGAGGCCCTGGGCGAGATCCTGGAAGACGCGCGTTCCCCCGACGGTCTCGTCACGGTCGTGCGGCCCGGACCCGTGGACCAGGACGACGCCCGGGAACGGCCCGTCCCCCTTCGGCATCGAGAGGGTCGCCGGGAGCGTCACGAGGCCTGCGGAAACGGACATCTCGCGCTCCGTGAACGTCCGGGATTTCACGTAGTCCGGCGCGATCCACTCCGGCCGCGCGTTGGAGTCCGGGGCGAGGAACAGGCCGGCGATGCGGCCGTCCGGGCGGATCGTGAGCCGCAGCTCGGCCTGCTGCTTTTCGAACGTGCAGGCGGAGAACGCGAGCGTGAACTCGCCCGCCAGAGACGTCCGGGGCTCGGCGCAGCCGCGCAGCGCGCCCGCGCGTTTCAGCGTGTCCGCCCAGAAGACGCGCAGGGCGGCGTCGGGAAGCGACGCCTTCAGCCGCTCGTCGAAGCGCGACTCGATCGCCGCGAAGTCCTCCGTCCGGAGCTCGACCGCGACCTGCCGGGCGACGTCGGCCCCCGCCGACGCGGGCAGGACCGCGACGTCCTCGGGCTTCGCCCCGCGCGACGCCGTCTGTGCGGGCGCGGACGGAGCCGCGGCGAGGAGGGCGAGGAGGAGCGCGAAACGTCTCATCGGCGCCCAATGTCGCGCGGGCGCCGCCATCCGTCAAGGACCGCGCCAGCAGCGCAGGCAGACGCGAACGCACCGAAGAGCCAGCCGCCGCGCGCGTATGGCGTCGCGCCGACGCCGGGCGCCACCCGGGCGGACACGACCGCCGGTTCGAAGAGCCGCGGCGCGCGTGCGAGGATGCGGCCTGCGCCGTCCGCGACGAGCGACGGGCCCGTGTTCGACGACACGACGACCGGCACGCCGTTCTCGACGGCGCGCATCACGGAGGCCGCGTCGTGCTGAAGCGGCGCGGCCGTCGCGCCGAACCAGTTGTCGTTCGTGAGCTGGACGAGGAGGCGCGCCCCGCCCGCCACGGAGCGCCGCGCGAATCCCGCGAAGAGATTCTCCCAGCAGATGAGCGGCGCGAACGGCGTGCCGTCCGCGAGGCGGAACAGCCCCGGCCCGTCGCCCGGGACGACGTCGAACGACCGGCCGACGAGCCACTTCGGCCACGGGAAGGACGGCGCCGGCAGGTACTCCGCGAAGGGCACGAGGAGCACCT
>JBBQDQ010000071.1:0-16596 GCA_038319835.1 Thermoanaerobaculia bacterium | reverse complement strand
GGGCTTCGAGGACGCCAGCCGCCGCCTCGTGAGGGAGCGCGAGACGCTCGCGCGCTCCGTGGCCGTGGCCGTCGAGATGACGGTCGCCGATCCCGAATTCACCGATCCGTCCGTGCGGCAGGCGCGCGCCGGCCTCGTTCTGAGGACGTTCCGCAACGACCGCACGCTTGCCGTCGAGCTCGTCGACGCGGACGGCCGGGTCCTCGCGGCCAGCGCCGCGATCCCGGACCTTTCGAACGACGTCACCGCGTCCGCGCCCGTCGCGTCCACTCCCTGGCGGGTCCGCGTGCGCCAGCCGCGGCGTGACGCCTTCGCCGAGGAGATCGCCGTCCACGGCTGGTTCACGTTCCTGACGCCGCTCTTCCTCCTCGTCGCGGGCCTCTTCGCGTGGGGCGCGGCGCGCAGCGTGCGGCGTCCGCTCCGCGCGCTGACGGATTCGGCCGAGCGGCTCGCCGCCGGCGATCTCTCGCAGCCCGTGCCCCTCCCGCCCGAGGACGAGCGACGCGACGACGAGATCGACCGCCTCGCGCGCGCGTTCGAGACGATGCGCGTCGCGCTCGCGGCCTCGATGGACGACGTCACCCGGGCGAACGCGACGCTCGAGCGCCGCGTCGCCGAGCGCACGGCGGAGCTCCAGAAGCTCTACGCGGACCTCAAGGACCGGGACGCCCGCCGCGCGGACCTCGTCAAGAAGCTCCTCTCCGCGCAGGAGGACGAGCGCCGGCGGATCGCGCGCGAGCTGCACGACGAGACGTGCCAGACCGTCGTGGCGCTCGCCGTCGGACTCGACACGGTCCGCCGGGCGGCCACGCCCCAGGAGGCGAGCACGAAGCTCGAGGACGCGCGCGCTCTCACGTCGCGGACCCTCGACGGCCTCCACCGCGTCATCTTCGACCTGCGCCCGTCGGTGCTCGACGACCTCGGCCTCGTCTCCGCGGTGCGCTGGTGGATCGCGCGGCACCTGACGCCGGCGGGGATCGCGGCGCGCCTCGAGGTCGAGGGCCTCGACGACCGTCTTTCGCCCACGGTCGAGATTCCCGTCTTCCGCGCCATCCAGGAGGCGCTCACGAACGTCGCGCGGCACTCGGGGGCGAAGACGGTGCTCATCCAGATGTCGCGCGAGGGCGACGCCCTCTCCGTCGACGTCGAGGACGACGGCCTCGGGTTCACGCCCGCCGACGTCGCGACGCCCTCGGAGACCGGCCAGGGCCTCGGCCTCCTCGGGATGCGCGAGCGGATCGAGATCCTCGGGGGTACGCTCACGCTCGATTCGTCGCCGGGCGAGGGCACGCACGTCGCGTTCACCGTCCCGGTCCCGAAGGAGGAGGCCACCCGTGCCGCGCATTAGGGTCGTGATCGCGGACGACCACGCGCTCTTGCGCGAGGGGATCCGCGCGCTCCTGAAGACGGCCGAGGACGTCGAGGTCGTCGGCGAGGCTGCCGACGGTCTCGAGGCGATCGAAGCCTGCCGCAAGCTCGGGCCGGACGTCATCCTGATGGACATCGCGATGCCGGGCCTCGGAGGGCTCGAGGCGGCGCTCGAGGTCCGCAAGGTGAGCCCGCACACCCGGGTCCTCGTCCTGACGCAGTACGACGACCGCGAGTACGTGTCACGCTTCCTCAAGGCGGGCGCCGCGGGCTACATCCTCAAGAAGGCCGCGGGAACCGAGCTCGTGTCCGCGATCCGCGGCGTCTCCCGCGGCGGACTCGTCCTCGATCCCGCGATCGCGCGCGATGCGATGACGGGCGACGCGCCCGTCGGCGCCGGCGCCGGCGAGGACCCCTACGACCTGCTCACGGACCGCGAGAAGCAGGTCCTGAAGCTCGTCGCCGAAGGGAAGGCGAACAAGGAAGTCGCGTCCCTCCTCGGCATCGCCGTGAAGACCGCGATGTCCCACCGCGAGCACGTCATGGAGAAGCTCGGCGTCCACGGGCGCACGGAGCTGATCCGCTTCGCGTTGAGGCGCGGGATCATCCAGGGCTGAGGGGCCGAAGAGTGAGCGCCGTCACCGGGCGAGCCGTCCGGTGCGCGTCTGTCGCTCCGGGACCGCGCTTCTTCGCGCCCGGACCACGTCTTCGCCTTGCCGCGGGAGCGGGAAGGGCCCACCTTGTTCCCGAGAAAGGAACTTCCATGAAAACCGCTCGTAACTCGCTGCTGCTCCTCGTCCTCACTCTCGCCCTGTCTGCGGGGACCGCCGCCGCCGCCGACTGGGTCCGGATCCTCGGCATCAACCCCGCATCGCCGGCGACTCTCCCCGGCGACCAGCCCTCCACGCCGCTCGGACCCGGGAACTCCCTCGAGATCTCCTTCACGTACAACCTCGAAACCCAGTCGACCGGCCGCATCGGCTTCTACACCGCCGGTGAGCCGGGGAACCCGCCGCACACGGGCGTCGAGCTTCCCTTCATGGTCACGAAGAAAGGCCCGGGCGAGGGGAAGACGCGCATCTCCGTCCAGTGCCCGAAGGGATTCGCCGGGTGCACGATCAAGACGATTCGCTTCGACCTCTTCCACGACCAGCCCGCGCCTGCTCCTCTTTTGAAGCTCTTCGAGGGTCACCAGCCCGTCGACTACACGTTCAAGTGCCAGACGGTCGGAACGCCTCCGGAAGGGAAGCCGAACGTCACCTCCGGCGTCTTCCCGGACGGGTCCAAGGGCATCAAGATCTGGGGCAGCAATCCCGCCATGGCGCACTTCGTCCCGTGGGGCGGCAGCGTGAAGCTCACGGCGGCCGAGTCCATCAACCCGCACCCGGTGCCGAGCAACGGCGAGTGCGCGTTCAACGTCGAGTACTACGAGAAGGAGACGAACGGATTCGCGACGGTCCCGTTCAAGAACAAGCTCTATTCGGACGCGAACGAGCGGGCGATCAACGGGCCGTTCCCGCTCGCCGCGAGCGAGAACAAGAGCATCACGACGCAGCCGTACCTCGACTCCGGCGCCCACGGCCTCAAGCTCGTCCTCGACGCGGACCACAACGTGAACGAGACGAACGAAGGCGACAACAGCTTCTCGATCCGCTATCACCTCGAGGGCCGCTGCGACTCGAAGCCGACGAGGCCCCATCCCGCCGGCGCCGCCGCGCCCGCTCCGAAGTGATCCGCGGCCGCGGGGAGGCTCCGGCCTCCCCGCGGCTTCTCAGAACGCCGCGCGCAGCGTCACGAGCCACTCGTCCGGGTGGACGAATCCCCGGCGGGTCGTCGCGTCGTGGCGCGCGTACTCGGCTGTGAGGTCGAGCCCGCGCACGATCCCGACGCGGGCGCCGAAGTCGTACTTGATCCAGTTCCAGCCCGTGGACGGCGCGACGTAGCCCGCCGGGTTCTCCCACAGGTTGTCGACGTACGAGACCCGCACGTCGGGCTCGATCCAGTTCACGACGGGCTGGTCGCCCGAGGCGAAGAGGCCCGGGAGCGGGATCCGCCACGAGAGCTCCGCCTCGTAGCCCTGCCGCCAGAGGTACGCGATGTCCTGCTTGACCGCCTGCCCGAAGAAGCGAACCGGCCCGAAGCGGGCCTCCACGTTCACGCCCCACTCGCGCTTGCGCGGGTCGTCCGCGTCGAACGGCAGGAAGACGCCGTTCGGGCCCTGCAGGATCTTCAGCTCGGCGCCGTAGAAGGTGCCGTGGAGCGCCGTGCGATCGGCCAGGCTGCGCTGGAAGTACCACGCGAGGACGTCGACACCGTCGCGGCCGCTCTCGCCCCAGTTCCACCGGAAGCCCACGCCGCCGCCGAGCTGCAGCTTCCCGGAGCCCACGACGTCGGGAGCGATCGTGTCGTAGAAGATCGGGAAGCCCGAGTTGTAAACGACCGGCGTCGTCGAGCCCACGGTGCGCTCGGGCGTCCCGTTGTCGCCCGCGAGGGCGTTCGGGTCGCGGAAGAAAAGCGGCGTGCCGCCCGTCGCGCTGGCGCGCCAGTAAACGTGCGACCCGAATGTGCCGCCGAGCTCGGCGCCCGTCTCCTCGAAGCGCCCGACCGCGGTGCCCCAGAGCCCGTAGCTCTCGAGGCGCCGGACGACCTGCTTGGTGAAGCGCGGGAACTTGCCGACCTCGGCGTAGAGGGTCGTCCCGTCGGCCGCTTTGAGCGTGTCGACCTTCCTCCCGAAGCGCACGAACGCCTCGCGGAGCTGGACCTTGTCCGCGCTCGACGTCGGGTTGCGGTTGTAAAGGTCGAGGACGTTCACGACCGCGCGCGTGAAGATGTCCGGGGTGAGGTCGGCTTCGAGCGTGAAGCCGAGGTTCGGGAGCTCGACGGAAGCGCCCGGGTCGACGGTGCGCATGACGACCGGGAACGGCAGCCCCGTGCCGGGCACGGTGATCGAGAGGTCGCGCGAGTCCCGAAACGCGGTCTTGATCTCGACCTTGAGGCGCAGCGCACCGCTCGACGAGACGAACGGGCTCGCCCCGGCGAGTATCGAGTCCTGCGCCGCAGCCGGCGCCGCGGCGCCGGCTGCGAAGACACAGGCGAGGGTCGCGCGCCGAAGACTCATTCCGCGCCGCCATTCTACCGGCGGCCGCCGGGGGCGGGACCCTACGGGAGCTTGACTGGCGTGATCCCGCCCTCCGTGACCGAGAACGTCGTCCCGCCGCCGCTGTCCAGAGCGAGCACGTAACTCCCCGGCGCGAGGTTCATGAGGCGGCGGAAACCCGTCTGCCCGGTGGCGTCTGCCGTGATCGCGAGGCGCCCGTCCGTGTTGAAAAGCGTGTAGGGGTAGGGCGAACCGGCCGCCGTGCGGAGCGTCCCGCGGAGGATCCCGTTCACGAAGGACTTCGGTCCGACCGAGATGTCCGCGGAGCCGCCCGGCGTCAGCGTGACGGGCAGCGTCTGCGACGGCACCGAGACGCTCGACACGTAGAGGGTCGCGTAGCCGCTTGCGCTCACGAACAGGGAGTAGCCGCCCGGCTTGAGCGAGGTGATCTCGCCGACGCCGTTCGAGTCCAGCGAGATCGTCCCGGCGTAAACGGCCGCCCGCGACCCGTCGAGGACGCGCACGGACACGCTGCGCATCGGGACGCCCGCGAGCCCGTCGCGCGCCTGGATCTCGATCCCCTGCCCGCGGGCGAGCTCGACGGCGACGTTCTCGCTCGAGCCGTCGTCGGCCGCCGCGATCGCCCGCTTGTCGTACTGGTAGTCCGGCTTCGAGGAGTTGAGCGTATACGCCTGCGGCAGGATGTCGGCGAACCGGAAGCGTCCCGTCGAATCCGTCTGCGTCATGCGCTGGAGCGGCGCGCCGCCGGCGCCCACGGCTGCCGAGAGCGCGACCGCAACGTCCGGAAGCGGCTGTTTCGTGTCCGCGTCCGTGACGATTCCGGCGACTCTCGCCGTCGGGAAGTTCAGGTCGAGGCTCTGGTCGGCGGTGAGCGACACCGTCTGCCGCACAACAGAGCCACCGCCGCCCGCCAGCGGATCGGCCGAAGCCGTGACCGCGTAGGAGCCCTCCTGGAGGCCCTGCAGAGCGTACGCGCCCGACTCGTCCGCACGCGCCGTGGCCTGCCGGCCCCCGCCGCCCTGCAGGTTCGCCATGACCATCGCGTTCGCGACTGCCTGCCCCGCGCGCGTGACGTGGCCCGAGAGCGTGAACCCGACGTCGAACACGATCTCGGCCTGGAGGACGGGCACGTCGTCCGCCGCCGTGACCTGCTTCGTCGCGCTGCGCGACGTCCCGAGACCGTCGCCCGCCTGCGCGCGCAGCGTGACGGGTCCGGCTGGAACGCCCGTGATCTGGAACGAGCCGTCCGCCCCGACCTTCGTCGTCGCGAAGAACGACTCGATGCCGTTCGCGATCACGGTCGTCTGGCCCTTCCATCCGTCCGGAAGCCCGCTCACGAAGCCCTGGATCGTCGAGCCGGCCGAGAGGGACAGGACGAGGTCATTCCGGGCGTCTCCCGCCTGGAGGACGACCTCCGACAGGTTGCTCGACTTGCCGTTCAGGCCCGCCGACGCGCTGTACCGCCCCGCGACGAGGTGGTCGAAGACGAACCGTCCTGTCGCATCCGTCGTCGTCGTCTGGCCGCCGCCGAGAATGCGGCCGAATCCCGCCTCCCCCGCGCCCGCAAGAGAGACGCTCGCTCCCGGCACCGGCTGATTGCCCGCGACCACGACGCCTCCGACCGAGCCGCCCGTGGCGAGCTTCACCTCGACGGTCCCCCCCGCCTCCTTGACGTCGGCCACCTCGGTCCCGTCCGCGTAGTCCGGGCTCTTCGCCGTCACCTTGACGCGTCCCGCGGCGATCCCTTCGACCGTGAACGCGCCTTCGGCGTCCGTCGTGATCTCGTCGCCGCCGTCGAGGCCGAGCGGGCCGCCCCGGCCGAACATCCCGCCTGGTCCGCCGCCGCTCGCGCCGGCCGGCTCCCACGTCACCGTGGCGTTCGCGACGGGGCGTCCGGTCTTCGCGTCCGAGACGCGCCCCTTGAGGACGGTTCCCGGAGTCGCGCGCACCTCGACGCCGTCCCTCGTGCCGCCCTCGTCGACCACGAGGCTCGCGACGCGGGCCGTCTGGTAGCCCTTCGCATCCACCACGACCGTCCACGTGCCCGCGGGCACGTCCTCGAGCGCGAAGACGCCGTCCTCGGTCTGGAAGTCGCGCTTCTGCCCGATGCCCGTCTGCGCCCCGGCCCCGCGCGCCACCATGCGGATGACCATCCCGCCGCCGCGGTCCGGCTCGTACGAGACGGAGAAATTGCGGAGGGCCTGGCCCGTCCTCGCGTCGAGCGCGACGCCGGCGATCCGGCCGGTGCCCGAGACGACGATGTCCGCTCCGGCGGCCGGCGCGATGATGCCGCGCTTCTGCGGGCCCATCCCGGCCCCGCCGAACGCGGAGAGGTCGTACACCTGGCCAGCCTTGAGCCCGTCGATGAAGAAGGCGCCATCCACGCCCGTCGGGCTGTCCGCCCCGATCGCGTTCAGGAGGCCGCCGCCGGGGCCGCCGCCGCGCCCGCCGCGCCCGCCGCCGCCCGCCGCGCCGGCGCGCACGAGAAAGCCCTCGGCGCCTTCGCCGCTCTTGCGGCGCACGGAGCCGGTAATGCTCGCGCCCGGACCCAGCGCGACGAGCACGGGCTCGGCGCCCTGCTCGGTCACCTTGACGGGATCGACGCGTTCGGTCGCGAAGCCCGGCTTCTTCAGGACGAGCGCGTACTCGCCAACCGAGATGCCCTTGATCGCGAACGAGCCGTCCGCGCCCGTCTTCGTCTTCGGCCGCGCGCTCGGCCCCCCGAGCCGCATGAGGTTCACCGCGACGCCGCCCGCGCCACCGCGGAAGTTCATCGACGGGTCCACCTGGACCTCGACGTCCCCAACGGGCTGGTCGGCGCCGTCCTTCACGTACCCGGTGATCGTGGCCCCGCGCCTGAGGACGACGTTCACGCCGGCCTTCGTTCCGCCGGCGGGGAGCGACAGCCCCGCCACCGTCGCGCGCTCGAAGTCCGCATGGCTCACGAGGAGCCGCTGGTTGTCGCCGGGCGCGAGGCGCGAGGCGGTGAACGTCCCGTCGGGCCGAGTCCGGAACGCCGTGATCTCGGCGTCGACGCGCAGCATGCGCCGGAGGCCCGCGGCCGCGTTCTCGCCGCCGCGCGTAAGCGTGCCGCGCGCCGCCGCAACGGGCGCGCCGTTCTCGTCGACGACCTTCCCGGCCATCGTCGCAGCGGGCGTGAGCGCGATGTCGAGCCGCTTCGCCTCAGCCGGCGCGAGCGCGAGGGCGGCCTGCGCCCACGGGACGTGGCGCGCCTCGTCTACGGCGAGGCGGTAGGTCTCCGGCGGAACGCCCCTGAAGGCGTACGTGCCGTCGGGCGCGGTGCGCACGAGGCGCGCGAACGCGTTGCCCTTGAGGAAGAGCTTCGCGCGGGGAACGGCCTTGCCCGACTGGACCTCGACGACCTTCCCGGTCAGCACCGCCGGAGCGGCGAGCGTCACGTTCAGGGAGCGGCCTTCGGGCAGCGGCAGCTTCACGTCGGGCCTCGCGGCCCAGCCGGCGTCCCCGGCGTCCACGACGAGGGAGCCGCGGCCGTCCGGCGCGTTCGGGATCGAGAACGCGCCGTCGGCGTTCGTCACCACCCAGCGCGTCACGCCCTTCCCGCCTTCGAACCTGACGAGTGCGCCTGCCACCGGGCGCTTGCCGGCGTCGCGGACGACGCCCGAGACGGGAAAGCCCGCCGAGAGGGCAATGGGGCGCGCGAGGCCTCCAGTTCTCAGCCCCGTCGACAGCGCGGGCGCGAGCCCGTCCTTCCTCACCAAGATCCGGTTGCCCGCCCCGCTCGCCTCCTCGAAGCGAAAGACGCCGCCGGCGCCGGTCACGACCGTGCGCGCGCGCGTGCGGAACGCCGGGTCTCCGGGGCCGCCCGCGCCGCCCGGCTCGAGGACGACGTCCGCGCCGGCGAGCGGCGCGCCGGAGGCGTCGACGGCGGTTCCCGAGATCTTCTCGGCGCGAGAGAGGACGTGCTCGCCGAGGTCTTCCGTCTCGGACGCGTCGTAGACGTCCTCGAAGAGGACCGGGACGACGCCCGCCCCTTCGGCCTGGACGCGGAAGAGCTTCTCCTTGCCGGGCTCGGCCGGGACCGCGAGCGCGAAGGAGCCGTCGGCGCCGGTCGTCACGGCGGCGAAAGGCTTCGGCGCGGCGCCGGCCTTCGCCTCGCGGCGCGCCTCCTCGCCGGGCGTTTCCCACGCGACGGCCGAGACCGTGACGCCGGCGGCGGGCCGGTCGCCGCGGTCCGAGACGAGGAGTCGGCCGCGGATCTCGCCCGCAGAGGCGGGCAATGCGAGGGCAAGGGCGAGGGGGAAGAGGAGGGCGAGACGCCCGGGCCGGAACGCTTTCACGACAGGGACCTCCGCGTCGAATTGACTCTACAGGGCTCGAACGCCCGGTATCGAGCAAGCTCGCTGCCAGCCGGAGGCGTCGCCCCATGCGCCCCGCGCGCGCATCCTGGTCAGACGCGCGGGAGCGTCGAAAGGTTACGCACCAAGTTACGCGGGATAGCACAGGTCGGCGAAGAGAGGTTCGGGGTCGAAGCGAATCCCGCTATTCTCTCCGACGTGATGAACATCGGCCGCCCGCCCGTCCGCCGCGCCGCGTCCTTCGCCCTCGCCGCCGCTCTCGTCACGCTCGCTGCCGCGGTTCCCGCGCGCGCGGGGCTGAAGTTCCAGCAGGTCCAGACGCTCCCCGGCGCCGACGCGACCGCCCTCGCCTCGGACGGGACGAACGTCTGGGTCGGGACGCCGCACGGCGTCTGGCGGCTCGGGGCGGGCGCGTGGGTTCCGGAAGGGCTCAACGGCCGTCCCGTCTCGTCCCTCACCTTCGCGACATCCCTCTATGCCGCGGACGGGACGAAGGTGTGGAGGCGCAATATCGGCGGCGAGCCCGTACTCGAAGCGTGGACCGCCGAGGCGGTTCCGGCGTCCTTGACGCAGCCGTTCGCGCTCGCGACGGACGGGACGAGCCTCTGGGCCGCGGGGATCGGCGTCGCGAAGAAGACGGGCAGTTCGTGGACGGCCCTCGCGAGCCCCGGCGGCAAGGTCTTTTCGGCGGCAGTCTGGTCCGGCGACCTCGTCGCGGGGTTGCGCGGCACGGTCGCCCGCTACCAGGGTCCCGCCGTCTCGTTTTTCACGATCGGCCTCTCCGTCACGGCGACCGTTCAGGCGCTCGCCTCCGTGAACGGGGTCCTCTACGCCGGCACGGACCAGACGCTCTACTCGTGGAACGGCGGCGCGTGGGTTCAGGAGCCCGGCTTCGGCTACCACGACGTCCGCGCGATCACGAACGCGGGCGGCGTCCTCCGCGCCGCCACCGCGGATGCCGGAATCCTCATGAAGTCCGGCACGTGGGGCACCGACAACTCGGGGATCCTCTCCCCCGGCGCGAAAAGCTTCACGTCGGCGGGTTCGGATGTCTTCGCGGGAACTTCGGGCGCGCCCGTCTACAAGCGCCTCGGCACGGCGTGGGTGGAAGCCGGCGCCGGCCTCTGGGCGTCGACGATCTCGGACGTCGCGAACGTCGCCGGCAACATCATGGCCTCCTCGCGCGGCGCGGGATTCGCGCCCGTCACGGCAACGTCCGGTCTCTCGAGCGCGCCCGGCTGCGGCGACGTGACGTCGCTCGCGGCTTACGGCATTGGCGGCCGTTCACCGATCGGCGCCTTCCTCGCGGCGTCGAATTGCGGCGTCTCGGCATTCACCGTCCTCGCCGGGTCCGTCACGTCTTCCGCTCCTGCGGTCTCCGGCCTCCCCACGGGCGTCGTCCCGACGACACTCGGACGCGTCTCGGACGGGAGCGTCGCCGGCGGCACGCCGAGCGCCGGGATGTGGCGCTATGTCGGATCCTCATGGTCGGCCGACAACGGCGGCCTTTCGGGCACCGAGTCGATCCTCGCGGCGCGCGAGGTCGGGGGGACACTCTACGCGTCGACGGGCACGGCCCTCTTTGCGCGCGCACAGAGCTGGCAGAACGCGGCGGGCTCGCCGTCCCTCGTCCAGGCCCTCGGCGGGGACGCCTCGACGCTCTTCGCGGCGCCCGCAACGGGCATCGCGGCCGCGACGCTCAGCGGCTCGCTCCCCGCCGCGTGGCGTGCCGACGACGCCGGAGCGAACACGGCCTTCGTCTCCTCGCTCGACACAGGCAACGGGATGGCCTTCGCCGCTGCCGGCGCCGCCGGAATCCTCCGCCGGAAGGACGGCGGCTGGCTCGCCGAGAAAGCGGGCGTCGAGGTCGGGATCGACGCACGCGTCGTGCGCTTCGACGGGGGCAAACTCTGGGCCGGGACGGCAGGCAACGGCCTCTTCGTCGCGAGCATCTATCCGTCCGTGAAGACCGTCCCGGTCGTCCTCGACGTGGCGGGATCGGCCGGCGCGCACTTCCGTTCCGACCTCACGATCGGGAACCGATCCAGCGTCGCGTTGAGCGCGATCGTCTTATTCACCGGGGCGCCCGACTTCCCCGCCTCCGGGAGCGGCAGCACGACGGTTTCGATCGCGCCCCATTCGGAGCTCCAGGCGACGGACGCTCTCCAGTTCCTGCGCGATCGCGGCGTCGGGGTCGGCGCGGCGCCCGCTGCGGGCACGCTCTCGGTCTACACCGACGTCGGACAGGGCCCGGCCGACGGAACGCAGTCGCTCTACGCCCTCTCGCGGACGTATACGACGGACGCGAGCGGCAGCTACGGCGTCTTCCTCGACGCTCCCTCCGACCTCGACGCCGCCGAGGGCGCGGGTTTTGTCTACGGCCTCCGGAGCGTGGCGGGCGTCTCGCGATCGAACCTCGCGCTCGCGCACCTCCCGGGGCGTGGGGCCTACCCCCTTGGGCTCGAGGTTCAGGTGTACGACCAGTCCGGCGCGGCCGCCGGCGCCCCGATCCCGGTCAGCCTGCTCCCGGGTCAGTGGAGGCAGCTCAACGGCGTTCTCCTGACGGCGGGTCTCGCCGAGCCCGCGTACGGCTACGCGAAGATCACCCGGACGTCCGGCGTCGGCGCGTGGACGGCCTACGGCGTCGTGAACGACGCGAAGACGTCCGACGGCTCGATCCTCCCCCTCTACCAGCCCGGCGGCCTCTCGGCGGCGCGGCGGCTCGTCGTTCCCGTCGTCCTCGACGTCTACGGCGCCGCTCTCTCGCACTACACGACGGAGCTCACGCTCGCGAACGACGGCGCCTTCGCGACGCCCGTGGACCTCTTCTACAAGCCGGCGCTCGGAACCTCCACGGGCGTCCCCTTCGTGACGCTCAACCTCGCGGCCGGCCAGCAGACGACCATCACCGACGCGATCGCGTACCTGAGAAGCAAGGGCCTGAACGTGCCCGACGCTTCGACCGGCGCGCAGGCCGGAACGCTCACCGTGGAGTTCCGCAACCTCTTCAATCTCGACGCGCCGCGGACCGTCGCGATTGCGCGGACGACGACGCCAAATCCAAACGCCGCGACCGGCGGCGCGTTCGGGGTTGCGTACCCCGCGGCCGCGAAGGGCGGTGGCGCGCGCGCGTCGGCGCTCGTCCCGGGCCTCACGCGTGACGCGACCGTCCGCTCGAACCTCGCGGTCGTCCACCTCGGCGGCGGCTCCGAATCGTCGCTCTCCCTCGTCGTCCAGCTCTACGACGCGGCGACGGCGCAGCCGGCCGGCGGCCCGGTCTCCGTCTCGCTCCAGCCCGGCGACTGGACGCAGTGGTCCGGCATCTTCGACGTCGCGGGCGTCCCGGCGAACGTCACGAAGGCCTACGCGATCGTGACGCGCGCCGCCGGGGACGACACGTGGCTCGCCTACGGCGTCCTGAACGACGCCCAGACGTCGGACGGGAGCTTCGTCCGGATGATTCCGGCGACCGAATACTGAAAACCCGGGCCCGCGGCGTGAGCCGCCCTCCGGCCGGGACACTTCCCAGGGAATACCGGGTTCTCCGGCCTTCGAGGAGTCGCCATGAAGCGTGTCCGCACGGCCCTCGCCGCAACCGTCGTTCTCCTCGGGCTCTCGGCCGAGGCCCGCGTCATCTCCTACGCCCCGATCACGAGCCGGCAGGCGACTCCCGCGGTCCAGAAGAGGGCGAACCGCCACGCGGTCCTGGTCGAGCAGGTGTCCGTCACCGGCGGGATCGCAGGTCCGACGTGCTTCGCCTGCTTCCAGACGCTGGCGCGCCTCGTCGTGTACGACACGCTGGGCCTCGAGGAGCCGCGGGACGTCACGCCGGGCGGCCAGCCGACGCGTCTCGACTGGGCGGGCGCCTTCGAGGGCCCGGACGGCACGCTCTTCCTGCTCACGCGCACGACGGCGGAGCTCGCGCCCGGCGAGAACCCGACGCAGGCCTCAAGGGACCTCTTCAGCCGGGACGGTGGAGCGACGTGGATCGTCAGCGGCCTGCCGCGGCTGGCGTGGTTCGGCTGGTATCCGGTCGACATCGGCGGCCCGCTCGTGCAGGGCCGCGGCGCCGGGCTCGTGATCGGGTCCGCTCCGGCCCCGTTCGTCGTTCCGCTCTACGACGGGAGCACGAACGCCGCCGCCTACTGGGCCGTGAAGGCGGACGGCAGCGCGGCGAAGATCGGCTCGTTCTCGTTGGACTCGATCCTCCTCGGGACCGACGCCGACGGCCGACTCTTCCTCGTCGCCGGCCAGCCCGTGGGCAGCTCGGGGACGCCCGCCGCGGGGATCTGGACGGTGGGCCTCGACGGCGCCCAGACTCTACTTGCGCCCTTCCCGCCGCGGGCGACTTCCGCCGGGTTCGTGGGCGGCTGGATCGCGCGCGCAGGCGGCGCCTACCTGAACGTCAATTGGTCCTATTCCCCGATCCCTGCCGGGCTCACGGGCCGGCGGTCCGTCGCCTGGGCGGAGGGCGGCGGGATCGACGAGATCGCGACCTCGGCGAGCACGAGCGCGACGGATCTCTTCGCGGTTCCTACGGCCGACTTCTCCGGCGCGTGGGTCCTTCAGCGCAGCGACGGCCCGACCATCCTCTCGTCCCACACGCCTGGCGGCGGCCTCGTCGAGGCGTGGCGCGACGTGACGCGGCCCCAGGTCGAGGCGATTCACGCCGGCGCGTCCGGCACGCGCCTCCTCGTCCAGGTCCACCGCCCGCGGCCGCAGGTCGACCAGCGCATCTTCAAGGACCCCGCGCTCGCGATCTGGACCGTCGGCCAGCCCGCGCCCGCGTCGTACGACGAGCTCTTCGTGCAGGAGACCGACTGGAAGGGCTTCGTCCACCTCGACGTGGACGCCGCCGCCGACGGCGCGGCGTTCCTCTTCGACTCGGGATCTTCCACGACCGCGATCCTCGCGCCGGCTCCCGGTCCGTCGGGCGCCGGCGGCGGCGGCGACGTCGTCCAGGAGTGGGGCGTCGTGCGCGGATCGCTGCGCCAGCGTCTCGTGATCCCTGCCTCGGCGCGGACGACGGGCATGTTCGGCGCCGCGTGGCGGACGGACCTCGTCCTGAGGAACCCCGACCCGGCGTCCGTGACGGTCGTCGTGCGATTCCTTCCGGGCTCCGACGTCACGCCCGCGGCTCCGGACCGGAGCGTCATCCTGCCCGCGTCGTCCATCGCGACGTACCCCGACGCCCTCGCGTCGCTCTTCGGGCTCGACGCCGCCTCGGGCGCGATCCTGCTCGTGCCGGAGGGCTCGCGGTCGATCGAGGCCACGAGCCGCACGTACACGGCCGCCGGCTGCGGAACGTACGGCATGTCCGTCGGCGCCGTCGACGTCTTTGCCGCGCTCGGCGCGAACTTCGCGGTGAGCTTCTCGGCGGGCCTCCTCGGCGACGGGTTCCGGTCCAACCTCGTCGCGACGGACGTGAGCGGGCGCGGCGCGCGCGCCGACCTCACCCTCGCCGCGGACTCGAGCGCGCCCGTCCCGCTCACGGGCACGATCACGGCGCCGGCCTCCGGGCAGCGCCAGCTGTCCGACCTTGCGGCGGCGCTCGGCGCCCCGGCGTGGCGGACGGGCTCCCTCCTCTTCACGCCGAAGAGCGGCGAGAGCGTCGCGGGCCTCATCGCGATCGACAACGCGACGAACGACCCGACGTGGTTCCCGCCCGACGTCCCGTCGATCGTCCCGCGCACGATCCCCGCCGTCGTCCACGCGGACGGCGCGAACGGCGCCCGCTTCCGGACGGACCTCTTCCTCTTCAACCCGTCCGAGCGCACGCAGTCGGTCACGCTGGCGGTGAAGCCGTGGAGCTCGAACGTCGCGGAGACGCTCCTCACGCTGCCGCTCCTCCCCCGAGAGTCCAAGACCGTCCGCGACGTCCTCTCCACCGCGTTCGGCCGGACCGGCGTCGCCCGCCTCAGGTTCCAGACCATGGGGACGCTCGACGACTCCGGCGGCGTGCGCGTCACGTCGCGGACGTACACCGTCGCGGCCCCGGGCGGGACGTACGGCCTGCTCCTCCCGGCGCTGAACGCGTTCCAGTCTGCGAGCGGCGGCGAATCGCTCGAAATCCTGCTCCCTGCCGGCGGCGCCGGGTTCCGGACGAACCTCGCGCTCGTCGACCTCTCGGCCGCGCCCGGAACGGGCTCGGTGAGCGTGAAGGTCGAGATCTTCGACGAGGCCGGCGTCCGGAAGGACGTCTTCGAGACGCCCGTCCCGCTCGCGGGCGGCGTGCAGATCGACGACCTCTTCCACGGGCGAGGCCTCGGGGACGGCCCGCGCGCGGGCGTGCTCCGCGTCTCGCCGTCCGGCGGCCTCATCGCCGCCTACGCGAGCGTCATCGACAACGCGACGAACGACCCGCTCTACGCTCCGCCCGTCCTCGCCGCGAAGCCCTGACCGGAGGTCCCGCCCTCAGGGCCCGGCGCGCCGCAGCACGAACCGCTGGAGGAGCAGCGCGACGCACGCGAGGCAGATCGCCAGGCCCACGAACGAGCCGACGCGGTAGAGGCCGCCGAGGCGTGCGAGGTCGAAGAGGAAGCACTTGAGGATCGTGACGACGAGAAGGGCGAGGGCGGCGGCGCGGGTCCCGCGGCTCTCCTTCGCGATTCCCCCAACGAGCAGGACGATCGCGAAGAACGCCCAGCCGAGCGTGTAGGCGAGACCCTCGGCGAGGGTCGTCGAGAACGGGTTCACGACGATCCGCCGCCCCTCCGCGAAGAAATCCGCGATCTCGAGGTTCAGGAGGACGAAGAGGATCCCGGCGCCGCCCGCCGGCAGAAGGGTCACGCCCACGGGCCACGCCGCCGCGCCGGCGCCCCTGAGGAGGACCGCGCCCGCGAAGAAGGCCGCAGCCGCGACCGCGTACACCCACAGATACCAGTTGAAGACGGGCGTCGCCGTCCGCGCGTGGTACGTCAGCACGGCGGGATTCAGCGCGAGTCGCACGAAGGCCGCCGCGAAGAGTGCGAGCGACCACGCGATGAGGCCGCGGTGCTGGATCCTCCCGTACAGCCACGCGAGCGCCGCGCCGAGGAGAGCCCAGCCGAGCGTGAGCCACTCCTTCTCGAACTGGAGCGGGATCGCGACCGTCACGAACGCGAGCCCCGCGCCGGCGACGAGGGCGAGGCGCGCGCGGTCCTCCTCGGGCGGGATCCCGAGCGTCAGAAGGCGCGCGAGGAGCGCGGCCATACCCAGCGCCATCGCGAGCGGAAGGAGACCGATGACCGGGCGGTAACCGCCGTCTTCGAGCGCGCCGCGCAGGAGCGGGAAGAGTCCGGCGCTCGCGGCAACGGCCGCGAGATAAGGCGCTCTCTCGCGGCCCGCCCGCTTGCCGAGCACGAGCGGATGGAGGACGAAGAGCGCCCAGAGGACGCCCGCGAAGAGCGCTTCCTCGGACCACGTGGCGGCCGGGTGGCGTCCGCGGGAGCCCCACGCGTATGCCGCGAGGATCACCGGACCCGCCGCGAGGACCGACAGCCGCGGCTCGGGAACCCCCGCCGCCACCGCGAAGAGCGCGACGAGGAAGAGCGCGTGGGCCGCGAGCACCGCGCGGAGCGGCGGCGTGCCCGGCACGAGCGACACGGCGATCGCGACGGCCTGCGCGCCGACCAGCCCGACCGCGGCGGCCCGGCCGAACGCGAGCGTCCCGTCGAACACCCACGCGGCGACCCCCCAGAGCGCCAGCACGCCCGCCGCCGCGAGCGCGGCGAGAGGCCACGGGGCCCAACCCCCCGAGAACGTGAAGAACGCGACGGCGAGAAGGGCGAGCGC
>JBBQDQ010000070.1:0-16768 GCA_038319835.1 Thermoanaerobaculia bacterium | reverse complement strand
TCGCCGGCGAGTTCGAGGGCACGCGCCTCGATCACCAGCTCGTCGACTCGTGCGCGATGCGCCTCCTCACGCACGCGCAGTCGTTCGACGTCGTCGTGACGGAGAACCTCTTCGGCGACATCCTGTCGGACGAGGTCGGCGCGCTCGTCGGTTCGCTCGGGCTCCTGCCCTCCGCGAGTCTCGGCGACGGGCCCGGCCTCTTCGAGCCCGTTCACGGCTCGGCGCCGCAGCTCGCGGGGCGCGACCTCGCGAACCCGATCGGGGCGATCGCGACGGCGGCGATGCTGCTCGGCGACGGGCTCGGCCTGCACGAGGAAGCCGCCGCCGTGCACCGGGCGATCGAGGCCGCTCTCGAGAAGGGCGCGAGGACCGCAGACCTGGCGGCGCGGGGAACGCGCGCCATCGGGACGCGCGAGATGACGCGGGCGATCGCCGACGAGATCGCTGCCGCAACGACACAGATGGCGCCGGGCCGCGAGGCGGCCTGCGGAGCGCCGCAGTGAGGGTGTGATGGGAATGGAATCGAAGTGGATCTGGAAGGACGGCGATTTCGTCCGCTATGAGGACGCGACGCTGCACTTCCTCACGCCCGGCCTCCACTACGGGATCGGCGTCTTCGAGGGAATCCGCTGTTACGCGACGAAGTCCGGCCCGGCCGTCTTCCGCCTGCCCGAGCACATCCGCCGCCTGAGGCTTTCCGCGAAGGCGCTCGGCTTCGACACGCTGCCGTTTTCGGAAGAGGAGCTCATCGAGGCCACCAGGCAGACCGTCTCGAAGAACGGGTTCTCCGAGTGCTACCTCCGCCCGATGATCTGGCTGGACGCCGGCGGGTGGAACCTGAACCTCGACGGGGGCCGGCCCGCGATCGGGATCGCCGCGTGGGAGTGGAAGAACTACCTCGGCGGCGCGGCACTCGAGAAGGGCGTGCGCGCGAACGTGTCGTCCTACACGCGGCACCACCCGAACGTCTCGATGACGAAAGCGAAGATCAGCGGCAACTACGTGAACAGCTTCCTCGCGAAGACGGAGTCCGTGCGGCTCGGGTTCGAGGAGGCGATCATGCTCGACCCGAGCGGCTACGTCGCCGAGTGCACGGGTGCGAACCTCTTCGTCGTCAAGGACGGGCGCATCGTCACGACGCCGTCCGCGCCGATCCTCGAAGGCATCACGCGGGACACGCTCATCGTCCTCGCGAAGGAACTGGGGTACGAGGTCGTCGAGCAGGCGATCGCGCGCGACCAGCTCTACATGGCCGACGAGGTCTTCGTCTGCGGCACGGCGGCCGAGTGCGTCGCGCTTCGCGAGATCGACTTCCGGACGATCGGCTCGGGCGCGGCGGGGCCCGTGACGCTCGCGCTCCAGAAGGCGTACCACGCCGCCGTGCGCGGGGCGCACCCGCGCTCGAAGGAGTGGTGCACGCCCGTTCGCGAGGCGCGGCGCTATCCCGCCCCGGTGCGACTCGTCCGCGGCCGGCGCCGCTGACGCGGGGGGCGCCCGTGAAACGCTCGAAGACGGGCGAGGAGTATCTCGAGCGGATCCTCGCCGCGCGCGTGTACGACGTCGCGGTCGAGACGCCGCTGGATCCCGCACCCCTCCTCTCGCGCCGCACGGGCCACACCGTCCTCCTCAAGAGGGAGGACCTCCAGCCCGTCCACTCGTTCAAGCTGCGCGGCGCGTACAACCGGATGGCGCGGCTCTCTCCGGCGGCCCTTCGCCGCGGCGTCATCGCGGCCTCGGCCGGCAATCACGCCCAGGGCGTCGCTCTCGCGGCGAAACGCCTCGGCTGCTCGGCCACGATCGTCATGCCCGTCACGACGCCGCGCATCAAGGTGGACGCCGTGAGGAGCCGCGGCGCGCGCGTCATCCTGACGGGCGACTCGTACGACGAGGCGTACGCGGAGGCGCGCCGCATCGCCCGTGCCGAGAAGCGCACGTTCGTCCACCCATACGACGATCCGGACGTCATCGCGGGGCAGGGCACGATCGGGATGGAGATTCTGCGGCAGCGGCCCGCGGGAGTGGACGCGATCTTCGTCGCGATCGGGGGCGGCGGTCTCGCGGCGGGCGTCGCGGCGTACGTGAAGCGGATCAGCCCGAAGACGCGGATCGTGGGCGTCGAGCCCGTCGACTCGGACGCGATGGCGCGGTCCCTGAAGGCGGGGCGCCGCGTCCGGCTCGAACGCGTCGGCCTCTTCGCGGACGGCGTCGCCGTGAGGCAGGTCGGGAAGGAGACCTTCCGCCTGTGCCGGGACCTCCTCGACGAGGTCGTGAGGGTCGACACCGACGAGATCTGCGCCGCGATCAAGGACGTCTTCGAGGACACGCGGTCGATCCTCGAGCCCGCGGGCGCCCTCGCGGTGGCCGGTCTCAAGGCATGGTCCGGGCGGCGCAAGACGAAGGGCAGGACGCTCGTCGCGGTCGCGTGCGGCGCGAACATGAACTTCGACCGCCTGCGGCACGTCGCCGAGCGGGCGCAGCTCGGCGAGAAGCGCGAGGCGATCCTCGCCGTCACGATCCCGGAGCGGCCCGGCTCGTTCCGGGAGTTCTGCGCCGTCGTCGGGCGGCGGAACGTCACCGAGTTCAACTACCGGTACGCGGACGTGACGGACGCCCACGTCTTCGTCGGCGTCGAGGTCGAGAGCCCGCGCCAGACGGCGGCGCTGATCGGGGCGTTGAAAAAGCGCGGGCTCGAGGTTCTCGATCTCTCGGAGAACGAGATGGCGAAGCTCCACGTACGCCACCTCGTGGGAGGCCGCGCCCCCGCCGCGCACGACGAGCGGCTCTTCCGGTTCGAGTTCCCCGAGCGCCCGGGCGCGCTCCTGAACTTCCTCGACCACCTCCGGAGCGACTGGAACATCAGCCTCTTCCACTATCGCAACCACGGCGCCGACTACGGCCGCGTCCTCGCCGGGATCCAGGTTCCGAAGAAGGACGACGCGAAGTTCCGCCGCTTCCTCGCCGAGCTCGGGTATCGCCACACGGACGAGTCGAAGAACCCGGCCTACCAGTTGTTCCTGGGGTGATCCCCGTCACTGGGGCATCTGAATCAGCGGGTGTACCGGGAGTTTGTCGAGGGTTCCGACACTACAGGGAAGAGTTATGGAGAAACTCGGGCGAGCTGCGGTATTTTGCGGGCCGAGCCGACTCCTTTTGGCGGCCGCGGTCGCGCTCCTGGCCCTGCGGGCGACGCCCGGCGCGGGGCAGTGCACGCTCGCCTCGGCGCCGGTCAAGTTCGAGCCGAACCCGCCCGGCGCTCCGCGCCCGTGGTCCATGTCGAGCGGCTACAGCACGGCGTTCGCGTTCTACCGGAACGCCGCGGGCGCCCCGCGTCTGATGGCGTACGAGGCGTTCGGCTACTCGGTCCTCGACCTGTCGAACCCGGCCAGCCCGTTCGCGTTGAAATACGACGACCTCCGGATGGTTCCGGTCTCGCCGACGACGAACCCGATCATCGCGCACGGCGACGGCCAGAGCTACATCGCGTCGATGGGCGTCTCGGCGGACGGGCAGCGCGTCGCCTTCTCGGTCAACGGCCCGGCCGATCCCCCCTGGCACACGCTCGCGGGCCGGTCCGACGGCGGCGAAGGCTTCGGGGTCTGGGGCGACTTCGCACCCAACCGGGCTTCGGGGAGCGTGATCCAGAAGTCGGGGAGCCGGTACATCGCCTACACGATCCACGCGTCGAGCTCCGGCACGGCCGCGGACGTCACGACGCTGCCCACCGCCAACGCGGCGTTCCAGCCGCTCAACCTCGCGTCCGAGACGACGACGTTCGCCCCCGGACAGTCCCTCATGCTGGCCGGGAACTATCTCGTCTACATGGCGGATTCCGGCGTACAGGTGATCGACGCCTCGAACCCGGGCCCCTCGGGCTCCATCACGTCGGCGTTCAAGAAGGTCGTGATTGCGGGCGTCCCGGGCGACCCGTACGGGCGCATCCCGGCGAACTTCACGGCCGCCGTGGACCCGGCAAACCCCGCGAAGCTCTGGGTTCTCGTGGAGCTCGGGAGCTGGGCGTCGGCGAGCGAGAACTCGCCGAGCTACGGCCTCGTCTCGATCACGAGGAACGGGAACGGAAGCCTGGCGGCCCCCGTTTCGGCGGGCCCGCTCTTCCGCGTTCCGTCCGCAGCCGGCGAGCTCTGGGGCCGGTCGGGAAACAGCGCGACCCTCGTCGCGAGCAACGGGAACCTCTTCGTCCTGATGTGGGCGACGCGCATCCTGCCGAGCCAGCGGTTCATCCTCTACTCGACGACGGCGAACGGATGGACCACGCCCATGGCGACGCCCGTCGCCGCCGCGGGCTTCACGGGCCTCGCGGCGTCGAGCGCGACCGCGTTCGCGGGCTCTGGCAACGCCGTGTACGTCTATCTTCCGACCGGACCGGCCGCGTTCGTGATCCTGCTGGCGTGCCAGCCCGTGAACGTTCCGGTCTTCTCGAGCCTCCTCGTCACGAACGCGAGCGCCGGCGGTGCCGCCGTCTCCGACGGCGAGACCGTTTTTGCGAGTGAACAGCTCACGATCGCCCCGACGGTGATCCCCGCGCCCGCCTACACGCCTCTTTCCTCGTGGCGGTTCGACTTCGACTTCCATGCCGGGAACGCCTCAGAGGACGCCGGCGCCCTTCCGCGGATCCGGAACCCCGACAACGCGGTCTTCGGAAGCCCCGCGGCGCCTCCGGCGCAGGCCACCCTCGTCGGGCCCTGCGACCCGGAGCAGGCGACGGGGGGCGACCCGAACGGCGGCGCAGGCTGCTGGGCGTCGGTCAGGACGAACACGGGCATCTATGGCGGCCCCGACTGGACGGGAACCGAGGCGCCCGGCGCGGTCAAGGCCCAGAAGCTTGCGCTCGAGGCGACGAACGCATACGGCAGCGCGAACACGGCCGTCTTCACGGTGAACTGGCAGCTCCCGGCGGCGCGGCTCGCGTCCACGCAGGTCCTGTCGGGCGCGCCGCTCGTGAGCGCCTCGGACGGGCACCCGACGGCCACCGGCTTCAAGTGGTACTTCGGCGCGACGCCGAACGGCCTGACGCGGGCCGGGTGCAACACGGCGTCGTGCGTGCCGACGCTCGACACCCGCGGCACCTACTCCTACTGGCTCACGGCGACGTACGCGAACGGCTACCAGACGCCCGACTACGCGGGCTCGGCCGCGATGGGGACGTACACGGTCACGGACTTCGCACCGTCCTTCACGGTGAACGGCAGCGCGGCGGGCCCGGTGACGGCCGTCATCGGAGTGCCCATCGCCGTCACGAACGGGTCGCAGCGCGGCGCGGGGATCACGGGGACCTACCAGTACAGCCTCTGCCTGATTCCGTGCGCGGACGCCTGGATAGCCTGGAACATGGCCGATCCGGCGAACGGGTCGGGCACGCCGCCTTCTTCCGCGACCATCCCGACGCCGGCCGATCCGGGCGCGTACGCGCTGAAGATCCGGATCGCCTACACGGGCGGGACGGCCACGTGGCCCGACCCGGCCGGAAGCGGCTCTCTCACGGTCAACGCCGTGGTGCCGATCCCGAAGATCCGGATCTGGGTGAACGGCGCCAACCCGTGCCCGCCGGGGTCGCTCTGCGTCGAGAACGCGGTCACGGCGCACCTCGGCGACGCGCTCGTCGCGCACGCGCTCGTCAACGGCGCCGACGATCCGAACGACGGCACGGACCACTGGGACTTCTCGAACGCGCCCGGGACCTCGACGGCGAACCCGCAGTTCGTGACCGGCAACCCGGTCTCGCTCACGTACACGGGCGCCGGGGTCTTCGGCATCACGCTCACGCGCAACGGCGTCGCGTATCCCTTCCCGAACGCGGCGGTCATCACGGCCCCGCTCGTGTCGGCGGCGACTGCGAGCCCGAGCAGCACCGTCCAGAGCGGCCAGACGGTCACGTTCTCCTGCTCGGCGACCGGCGGCACCCCCCCGTACGGATACACGTGGTCCGGGACGTTCGGGACCATCAGCACGCAGCAGAGCTTCAGCATCACCCCCACGAACGGCGGGAGCTCGAAAGTGACGCAGCAGCTCACGTGCGGCGTGACGGACGCCGGCGGCGCGACGAGCTCGTCCGTCGTCACCCTGACCGTGATGCCGAAGCTCGTCGTCGGCGCCACCGGTTCTCCGAGCCCCACGCCCCAGTACTCCAGCATTTCCTTCTCGTGCTCGGCTTCGGGCGGCAGCGGCACGTACCCGAGCTACGCGTGGGCGTTCGGGGACGGTCAGGCCGGCTCCGGACCGTGGACCTCCCACGCCTATCAGACCCCGGGGACCTTCCAGGCCGTCTGCACGGTCACGGACTCGGCCTCAAACGTGGCGAACGCCGCCGCCGGCGTGACCGTGACACCCCTTCCGCTCGCGGCGGCCGCGACCGTGACGCCGGGCGCGGTGTTGGCCGGGACGGCCGCGCAGTTCTCGTGCTCGGCGTCGGGCGGCGTAGGGCCCTACGCTTACGCTTGGAGCTTCAGCGACGGGCAGACGGCGCCGGGCCAGAACGTGGCGCATGTGTTCGCGCACGCCGGAGCGCAGTCGGGCACGTGCGCCCTGACGGACTCGAGCCAGGCCACGGCCGGGTCAACGGCAGGCCTCACCGTCACGGCCCCGCCGAGCTCCCTGTACACGCTGACACCCTGCCGGCTTCTCGACACGCGGGTCACGGGCCCGGCGCTCCAGCCTGCCGGCCCCGCCGATCGCCGGTTCGTTCTCGCGGGCTCGTGCGGGGTGGTTGCGGGAGCCGTCGCGGTCTCGGCGAACGTCACCGTCACGAACGTGACGGCCGGCGGGGTGCTTTCGATCTACCCGGGCGACGGCGCCCCGGCCGGCACCAACACCGTGGCCTTCTCCCCGGGAAAGACGAGAGCGAACAACGCGATGATCACGCTTTCGAGCGACGGGAGCGGGGCGATCAAGGTCCAGAACACCTCGCCCGGCACCCTCGACCTGATCATCGACGTCAACGGCTACTTCCGCTGACGGCGCGCGTCTCCTCCCACTTGATCTCCGACCCCCAAGTCGAGTGCGGGATCGCGAAGACGACGAGCGTTGCCGCGGCGGCGGCGACGACGGCCGCCCGGGCGCTCCGGCCCGCGTCGCCCCTGCGGAGCACGGCGAGCGCGATCGCCCAGATGGCGCCGGCGAGGAGCGTCTTGTTGTCCGTCAGGTCCCAGCCGAACGGCACGCCGGTCCAGTAGGCGTCGAACGCGGCCTTCTGGACGAGCGGCCCGAGGAGGAACCCACCGACCGCGATGAGGCCAAACGTGACGAGCGCGAGCCGCCGGCTCGGCGCTCCCGCGAGCGCCGCGAGGCCCGCGGCCGTCGAGACGAGCATCCCGAGGAACATGCAGAGGACGTGCGGGACGAGGATCGCCGCCGGGACGTCGCCCTTGAAGCGGGTGACGGCCGGGCGCGGCGGGAAGACCGCGGTGTCGGAGCCTTTCGAGAGTCGGACCTGGTACTCGAGCTTGCCTGCGGGCGGCTGATGGGGGAGCGCGGCGACGAGGTCCTTTCCCTCGCGCGCCATCGGGAGGTCGGTCCACCCTTCGTTCGTCGGATATCGGCGGAACGCGACGATCCCGGTGACGCCGGCGTCGGGTGCGGCGACGCGCACGGGCTGGTCGCCCGGCCCGCCATGCGTGCGCGTGAGCTTCAGGGCGATGGCGGCGCCGCCGGGAGCGACGCTCCCGCGCATCGGGTACGTGGGGCCGGACCGGCGCTGCCAGACGGCGGAGGCCAGCGTGACGAGGAGAGCGAGCGTCCAGCGGACGGCGGGCTTTTTCACGAAACCTGATTTACCGGGGCTGAGGGCTTCGCGTCAATGAGGCAAGCAGACGGGTGCCGTCGAGCCTTCATACTGCGGTGCGGATTTCCGCAGGGAGCGTCATGCCAGGTCTTGGAGCCGCCCGCCGTTTCGCGCTGCTCGCCGTCCTTTCCGCACGGATCGCCCGCGCGGCCGATCCGGAGCTCTTCCTGCCTGTCGTGCTCGACGTCCTGGGCGAAGGCGGCGCGCACTACACGACGGAGCTGACCGTCTCCTCGCGCGCCGCCGCCGCGACGACGGTCCGGTTCCAGTACACGGCCTCCGCGGGCGGCGGGTCGGGTGAGGCAAGCGTCGTGCTCCTGCCCGGCGAGACGCGCGTGATCGCCGACGCCATCGAGTTCCTGAGGGGGCAGGGCCTGCAGATCCCCGCGGACGGCACGCGGATCGGCACGCTGCGCGCCGTCTTTTCCGGCGGGGCGGCGGCGGCCGACGTCTTCCTCGGGGGCCGGACGTCGACGCCCGGGGCCGGCGGCACGTTCGGCCTCTTCTACACGGGCGCAGTCACGTCGACGACCACGGCCACGATCCCCGGCCTTCAGCAGGGTCCGGCGATTCGCTCGAACGTCGCCGTCGTCAACGCGGGACCCGACCCGATCGGCGTCCGCGTGCAGATCCAGGGCTCGACGGCGCTCCTCGACGTCGCGATCTTCGACCTGACGCTGCCGGGCTGGGGCTGGACGCAGCTCAACCAGCCCCTTGCGGGCCTCGCGACCAGCGGCCGCGCGATCGTGACGCGGACGTCCGGAGCGTCACCGTTCTCGGCGTACGGCGTCCTGAACGACGCCGTGACGTCCGACGGCTCGTTCGTGCCGCCTCTCGTCCCCGGCGATCCCGCGGGTGCGGACCGGCTCGTCCCGATCGTCCTGCGCGCCGCGGGGTACCAGACCGAGGTCACGTTCACGAACCTCACTGCGGAGGTCCTGCAGTTCACGGTCACGTACACCGGCTCGCCGCAGCTCTCCGTGGCGGGCACCGGGAGCCGGATCTTCTTCCTCTCGCCCCGCTCCCAGCGGATCCTCGACGCGATGGCGCTTCTCTCCCTCCTCGGCCTGCCGATTCCCGCGGAGGGAAACGTGGGAGGATCTCTGCTCGTGAAGTTCGATCCCGGGACGCCCTCCGGCGCCATCGCGGTCGGAGCGCGGACGTACACGACCGCACGGGACGGGGGGACGTTCGGCCTCTTCTACCCCGGGCTCACGTCCGGCGAGTGCGCGACGGACCGCGCGTTCGTCAATGGACTCCAGCAGAACGCGACCCAGCGCTCGAACGTCGCGGTCGTCAACCGCGGCGACGCGGGCGATCCCGTCGCGCTCCGCGTGACGTACCACGGAGCCGACGGCGCGCCGCTGCCGGACCCCGACGCCGTCACGCTCTCACCGGGAGAGTGGCGGCAGTTCAACCAGCCGCTCGCGTCGCGCGGGGCGGCGGGTGGTTACGCGACGGTCGAGCGGCTTTCCGGCTCCTCGCGCTGGGCGGCCTACGGCGTCCTGAACGACCAGCACAACTCCGACGGGTCGTACATCCCGATGAGCCGATAGCGCCCTTCGGCGCCTCCCCGTCACCGCATCCGCTTGACCTTGGGCGTCGTGCGCGGCGCGCGGGCCTTCAGGACCTTCCGCTCCGGGTGCGTCGGGCGGTCGAAGCCGTGGCCGAGGACCTCGAGGAGGTCGGAGGTGGTGAGGATTCCGACGAGGTGCGGGGTCCGGCCCGGCTGGACGACCGGCAGGCAGGAGATGCTGCGGCCGCGCATGAGGTTCGCGGCCTGGCGGATGGACATCTCGGGGTCGGCGGTCACGACGTGCGTCGACATGACGTCGGCGACGCGGCGGTTCCGGCGGAATTCGTCGTGAGCGGGGGCTCCGAGGTCGTGCGTCGACACGACGCCGACGAGGGCGGCGTCGTCGTCGCGGACGACGAGGTGGTGGACGTTGAGCGCCTTCATGCTCGCGTAGGCGGTTTCGGCGGTCTCCGCGGCGCTGATCGTCCTCACGTGCGGGGTCATCACGTCCTGAACGCGCATGGACCCTCCTTCGGTGGCGCGTTCTCGCGCCAGCATCCACTCGGAAGGTGGGGCCCCGCGGCCGGGCGCGCATGGAGCAGATGAATCAGGCGGTTCAGCCCGGCTTGCGCTCGCGCTGCAGCTCGACGGCCTTGACCTGCGCCTGGCGGGACATGTCGATCGACTCGGCCAGGATCCGGGCCATCTCCTGCGGGGCGTGGAAGCCCATGGAGTTCTCGGCAGCCACCATGTCGAGGCGCCACTGCGCGGCGCGCTGCAGCTCACCGAGCTCCTTGATGGCGGGATCCTTGTCCACGACGGCGCGCCACGCCGCGAGGAGGTTCGCCTTCGTCTCGGCGGCCAGCTTCTTCTCCTGGTCCTCCTTGCCGAGCTTCGCGAAGTCCGCGTTCTTGTCGAGCGTCTCCCTGGCCTTCGCCGCGGCGGCGGGACGGTTCTGATCGTCGTACGGCTTTCGCACGGCGACGATCGCGTCGATCATCGCGGTCGCCGCCTGTCCCGCCCGCGTCATGAGGGCGAAGTGGCGGTCCTGGATCGACTCGACGCGGCTCTTGAGCTCCTCGTCGCTGTACGGGTGGCACGTCGCGCAGGAGCGGTTCGCCGAGAGGAGCGGGCTCCTCACCCAGTGCTCGGAGATCTTCTGGGCGCCGTCGCGGCGGTAGGACATGTGGCAGTCGGCGCAGGAGACGCCGCTCCGCGCGTGGATCCCCTGGCTCCACATCTCGAACTCGGGGTGCTGCGCCTTGAGAACCTCCATGCCGGTCTCGGCGTGCGTCCAGTCCTTGAAGCGCGCGCCCTTGATCTGCATCCCGTCGTAGACCCTCTCCATCTCCTCGACCTTGAGGCCCTCGCCCCACGGGAAGAAGATCGTCGTGCCCTTGCCGCAGAAGTACTCGACGTGGCACTGGCCGCAGACGTACGAGCGCTTCTCCTGCCGCGTCGCGTCGACGTTCGGGTCGTAGGGATGGGCGCGGCCGCCCTTGCGCCAGCGCTCGATCGAGGGGAGGTGCGGGACGTCGGCCTTCGAGGCGGCCAGCTTCTGGATTCCCGCGATGAAGGCCGGCCGCGTGATGCGCAGCTCCATCGATTTCGGGTCGTGGCAGTCCACGCACGAGACCGGGTGGACCTTGCCGCCCGTCGTCTCTCCGAGCAGTTTGTGGGCGTCCCAGTAGCTCATTTCGCCGACCTTCTCGAGGCCCTTCTGGACCTGCTCGGCCTCGCTGGCCTGCGGAGCCGCTTCCTTGCCGAGCTTGCGGTAGAGCGGCATGATCGAGGCGTGGCAGTGGAGGCAGTTGCCGGACTGCTTCGCCTCTGCCGGAACGTTGCGCTTCGTGTTCTCCTGGTCGAAGAGCATGAACGCGTGGCCGCGGCGGTCGCGGTAGTCCACCGCGAAAAGGTACCCCGCGAAGATCCGGTTCAGCCACGGGTCGCGCGCGGCCTTCTCGGGTGGCACGACGCCCTCGGACCCGCCCGGGCCGCCGCCGTACTTCGTGTGCGTGGGCTCGGACGTGCGCTTGTAGCCGTCGTACTCGCGGGGCCAGTTCGTGCCCCACTTCGCCGGGTCGACGTCGTTTTCCGTCACGTCGGCGAGCTTGACGAAGGAGTTCTTCGCTTCCTGCTTCTTCTCGGCGATGTTGACGAGCAGGGCGGCGGCGCCGAGAGCCCCGAGCGCGAAGGCGCCCGCGACGAGGGCGATGAGGAGCCCGCGCTTTTTCGGTGGGGCCTGGTTCACTGAGGACATGAGGTGCTCCTTCGAATGTGGAGTTGCGTCAGCGGGCGTGTCCCACAGAGGCGTGACAGCGGATGCAGGACAGGTCGCCTCCGTGGGTCATCGAGTCGACGAGGTCGGAGTGACAGCGGCGGCAGTTGGCCTCGACGACCGCCGAACTCTCGGGCCGGGCCCGGATGACGTCCGGGTACCCGCCCATCGTGAAGGCCCAGCTGTGGTGCCAGCCGTTGAGGGCCTTGACGGTGTACTTCGAGACCATCCCGGCCGGCGTGTGGCAGTCGTTGCACGTCGCGGCCTGGTGGTGAGGGCCGGACTGCCAGCCGGCGTAGTGCCCGGCCATCACGTGGCAGTTGGCACACGTGGCCGGGTCGTTCCCCATGTAGGACGAGCCCTTTGCGTACCAGAAGGCGTAGCCGCCGACGCCGAGCGCGAGGCCGGCTGCGGCAGCCGCCAGGGTCAGGGAAACCGGCAGGCGGTTGGTCAAGGCCGGAATCCGTTCCCGACGAGGGGAGGGGCGTTCGTCTGCGGGACGTGGCACGCGGTGCAGACGTAGCGGCTGCCCGCGATCTCGGCGCGCTTCACCGACGGCGCGTTCCGGAGGTCGAGGTAGTGGCTCGCCGGGATCGGCACGGGGCCTCCGGGCTCGGGCTTGTCGACGGCGTGGCACGTCACGCAGCCGTTGTCGGCCTTCGTGACGGGGAGCATCCCCTCGACCGAATGCGGGATGACGGGCGGCGCGTCCGGGAACATCCGCGGAAGGACCTTCGAGTCGCCGGGGTCCTTGGCGGCGTACGCGTACGTTTTCGGAACCGGCACGCCTTTCACGTCCGACTTGTTGAGGCCGAGGTCCCTGTCGGAAACTCTCTTCGTCTCGGCGGCCCACGCGCCCGCGGCCAAGAAGAAGGCAAAGAGAGCCGCGGTGACCGCCTTCGTCACCTTGACGGCGCACTTCTTGAAGTCGATCTCCTTCGAGATCGGGCAGGTCGCGTCCAGCGTCACCTTGTTGATGAGGATCGACTCGTCGAACCACGGGACGTACACCATCCCGCGCGGCATCCGGTAGCGCCCGCCCGTCTCGACGGCAACCTGGATCCTCCCGCGGTGGGACTCGATCCACGCGACCTTGACGTTGGCTGGCGTCGCGAAGAGGACGTCGTAGAGAGTCGATTCGGGCGTGTACCCGAGCTTCCTGGCGTCCTCGAGGACGGATGGGAGCTTTCCGTCTGCGAATCCGTCGGCCTTCAGGCCGGGGAGCGGCTGCTCGCCCCAGACGTCCTGGCTTCCGACCTTCGGGTTGATCGTCTTTGCAGGGAGCTTCCAGTGCTCCTCGGCGTGCGCGCGATGCTCGGGGTTGTCGACGGTCCTGTCGGCCGGGAGGCGGTGCGAGAACGTGCCGACCTCGCGCGCGGTGCCGCACGCGGACGGCTGGCCCGTGAGCGAGAAGGCGCCCGAACCGGGCTTCGCCTGCTTGCCCGTGAGCAGGTGGACCATGTACGCCTGCTCGTTCACCCACGTCCCGCGCGTGTGCGTCACGGCAGGGTCGAGAGCGCGGCCGATCGCTTCCTCCTTCGTGAGGACGACCGTCCGCTGCCGCTGCCGCTCCCGCGTGTCCTTCTCGGCGTCGAAGGCGTGGTCTGCGCCGGGGCGCATCCCGAAGCCGATGTCCGCCGGCCCGGCCGCGAAGACGCAGTGCTTCTCGACGAAGTCCCGGTCCACGGCGCCCCGCGCGACGATCTCGCGCGCAATGTAGTTCCAGATCGCGAGGTCCGTGTTCGGCTTGAAGAGGATCTCCGTGTCCGCGAGGGCCGACGTCGGGTTCGTGTACATCGTGAGGTTCACCATGCGGTACCCCGGCCGGGCGAGCCGCGCGTCCACGATGGGGTCGCCCTTGACGGCGACGACGCGGTTCGCGCGCGTCCCGACGAGGATTCCGCAGCCGGTGCCGCAGAAGCGGCAGACGCTGCGGTCCCAGGCGGTGCCCTCCGCCGGGGCTGCAGCGGCCAGGGCCGACTTCGCGACCGGGATTCCGGCCGCGGCGGCCGCGGCGAGGGCGGCGCTGTGCTTGAGGAAGCCCCGACGCGTGGATTCCGTGCTCATGGTGTGTCTCCGTCATCCTCTCCGAAGTAGTGGCAGTCGAGATCGGCCGAGAGAAGGCCAGGCAAGCCCTGGATACGCCGGAATCCGGCGTCCTGCTCGTCCGTGGTTCCGGTCTCCTGGGCCACGACGATGCAGCCGCGCGCGGAGTCCGTGACGTGGACCTCGACGCCCGGCAGCTCCCCGACCCGGCGCACGGCCTCCTCGAGACCTTCCGGGGACACGCGCACGATGATGCTCGAGACGTTCACGACTTGGGCCTGTCGCGTATTCAAGATAGTCCAGGTCCGGGCATTGCGCCGCACCCGGGGAACGAAAACCGACCCGCCCTCGTGTGCGAAAGGACGATAAGGACCCGATCGGCCCCGCAGTATGACCGCGATCATACGGCGCGCTATTCTGGCGGCGTTGTCGTCCTCCCTGCCGCACTTCGACGCCGTGCCTCTGTTCCAATGCCTGAGGGCCGAGGAGCGCCGGATTCTCGCTCCGGTCTGCCGCGCCGTCGCCTACGAGAAGGGCGACGAGGTCTTCCGCGAGGGAACGCCCGCCCAGGACCTCTGCTTCGTCGTCCTCGGCCGCGTGAAGATCGTCAAGGCGGGCCCGGAGCGGGACGTGATCCTCGGCCTCTTCGGGCCCGGCGAGCCGATCGGCGCCGTCGCCGTCTTCGAAGGGGGCCGCTTCCCGGCGTCCGCGGTCGCGCTCGAGCCCTCGACGGTGCTGCGCATCCCCGAGAGCGCGTTCTTCGCGACGATCGACGCCCACCCGGTGATGACCCGCTCCCTCCTCCAGGGACTCATGGTTCGCCAGTTCGAGATCACGCGGCGCCTCGCGGACCTCTCGGCGCCCGTCGAGAGGCGCATCGCGCGGCTCCTCCTGATGCTCGCGGACCGCCTGGGCCGCAGGGAGGGAGGCCGGATCGCGATCCCGCTCGCGCTCTCACGGCAGGAAATCGCCGAGCTCACGGGAACGACTGTCGAGACGGCGATCCGCGTCATGAGCCGCTGGGGGAAGGACGACCTCGTCGCGACAACGCCCGCGGGCTTCGCCGTCAACGACGAACGCGCGCTCCGCGCGATCGCGTCCGCCGAGGCCGGCTGAGTTCCGGGGTCAGGTCGACAGCGCGAGGACCGCCCGGGCGACGACCGCGTAGTGGCAGACGGCCGCCACGATCACGAGCGCGTGGAAGAGCTCGTGGTAGCCGAAGATCTTCGGGAACGGGTCGGGCCGGCGTAGGGCGTACACGACGGCGCCGAGGCTGTAGATGACGCCGCCCGCGGCCAGGAGCGCGACGGCGCCGGCTCCGAACGCTGCCTTCAGGGCGGGCAGGAGCGGGAGGGCGGCCCAGCCGAGGAGGACGCAGACAGCCGCCACGAGCGCTTTTGGCGCCCGCACCCACGCGACGGAGAGGACGATTCCCGCGATCGCGCCCGCCCACACGACGCCGAGAAGGATCCAGCCGAGCCGGTTGCCGAGCATGAAGGCGAACGGCGTGTACGTCCCGGCGATGAGGAAGAAGATCGCGGAGTGGTCCAGCCGGCGCATGACGCCGCGGGCCTTCTCCGTCCAGTTCGGGCGGTGGTAGATCGCGCTGATCGCGAAGAGCGTGACGAGCGAGATGCCGTAGACGATCGCGCCGGCGCGGGCGCGCGGCGTGGAGGCGCGGAGGACGAGGACGGTCCCGGCGACCGCTGCGACGAAGGCCGCGACCTCGTGGAGGACGCCCCGGAGAAGCGGCTTGGGGCGAGACGCCGTCTCGCTTGCCGGTGCGCTCATGCTTCCATCCTACGCCGCCGTCTTGTGGAAGCGCGAGACGGCGAGGCCGATGATCGCGAGCGTGTAGACGGTGAGGAGAAGCGTGGGCTCCCACAGCTCCGTCAGGCCCGCGCCGCGCAGGACGATCCCGCGCACGACCTGGATGAAGTACTTCGCCGGAATGAGATACGTGATGTATTGGAAGAACTTCGGCATCCCGTCGATCGGGAAGACGTAGCCCGAGAGGAAGACGAACGGGAGGAGGAAGAAGAACGACATCTGCATGGCCTGCATCTGCGTCGTCGCGATCGTCGAGAGGAGCATCCCGAGGCCGAGGACCGCTGCGATGAAGATGAGCCCCACGAGATACAGCTCGAGGACGCTTCCCGCGATCGGCACCTGGAACAGAAAGCGCATGAGGACGATGATGAGCGTGAGCTGAAAGACGCCGATCACGACGAACGGCGCGATCTTTCCGAGGATGAGCTCGACGCGCGTCACGGGCGTGACCTGGAGCTGCTCGAGCGTTCCGCGCTCCCTCTCGCGCACGATCGCCATCGCCGTGAACTGGATGAGCGTGAAGGTGAGCAGGATCGCGATGAGCCCTGGGATGATGAACGTTGCGGTGCGGAGGTCCGGGTTGTACCAGGGCCTCACACGAAGGTCGACGGGCGGCCGGGACTCCTTCCAGCCGGCCTTCGCGGCCAGCGTGCGGAGCGACAGCTGGTTCGAGATGCCGCCCGCGATCGCCATCGCCTGGCTCGCGGTCGTCGTGTCGGAGGCGTTCACGACGAGAAGGGCCTTTGCGGACGTGCCGCGGCGCCGGTCCTTGCCGTAGTCGTGGTCGATCACGAGGCCGACGTTCGCATGCCCGGCGTCGATCTCGTGGCGCAGCGAGGCCTCGGAGTCGACGTATTTGACGACGTCGAAGTACTCGCTCGCCGTCATCTTCGCGACGAGCTCGCGACTGTCCCAGGACTTGTCCTCGTCGAGGACGACGGTCTTGAGGTGCTTGACGTCGTAGTTGATCGCGTAACCGAAGATGAGCGTCTGGAGGATCGGTACCATGACGATCATGCGGAGCGTGATCGTGTCCCGGCGGAGCTGGAGAAATTCCTTGCGGACGAGGGCGAGAAGGCGCTGCATCGTTCCTCCGTCAGGCCGCCGCCGCCGCCGGCCGTGCCGGCGTGGCGCGCCGCGCCAGCGAGACGAACACGTCCTCGAGCGAGGGGGCGGCGTGCGCCGGTGTCCCGAAACGCGCGAGAAGGCGCGCGACGGCGTCCGTGCCGCCCTCGCGGGCGACGGCCCTGAGGCGCCGGCCGAACAGGTACGCGTCCTCGAGGTTCGAGTCCCCCGTCACGGA
>JBBQDQ010000069.1:0-16809 GCA_038319835.1 Thermoanaerobaculia bacterium | reverse complement strand
CGCGCACGGGTCCGACGAGCGCGCCGCGGGGATGCGCGGCGGCGAGATTCGCGCGGCCGGCGCCGAAGAGGCGTGCGAGAGGCCGCTCCTCGTAGCCGCCGGCGATCCAGTCGAGGACGTCGAGGACGCCCTGCGCCGGGCGCGAGAAGGTGGCCGGGATCCCGTCCGCGAACGTGCAGGGGAAGCCCGTCTGCTGGGCGAGCTCGTAGAGGAGCGGCCGGTACGCCGCGTCGTCCGTGATCACGATCTCGACGTCGTCGAGAGGGATCTTCTCGTCCACGACGCGGCGGAAGACCGCACGCACCTCATTTTCCTCGCCGGAGGCGCAGGCGAGGGTGACGCGGTCCGGGGACACAGTCGATTCCTCCGGGGTGTCGACGGAAAGGACCGTGGCCGGGCGGGGCAGGAGCGCGTCGAGGAAGGCCGTCTCGAGAGCCGAGAGCTCGAGGCCCTCCGGCCGGAGGACGCGGACCGTGGGCGCGTGCTTCAGGGCGGGGTTCTCGCCGAGCATCCGTGTCGCGGCCGCGAGGACGTCGAGCGGGTCGGCGAGCTTGCCGGCCTCGAGCGCGTCGCGGTAGGCGCGCCCGATGGCCTTCATCTCGAGCGCCTTGCGCGCGTCCTCGAGCGCCTCGGAGGGGAGCTGCTCGGGAGTCAGGCCCGCGCGCCGGATCTCGTTCAGCGTCGACTGGAGGGCGCGGTGGAGGCCGGGCCGCTCGCGGAGCGCGCCGAAGTAGGACGACGGCTCGAGGACCTGGTCGCACGCGTCCTCGACGAGGGCGAGGAGCTGGGCGCGCGAGAGCGTCTCGCGCCCGGCGGCCGCGAGGGCAGGGCCGGCGACGCCGTGCGCGAGGGAGAAGACGGTCGCGGGGCGGAGGTTCAGGTGCGCGCAGCCGGAGCGCGCGAGCGCGTCGAGGACCTGCTGGCCGACCGGGAAGGACGGGACGAGGAGGATCTTCTCGTCTACGGGGTGCGACGCGCAGAACGCGGCGAGCTCTTCGAGGAGCCTGTTCCGGAGGACGGCGGGCGGCACGGCCGGAGTCTAAGCGCGCCGGACGCCTGTGTGATCATGCCCGCCCATGGAAGGGATCTCCCTCGGGGTGCCGACGCTCGTCGCGATCGCCGTGTACCTCGCGGCGATCAACGTCCTCGGCGCCTGGCTCGGCAAGGGCCAGAAGGACGCGAAGGACTACTTTCTGGGCGGCCACGCGATGCCGTGGGGGGCCGTGATGGCCTCGATCGTCGCCACCGAGACCTCCGCCCTGACGTTTCTCTCCGTGCCCGGCGACGCGTATCGCTCCGGCTTCACGTTCCTCCAGCTCGCGTTCGGGTACCTGATCGGCCGGATCGCCGTGTCGTTCCTGCTCCTGCCGGGTTATTTCCACGGCGAGATCACGACGGCTTACGCGCTCCTCGAACGGCGATTCGGTGTTGGGGCGCGGAGGTTCACGTCGCTCATCTTCATGGTCACGCGCGTCATGGCCGCGAGCGTTCGTCTCGCCGTACCGGCGATTCCGATCGCCTTGATCCTGAAGGTGCCCGTCTGGGCCGCGATCCTCCTCCTCGCGGCGGCGACGGCGCTCTACACGTACGTCGGCGGCATCAAGGCGGTCATCTGGATCGACCTCATCCAGATGATCGTCTACATTTCTGGAGCGCTCATGGCTCTCTGGGTGCTCCTCGGGACCTTCGGCGGGGGATTCCGGGGATGGGAGGAGATCCTTAGAAGGTGCATGGAGCTCGGGCAGCCGGTACGTCTTCTTAACCTTTCAAAGAATCTTTCCGAGCCCTATACCCTCTTTGCCGGTGTCATCGGAGGCGCGGTACTGGCGATGGCCTCCCACGGCGCCGACCAGCTGATCGTCCAGCGGCTGCTCGCGTGCCGCGGCCTGCGCGACGCGCAGAAGGCGCTCATCGGCTCGGGCGTCCTCGTGATCCTGCAGTTCACGCTGTTTCTCGCCCTCGGCGTCGGGATGTTCGCGTTCTACGGCGGGCGGGTCGTGGGACCGGGCGGCTTCGCCTCCAGCGACGCGATCTTCCCGACGTTCATCGTGACGAGCCTGCCGCCGTTCGTCTCCGCCTGGCTCGTCGCCGGGATCTTCTCGGCCGCGATGTGCTCAGAGTCGTCGGCGCTCAACTCGCTCGCGTCGGCCCTCGCGATGGACATCGTGGCTCCGCTCTTCGGCAAAGAGCGCGTCGAGGGCCGGCGCGGCCTCGTCCTCGGCAAGCTCCTGACGCTCTTCTGGACGCTCGTCCTCGCGGGGCTCGCGGTCGGGTTCTCGCGCCTGCCGCAGAACGTCCCGGCCGTTCAGGTCGCGCTCGGGCTCGCGAGCGTGACCGCCGGCGGCCTCCTCGGCGGCTTCCTCCTCGCGCTCTGGGCGCGGAAGGCGACGCAGACGGACGCCATGATCGGCATCGCGACGTCCGCCGTCTTCATGTTCGTCCTGTGGCTGGGCTCGAAGGGCTTCGTCCCGTTCCCCCTCGGGAAGATGATCGCGTGGCCGTGGTACTCGCTCCTCGGCTCGACGATCGCGTTCGGGACGGGCTGGCTGCTGTCGCTGAGAAGGGCGGAGCCGGCTACATTCCGAGCATGACGCGCGCGACGCGCGACATCATGTCGGCGTTCCAGGGCGGATCCCACACGAGCTCGACCTTCGCCCCCGTGACGCCCTCGACGGACTTGACCTTCGTCTCCACTTCGCCGGGCAGAGAGCCCGCGACCGGGCAGGCCGGCGCCGTGAGCGTCATCTTCACGTCCACGAGGCCTTCGGGCGACGCGGCGACGGAGTAGATGAGCCCGAGCTCCCAGATGTTCACCGGGATCTCCGGGTCGAAGCACTTCTTCAGCGCCTCGTCGATGACCTTCTGCTCGAGAGGAGAGCGGGAAGAGGAGGAGGAAGATGCTGCTGAAGAGGTAGAGAGGGACGAAGACGAAGATGAAGATTGCCTAGAAGGCGCGTCAGCGGGCGCAGCGGCCTGTGGCGGCGGTGCCGCGCCTGTTGGGGCGGGGCCTTCAGCCCTCTTACCTTCTAGGAAAATCTTCTCTTCTCCCTGCTCTTCCACGTTCTCCGTCTCTTTCTCTTTTTTCCTACTCAGTCTTGGCCACTTCATGGACGTCCTTCAGCGCGCTCTCGAGCGTGTGCCACGCGAGCGTCGCGCACTTCACGCGCGCCGGGAACTCGCGGACGCCCGAGAAGACCGCGAGCTTGCCGAGGCCTTCGCCGGTCGCCTTGACGTCGGGCGGGCCCGTGAGGAGGTCGTGGAACTTGCCGTAGAGCGCCTCGGCCTCTTCCAGCGTCTTGCCCTTCACGGCGTCGGTCATGAGGGACGCCGATGCCTTCGAGATCGCGCAGCCGGAGCCCTGAAACGCGACGTCGGCGATCTTGTCACCGTCGACCTTCACGTACAGCTTCAGGCGGTCGCCGCAGAGCGGGTTGTGGCCGAGCGCCATGCGGCTCGGGTCCGCCATCTCCCGGTAGTTGTGCGGCGACTTGTTGTGGTCGAGGATGACCTCCTGGTAGAGGTCGCGGAGGTCCGTCATCAGGCGAAGACCTCCTGCACCTTTTTCAGCGCCGCCACGAAAGAGTCGATCTCCTCTTCGGTGTTGTAGACGCCGAAAGAGGCGCGTGCCGTCGCGCCGATTCCGTAGCGGTCCATGACGGGCTGTGCGCAGTGCTGACCAGTTCGGATCGCGATGCCTTCGCGGTCGAGGATCGTCCCGATATCGTGCGGGTGGACGTCGCCGAGGAGGAACGAGATCACCGCCGCCTTGCGCGGCGAGGTGCCGACGATGCGCAGACCCTCGATCGCCGAGAGCGCCTTCGTCGCGCGGACGAGAAGCTCGTGCTCGTGCGCCGCAACGGCGGGGAGGCCGACGGCCGTGAGCCAGTCGGCCGCGAGGCCGAACCCGATGCCGCCCGCGATGTTCGCGGTGCCCGCCTCGAACTTCCACGGCAGCTCGTTGTATGTCGTCTTCTCGAACGTGACGGAGGAGATCATGTCGCCGCCGCCCTGGTACGGCGGGAGCTTCTCGAGCCACGCTTCCGTGCCGTAGAGCGCGCCGATGCCGGTCGGGCCGTACATCTTGTGGCCCGACACCGCGTAGAAGTCGCAACCGAGCGCGGCGACGTCGATCGGGAGGTGCGGCGCGGCCTGCGCGCCGTCCACGAGGACGGGCACGTTCCGCGCGTGCGCGAGCCGGATGAACTCCTCGACGGGATTGATCGTCCCGAGGGCGTTCGAGACGTGGGAGACCGCGGCGATCTTCGTCCGGTCCGAGAGGCGCTTTCCGAACTCCTCGACGGGCACTTCGCCGGAGTCCGTGATGGGGACGACGACGAGCTTCGCGCCCGTGCGCCCGCAGGCGAGCTGCCACGGAACGATGTTGGAGTGATGCTCGAGGCCGGTGAGGAGGACCTCGTCCCCCGGTTTCAGGATCGAATTCGCGAAGCCGGCCGCGACGAGGTTGATCGCCTCCGTCGTCCCGCGCGTGAAGACGACCTCTTTCGGGGCGCGAGCGCCGAGGAAGCGGGCGACCTTCGCCCGGGCGCCCTCGTACTCCGCGGTGGCTTGCTCGGAGAGCCAGTGGGTCCCGCGGTGGATGTTCGCGTTGATTTCCTCGTAATAGCGGCGGTCGGCGTCGATCACGACGCGCGGCTTCTGCGTCGTGTTCGCGTTGTCGAGGTAGACGAGTGGCTTGCCGTGGACCTGACGCGAAAGGATCGGGAACTGCTCCCGGATCCTCGCGACGTCGAAGGCGGGCGACACGCCGGGGACCGCGGTTTCGGGGACGACGCTCATGGAGTCACTCCCTGCGCCGCCGGCAGCCACGCGTGGAGGCGGTCCTCGAGGAGGGCCCGGACGTCCGACGCAGCGACCTTCGAGACGACCTCGCTGCCGAAGGCATACGTGAGGAGGGCGCGCGCCGCCGTTTCCGAGAGGCCGCGCGAGCGGAGGTAGAAGAGCGCGTCCGCGTCGATGCGACCCGTCGTCGAGCCGTGCGAGCACCGGACGTCGTTGTTGTGGATCTCGAGCTGGGGCTTGCTGTCCACGAGCGCCTCGTTCGAGAGGATCATGTTGCGGTTCGTCTGGCGGGCGTCCGTCTTGACCGCCCCGGCGCGCACGATGACCTTCCCGTCGAAGGCGCCCCGCCCGTTCCCGTCGAGAATCCCCTTGTAGAGCTCGACGCTGTCTGCGTGCGGCGCCGCGTGGTCGATCACCGTATGGCAGTCGACCTGCTGGCCCGAGGCCGCGGCGAAGAGGCCGTAGAGCTCGGTCCCCGAGCCCTCGCCCGAGAGCGTCGCGGCGATCTCGTTGCGGACGGTCGCCCCGCCGAACGAATGGACGTGGGAGGCCGAGCGGGCCCCCTTCGCGTGCGACAGCATGAGGTTGCCGACGTGGAAGGCCAGCCGGCCCTCGAGCTGGACCTTCACGTGCGTCAGCCGGGCATCCTCCCCGAGGACGGCCTGCGTGACCGCGTTCGTGAACGAAAGCTCGTCCGCGCCGACGAAGATCTCGACGACGGTCGCCTGCGCGTTCTCTTCGAGGACGACGAGGTTGCGCAGGTGCGACATGAGGGGCGCGGGCGTCCCGCTCGCGGAGGTCGAGACGTGGAGGACGACGAGCGGGTCGGGCGCCACGAGGCCTTTGCCGATCCGGACGAGGGCGCCGGTGTCGAGGAACGCGTTGTTCAGCGCAACGAAGGGGTGGGCCGCCGGGGCCGCGACGAGCAGCTTCTCGACGCGCTCGGGAGCGAGACGGAGGGCCGTCGCGAGGTTCTCGAACAGGATCTCGGGCGGGAGCGTGTGCGCCGTGCGCCGCACGAGGCGCCCGTTCACGAAGACGAGGCGCGGGCCGGGGGAGGAGAGGCCGAGCGTTCCGAGGCGGGCCTCGAGCTCGACGGACTGCGTGCGCTCGGCGATCGTCACTTCGCGTGGAGCGAGGCCGAAGACCGTCCTCGCGAGCGGCAGGAGGTTCGTGTAGCGCCACTCCTCGTCGTTCAGGGGCGGGAAGCCGGATTTCGCGAAGGCGGCGACTCCGTCGCGCCGCAGCTTTGTGAGCCACGGCGGACCGGCAAGGCCCGCGGCGAACTCCTCGGCCTGCGTCGCGAGGACGTCCACGCCGTCGCGGATGGGGACGGGTCTCGCCATGCTCAGCGTGCCGCCGTTGCAGCTTCCGTCTCGATCCAGCCGTAGCCCTTGGCCTCGAGCTCGAGCGCGAGGCCCTTGCCGCCCGACTTCACGATGCGGCCGTCCGAGAGCACGTGGACGAAGTCCGGCACGATGTAGTTCAGAAGACGCTGGTAGTGCGTGATGACGAGAAACCCGCGCTTGCCGTCGCGGAGGGCGTTCACGCCGCCGGCCGCAATACGCAGCGCGTCGATGTCGAGGCCCGAGTCCGTCTCGTCGAGGATCGCGAGGCGCGGGTCGAGGAGCGCCATCTGAAGGACTTCGTTGCGCTTCTTCTCGCCGCCCGAGAACCCCTCGTTCACGGAGCGGTTGAGGAGCGCCTCCTCCATCTCGACGAGCTTCGCCTGTTCGTCGAGGAGCTGGAGGAAGTCCATCGCGTCGAGCTCGGGCAGTCCGCGGTGCCGGCGGACGGCGTTGACCGCCGTGCGGAGGAAGTAGTTGTTCGACACACCCGGGATCTCGACCGGGTACTGGAACGCGAGGAACACCCCCTCGCGGGCGCGCTCCTCGGGCTTCATGGCGAGGAGGTCCTTGCCGAGGAACGACACCGTCCCCTGCGTGACCATGTAGCCCGGCCGCCCCGAGAGGACGTGCGCGAGCGTGCTCTTGCCGGAACCGTTCGGGCCCATGACGGCGTGGACCTCGCCGGGCTTGATGACGAGGTCGATGCCCTTGAGGATCTCCGTGCCGTCCTCTTCGATGGAGGCGTGGAGGTTCGTGATTTCGAGAAGATTCATCCGACCGATCCTTCGAGCGAGACGCCCAGGAGCTTCTGCGCTTCCACCGCGAACTCCATCGGAAGCTCCTTGAGGACGCGCTTGGCGAAGCCGTTGACGATGAGGGACACGGCGTCTTCCGCCGAGATCCCGCGCTGCATGCAGTAGAAGAGCTGGTCCTCGCCGATTTTCGAGGTCGACGCCTCGTGCTCGAGCGTGGCCGTCGAGTTCTTGACCTCGATGTACGGGAACGTATGCGCGCCGCACTGGTCGCCGATCAGGAGCGAGTCGCACTGCGAGTAGTTGCGTGCGCCGACGGCTGACTTGAGGATCGTGACGCCGCCCCGGTATGTGTTCTGCCCGTGACCCGCCGAGATTCCCTTCGAGACGATCGTCGACCGGGTGTTCTTCCCGATGTGGATCATCTTCGTGCCCGTGTCGGCCTGCTGGTAGTTGTTCGTGAGCGCGACGGAGTAGAACTCGCCGACGGAGTCGTCACCCATCAGGATGCAGCTCGGGTACTTCCACGTGATCGCCGAGCCCGTCTCGACCTGCGTCCAGGAGATCTTCGAGCGCTTCCCGAGGCACTTGCCGCGCTTCGTGACGAAGTTGTAGATGCCGCCCTTGCCCTCGCGGTCGCCCGGGTACCAGTTCTGGACCGTGGAGTACTTGATCGTGGCGTCGTCCAGCGCGACGAGCTCGACAACGGCGGCGTGGAGCTGGTTCACGTCGCGCTTCGGGGCCGTGCAGCCCTCGAGGTACGACACGGTGGCGCCTTCTTCGGCGACGATGAGCGTCCTCTCGAACTGGCCCGTGTCGGCCTGGTTGATCCGGAAGTAAGTGGAGAGCTCCATCGGGCAGCGGACGCCCTTCGGGATGTAGCAGAAGGAGCCGTCCGAGAACACGGCCGAGTTCAGCGCCGCGAAGAAGTTGTCGCGAGACGGCACGACCGAGCCGAGCCACTTCCTCACGAGTTCGGGGTGCGTGTGCACGGCCTCGGAGAAGGAGCAGAAGACGATTCCGAGAGAGCCGAGCTTCTCGCGAAACGTCGTCGCGACGGACACGCTGTCGATGACGGCGTCGACCGCGACGCCGGCGAGGATCTCGCGTTCCTTGAGGGGGACACCGAGCTTCTCGTACATCGCGAGGAGCTCCGGAACAACGTCCGCGAGGCTCTTCGGGCCTTCCTTCGCGGACTTCGGAGCGGCGTAGTAGACGATCTTCTGGTAGTCGATGGGCGGGTACGAGACGCGCGCCCACGTCGGCTCGTCCATCGTGAGCCAGTGGCGGTAGGCCTTGAGGCGCCACTCGAGGAGCCACTCGGGCTCGTTCTTCTTCTTCGAGATGATCCGGACGACATCCTCGGAGAGGCCCGCGGGAATTGACTCGGTCTCGACGTCCGTGACGAAGCCGTGCTGGTACTCGCGCTGCGTGAGCTCGTTCAGCAGGGCGTCGCTCACGCGGGGCTCCTGTGGGCGGCGGGGGAGGCCGCGGCGGGGAGGCCGAGGCTGCTCCGCGGGGAGAGGGGCCGCGTCATGTCCGTGAGCGTGAGGCCCTCGAGCGAGGCGCGGATCGTGTCGTTGATGATCTGCCAGTTGGGTTTCGTGGAGCAGAAGCTCTCGTGCTCGCAGCGGACGGCGCCGCCGCACTCCGTGATCGAGACGGGGCCCTCGAGCGTCGCGATGATCGAGGCCACCGTGATCTCGCGCGGCGCGCGGGCGAGGGAGTAGCCGCCGCGCGTCCCGCGCTGGGAGACGAGGAGGCCGCCGTGCGAGAGCTGCTTGAGGAGCTTGCCGACCGTCGGCAGGGGGAGCCGCGTGTCGTGGGCGAGCTCCCGCGCCGTGAACGCGGGCCGGTCTTCGTGGGCCGCGAACTGCGTCAGAAGCACGATCCCGTAGTCAGTCATCTTCGTCATTCGGAACATCAGGTTCTCCCCGGCTCGACTACGCTCCGCATATCGAACCGGATCGGTACGATATGAAATAGGACGGAATTGGTCAAGAGGGGTCGGGGAGAGATAAGAGATTCTCTCGGAAGGGGTTAATGAGACACGTTCTCGACAGCGAACGCCCCGTAGCCGACCACGCTCGCGGGATCCCCGGCCGTGTCGCCCGACGTCCTCAGGTCGAGGAGCTCGATCCGGTCGTTCCTCCGGCGGGCCAGCTCGAGGAGGCCCCGCAGCGGATAGAAGCCGCAGGCGTCCTCGCCCGAGATTCCCTCGACCTGCTTGGCGAGGATCGCCTCGGCGGTGTCGCGGTCGAGGCGGCGGGCGGTCTCGAGATCGTGGTAGTGGCTGAGGTCCGTGCTCACGACGACGAGCGTTCCCGCCTCGCCGTAGAACTCCCCGATCAGGTCCGCGGTCGCCTTTGCCGAGATCTCGGAAACCGCTACGGGAAGAAACGAGAAGCCCTCGCGAAGGACGCGCTGAAGGAACGGCAGCTGGACCTCGAGAGAGTGCTCGGGAGCGTGCGGCCGGTCGTCGATCACGGCGCCCCGGGCGACGGCGCGCCCGCGCAGGGCCGAGTCGATCGGCACCTCGCCGAGCGGCGTCGACCACGCGTCGGCCGCCGGCACGGCGGCGCCGTGCACCGGGACGCGGTGCACCGGCCCGAAGGCCACGACGCGGGCGATCGAGGCCGCGTGCGGGCGGAGGCGCGTGTAGGCGCTCGCCGCGACCGGGCCCGAGTAGATCGTCCCGGCGTGCGGGACCACGAGAGCGGCTGGCCGCGGGCCTTCGGGCGCGACGTCGGCGGCGTCGAGGAGTGCGTCGATGTGGCGCCGCAGAGAGACCGGCGCCGCCGGATAGAAGGTCCCGGCGACGGCAGGCCGACGGACGTGCCGCGCTTTCACGACGCCGCCAGGTGGACCGGGAGGCGCCGGGCGCCCCAGGAGCCGGGGGTCGCGTCGAAGGTTCCCGGGCAGAGCGAGCCGCAGGCGCGGCACCGGCCGCCGGGGATGAGGCCCCACTCGAAGATCTCGTAGCCGTCCCGCCCGACCAGGGGAGCCCCGCATCCCGCGCAGAAGGTGGTCTGTCCTTCCGGGTCGCGGACGTTGCCCGTGTAGACGTAGCGGAGCCCGTTCCCGACGGCGATCCGCCGGGCCCTCCGGAGCGTCGCGGCGGGCGTCGCGGCCACGACGCGCATCTTCCAGTCGGGGTGGAACGCCGTGAAGTGGTGCGGCACGTCCGGGCCGAGGTGGGTGAGGACCCAGCGCGTCATCGCGTCCAGCTCGGCGTCAGAGTCGTTCATCCCCGGGATCAGGAGCGTCGTGATCTCGACCCAGACCTTCGTCTCCTTCACGAGGTACTCGAGCGTCTCGAGGACGGGCGCGAGGTGGCCGCCGCATTCCTTCGCATAGAAGTCCTCGGTGAAGGCCTTGAGGTCGACGTTTGCGGCGTCCATCGCGGCGAAGAGCTCGGCCCGGGGCTCGGGCGTGACGTAGCCCGCCGTCACGGCGACCGTCTTCACGCCCGCCTCCCGGCAGGCGGCCGCCACGTCGATCGCGTACTCCATGAAGACGACGGGGTCGTTGTATGTGAAGGCGACGCTCCGGCAGCCGTTATCGAGGGCCGCGCGCGCGATGCGCTCCGGCGAGGCCGCGTCGGCGAGCGTGTCGTTCTCGCGGGACTTGGAGATGTCCCAGTTCTGGCAGAACTTGCATGCGAGGTTGCAGCCGGCCGTCCCGAACGAGAGGACGGAGGTGCCTGGAAGGAAGTGGTTCAGCGGCTTCTTTTCGATCGGGTCGACGCAGAAGCCGCTGGACCGCCCGTACGTCGTCAGGACGATCTCCCCGGCGCGTGCGGCCCGGACGAAGCAGTGCCCCTCCTGACCGTCCTTCAGGCGGCAGAAACGCGGGCAGACGTCGCACTGGACGCGCTCGCCCTCGAGGTGCCAGTACTTCGTCGGATGAAAGGCGTCGGGCACGCTCATGGAACCTCTGCCTCGGCTCGAATATGGGCCGATGTGCAGGCCGGAGCAAGGACGATCAGCGCCCCGGCTTCTCGAACAGCCAGCCGATCCCGGTGAAGACCCCGTTGATCACGGCCATCCAGACGAGCATGTCGAGGAGGACGAGCATCGCGGCGAGGCCAATGTCCTTCGTCGATCCGAACGCCGTGAGCGGCGCCAAGACGTAGAGGAGCGCCGGACGGGGCCGCCGCGGGTGGTCGAGAAACGCCATGTAGAGAAAGCCGAGCGTCGGGAAGAAGACCGACGGCGGGATCGACAGTGCCATCCGCACGCCGAGCGGCGGCCCGAGCCGCCGCCGGCGATACATGTTGTCGATCGTCACGCGGATGGAAGTCTACTTCGCGAACACGTCCTCGACCGGCGTGATCGTGACAGCCTCGGCCTTGATGCCGAGCTTCCGCGCGCCGATTACCTTGTCCTCGTCGAGGAGCGCCTTCGGCTTCTCGCCGTCGTACTTGATGGGGGAGAACTCGTCTGCGACGAGCGCGGCCTTGAGCGCCTCGGCGTCCTTCGTCACGACGACGATCGAGAGGTCCTTCGCCTGCAGGTGACGCTTGACCGCCGCGTTCACGTCCGCCTGCGTGAGCTTCCCGAGCTTCGCGCGCATGTCCGTCACGTAGTCCGGCAGGCCGAACCACTTCTGGTCGAGGGCGGTGCCGAGCGCGTGGTCCTGCGTGGCGGTCAGGAGGTAGACGTTCTTCATGAGGTAGTCGCGCGTCGTCTGGAAGTCCTCCTCGGAGAGCCCTTCGTTCACGAGCTTGTCCAGCTCGTGGATCGCAACGCGGAGCGCCATCTGCGCGTTCTGCGGCATGACGGGCCGGATCCAGATCTCGAAGATCTGCGCGCGGCGCGCGACGTTCGGCTCGGGCAGCATGCGGAAGCCGCCGCCGGGGAACGCCTCGATGTACGCGTAGTCGCCGTAGTTCATCCCGCGCACCTCGCGGATGCGCTGGTAAAGGTGCGAGCTCGAGGAACGGTGCTCGCCGAGCCAGGAGCGCGCGACCGAGAGGGCCGCGAAGTCCGGATGGGTGCGCGTGACGTCGATCGGGAAACCGAAGGAGATGCCCGTCGAGCGCGTCTCCTTCTTCACGATATCGACGTCGATTCCCGAGGGCTTGCGCCCCGTGACGCCGGCCGGGGCGGGCAGCGCGGGTCCCGCTGGGAGCTTCGCGAGGTCGGCCTTGATGCGCGCCGCGAACTCGGCGGGGACGTCGCCCGCGACGCCGACCGTCAGCGCGGCCTGCGTGTAGGCCTTCTGCGCGAAGGCCTTGACGTCGTCGAGGGTGATCGCGTCGATGCCGGCGACTGTCCCGAGGACGGGGTGGCCGTAGGGCGTCCCGGCATAGATGCGCTGCTGGAGGCGCTCCTTGCCGAGCTCCTCGTCGTTCGAGTTCTTCAGGTTCTGGACGAGGGCGTTCTTCTGCGCGTCCTTGATGCGCCGGAAGTCTTCCTCACGGAAGCCGGCCGCGACGAGCTGCGGGAGCGCGACGTCGGCGAACTTCGTCCAGGCGTCCTTGTGGACGACGCCCGTGAAGATCGTCATCTCGCGGTCCACACCGGAGTCGAAGCTCGCGGCGACGGGGAAGAGCGCCCGTTTGATCTCGTCGATGCGCTGGTCCTGCGAGCCGCCGTCCGAGATCATCCGGGCGGTGAGGGCCGCAAGACCTTCCTTGCCGACCGGGTCGTGGGCGGAGCCCGCGGCGAACATGAGCTTCACCTCGAGGCGCGGGAGCGGGGACTTCTGCGCGATCCACGGGACGTCCGGCCCGGGTGCGTCCGGTTTGGCGGCGCCTCCGAAGCGCGCCAGCGGCGGGACCGGGAAGATCGCCTGGGGCATCGGTTCCTTCGAGAGCGTCGTGAGGACGAGGTTCGCGTCCGTGATGTAGGTCTTCGCGGCGGCCTGGAGGTCGGCGGGCGTCAGCGAGTCGATCAGCCGGTAGTACTGGTTGATCGTCCCGTACGAACGGCGGAGGCGCACGTAACGTGCGAGGAGGCCCGCGATGCGTTCCGTGTCGTCGAGGCCGCGCACGAGGCCGTAGCGCGCGTTCGACTTCACCTCGGCGAGCCGCTTCGCGTCGACGGGTGCGTCGCGGAGGGCGGCCATCGCCGTGAGGATCTGGTCCCGGATGTAGACGGGATCCGTTCCCTTCTTGAGGCGTGCGAAAACACCGACGAGCTCGGGGTCCTCGTTCGTGTCGACGTTCGGCTGGAACGCGTCGACCTTCTGCTCCTTCTCGACGAGCTTCTTGTAGAGGTCGGACGTGGGGCCGAAGGTGAGGTCGAAGAGGGCGTCGAGGGCCGGGAGGTCCTTCTTCGTCTCCGAGAACGCCGGGCCGTGGAAGGCGACGACGACCCAGGGGAGCGTGTCGGACGGCCAGGGCACGTGCGCGTAGACCGGGCCCTTCGCGGGCGGCTCCTGCGGCACCGTGACGGCGTGCGCGCCCTTCTTCCAGCCTCCCCAGTACTTCTCGATCATGCGGATCGTCGCGGCGGGGTCGACGTCGCCCGCGACGATGATCGTGGTGTGCTCCGGCCGGTACCAGCGGTCGAAGAACTTCTTCGAGTACGCGAACTGGTTGGGCATGTCCTCGATGTCCTTGAGGAAGCCCATCGTCGTGTGCTTGTAGGTGTGGACGTCGAAGGCCTTGTCGCGCGTGACCTCGTAGAGCTTCGAGATCGGGTTCGCGCTGTTCTTGTTGTATTCGCCGAGGACGGCGCGGGCCTCGGTCTTGAACTCCGACTCTCCGTACTCGAGGTTCTGGAAGCGATCGGCCTCGATCTTGAGCATCGTCTCGAGGTCTTCCTTCGGGAAGGTCGTGTGGTAGTTCGTGTAGTCGTCCGTCGTGTACGCGTTCTGGCGGGCGCCCGAGCGCGTGACGATCGCCTGGTACTTCTCCGGCGGGTACGCCTTCGTCCCGCGGAACATCATGTGCTCGAAGAAGTGGGCGAAGCCGGACTTGCCGGGCTCGACCTCGTTCCGCGATCCCGTTTTCACCGGAATCTGGATCGAGACGATGTTCGGGAAGCCGGTCGGGACGACGATGACCTTCAGGCCGTTCGGGAGGGTCGTCTCCGTCGCCTTGAAGGGAAGGATGTCGGCGGCGGCCTTCGGAGACTGTGCGTCGGATCGGGTGGACATGAGGGCGAGCAGGATAAGGGCGACGGGCCTAAAGAGGCGCATTCGGGGCTCTCCTTCGTATTTCGTAGACGGAATCTATCCCCTACGCATACGAAGGAGAGCCCGAAGTGTTTCGAAATCAGTTCGGCTCGGGGCAGAAATCCGAGAATCCGCGGCCGGACTCGCGGCGGGCGACCGGGTCGCGCGCCTCGCGGGGAAGGACGCCGAGAGCGACGAGCTGCGCCCGGAACTCGTAGCGCAGGCGGACGGAGGCGGCCGGCATGTCCTCGAGGTCCACGTCCACGCGCGTGACATCGAACCGCGTCCGGCGGCCGATGCCGGTGGCGGCGAGCTCGTCGTTCGGGGCGGGGGCGGCCGGCTGCGCCGCGCCGGCAGCCGCCTCGGCCCGGGGCTCGTCGAGCCGCCGGTTGTCCTTCTCTTTTTCATTCGAAGAGATTCTCCCGTCTCCTCTTCCGCGATACGGCAGCTTCTCGCGGAAGAACACCGCCTCGATCGTCCCGAGGTTCGCCGTCTGACCCAGCTTCCCGCCGTACGACTGCTTCTCGCCGGTGAAGTAGAACTTCCGGCTCGTGTCGCCCGAGACCTGCCAGCCGGGGATGACGACGGTCTGGTAGGGGTCGAGGATCCACTTCCGTGCGTCGGATGCGGTCGTGTGCTTCGCGTCGATCGTGTTGAGTCCGTCCACCGAGAGGGCGACGGCCACGCGGACGCCGAGAGGGTTCGTGATGCGGAGCGAGAAGTCTCGCCCGCGAAGCGCCTCGACGTAGACGGTCCCGCGGGCCGCGTACTCGGGCCGGGTCGAGCCGTCCACGAGGACCTCGAGGCCGAAGCCGGTCGGAGCGCTTGCGAGGGCGGGGGCGGCGGCGAGGAGGAGGGAAAGAAGCGGGGTGCGAAGTCTCATGACGTTCTCCTTCGCACCCTTGGACCCCCGGCGCCGCCGCCGGTTCCCGGCAGAACGGGTCGAACGGGGCCCCGTGGCGGTTCCCGGCAGGGTTTTGGCGCGCTCGTGCCAGATGAGACGCTTGCGCAAGAGGAGCTCTTCGCCCATCTTGTCTGCGAGGAGAACAAGATGAAGATCGCCCGGACTCTGCTGATGCTGTCGCTGTCGGTGACTGCCCTTCAGGCCGCCGCCGTCGTCGAGATCCGAGACCTCGCCCTCCACGTTCCGGGTGCGCCGGGAGGATCGCGGACGGCGTTCCCGTCCCACACGGTCTGGGTCGGCGACCGCGCGTCGGTGAACGCGCTCGTCTACCACGACGGCGCGCTCGACGGCCGTGTCGCAAGGCTCACCACGTCGTTCACGACGACGGCGCCGACGGCGGCTCTCACGGAGCAGACGCCGCAGACCGCGCTGCTGACGGGCCCCTATACCCACCAGTTGACGGCCGGAGCCGCGACCTTCACGACGGCCGGACGCTATCGCCTCACCGTCCGTTTCCGGGCGCAGGGCGTCGACGTCCAGAACACGTTCGACATCGACGTCGTGGCGGGAACCACCGCCGTCGTCGCCCCGGTCAGCGCCGCGTGCCTGAGGCCGGAGATCCGCTTCACGGCCCCGGCGGCGAACGGCTGGATTTGCGTGAACGAGACGACCCGGCTCGCCGTATCGGCGACGCTCCACGGGTGCGACCCGCACACGCTCACCTTCTCCCGCCGCAACGCGGACGGAACGTGGGCGGTGCTCGGCTCGCGCACGGCGGCGCCCTGGTCGATTTCCACGGTCTTCCATCAGGAGGGGCCGGTCCACCTCAAGGCGGTCATCCACGACCGGAATGGCGCCTCGGCCGAGTCCGAGATCGACGCGACCGTCGGCGCCTGTTTGGGCAAGCGTTTCGTGGAGCTGGATCGTCTCCTCAAGCAGCTTCCTCCGGTCGAAAAGTGCCCGGCCTGCGGCGCCCTCGTGAAGAGATTCGACGCGGCCCGGAAGCAGTTCGCCACGTCGGAAAGCAAGCTTCTTCCGGCCGACGTCAAGCTCCTCGAGCAGCTCGAAGCCGACATGAAGTCTCAGCTCGCGAACAAGAAGTAGCCGGGCAGAGTCCGGGACACCGTGAGGCCCGCCGGGGAAGCCCCGGCGGGCCGTTTCGTCAGCGCTGGAGCGCCGACGCGAAGAAGGCTCCGACAGCCTTGCGGAGCTTCGCGAGTTCGCCGACGTGCAGGTACATCATGTGGCCGGCCTCGTACTCTTTCGCCGTGATGCGCGCGCTCTGTTCCGCGGTGAGGCCCATGTGGGAGAGCGTGTAACGCGTCGCGAAGTGAGGCGTCGCGAGGTCGTAGTGTCCGGACGCGACGAAGAGGCGCATCGAGGGGTTCTTCGCGAACGCCGAGCGCAGGGAGCCGCTCGTGTCCGCGAATGTGTTCTGTGGGAACTCCCACGGGCTGCCGATCCCGCCGCCGAGGACGTAGTACGTCAGGTCGCTCTTGAATCCGAGGTCCGCGCGCACGTACTGGTTGAAGGCGGCCGTGTACGGCGGGACGATTGCGGCGATGCTCGGGTCGAAGTCGGGCCTCTCGGAGATCCCGGATTCGTTGTCGCCGGTGAAGCGCGAGTCGATCCGGCCGACGTTCTTCCGCTCGTTCGCGAGGAGCTCGCGGCAGAAGTGCATGATCTCGATGCGCTCGTCCGCGCGCTCGATCCAGCCGGCGTCGAGCCCCGTGTAGCGTGCGAGCCGAGCCGCGAGCGCCTTCCTCTCGGCCGCCGGCAGCGCGTCGCCCTTCGCGAGGGCCACGGGATAGTCGCCGCCCGCGAACGCCTCGACCTCGTCGAGGACCGCCCGCAGGGGCTTCGCCTGCAGGTCGGCCGG
>JBBQDQ010000068.1:0-16838 GCA_038319835.1 Thermoanaerobaculia bacterium | reverse complement strand
CGAGACGCGTCACACCGGCCGAGGCGAGCGTCGCGACGAGATCCTCGAGCGGCCGGTTTCCGTGGCCGACGGAGAAAATCCGCACGGGGGAGCTCAGGCGGTTTCGAGGTGTTTGTAGAAGAAGACCGTGTCGTGCGCGGCGCCGTGGGCGTCCCGCGTGAAGCCGGGCACGACGCCCACCTCGACGTATCCGAGGTTGCGGTAGAGGGCCTCGGCCGGATCGCCGCGGCGGGTGTCGAGGACGAGAAGCGTACGTCCGCGCGCGAGACCCGCGGCGTGGGCGGCCTCCATGAGGTGTGTACCGAGTCCCTTGCCCCTTTCAGCGGTCAGGACGCAGAGCTTCTCGACCTCGGCCCGGTGCTTCGCGTTGGCCTTGGGCGCGAGCGCGAGCTGGACGCTGCCGACGAGCCGCCCGCCTTCGCGCCCGACGAGGAGGAGGCGCGACCCGGCGCGAACGTCCGCGAGGACTCGGTGCCAGTAGGCGGCCGCCTCGTCGACGTCGAGCGGCGGCAGGAATCCGAGCGACGCGCCGCCGTCCACCGCGTCACGCAGGAGGACCGTGAGCGCCGGAAGGATCGCCGGCATTTCGCCGGCGGAGACGGACTTGATCTCGGGGGCCATCGGGTGTCCCGATCCTACCGCGCCCCCGGCGCCGGCTACCGCTCCGCGTACAGCGCGTCGAGGAGGGGCTTGTAGCGCTCCTCGACGACCTTGCGACGCACCTTCATGCTCGGCGTCAGCTCGCCCGTCTGGACCTTCAGCTCCGCCGGCAGGACTGCGAACTTCCGCACGGCCTCGTGCGGCGCGAGGCCCTCGTTGGCCCTGTCGACGTGGCGGCGCAGCAGCGCGAGGAGCCTCTCGTCCTTCGCGAGCTCCTCGTGGGTCTTGTCCTCGACGTCGTTCGCCTGGGCCCAGATCCGGACCTCTTCCTCCGAAAGCGCGAGGAGCGCGGTCCCGTAGTTGCGCCCTTCGCCGTGGAAGACCGCGTGCATGATGAGCGGCGTCTCCGTCGTCAGACGCCCCTCCACGCGCTGCGGCGCGACGTACTTGCCGCTCGACGTCTTGACGAGGTCCTTCTTGCGGTCCGTGATCGAGAGGTACCCTTCCGCGTCCAGCGTCCCGATGTCGCCCGTGTGGAGCCAGCCGTTCGCGTCGATCGTGGCGGTCGTGTCCTCGGGATGTCCCCGGTACCCGCGCATGACCCCGCGCCCGCGCATCAGGACCTCCCCGTCCTCGGCGATCTTCACTTCCATGCCGGGCACCGCCGTCCCGACCGTCCCGAAGCGGTTCGCCCACGGCCGGTTGAAGAACGTCATCGCCGTGGACTCCGTCAGGCCGTAGCCCTCCGCGATCGCGATCCCGGAGGCGGCGAAGAAGTCCGTGAGGCCGCGCGGCAGTGCGACGCTTCCCGAGAAGAAGAACTTCAGCCGGCGCCCGAACCGCGCCCGGACCTTCGAGAAAACGAGGCGATCCGCCACGCGCCACTGCGCGTCGAGAAGGAACCCCACGGGCCGCCCCGCCTGGCGCCGCCGCGCGGTGGCGAGCCCCACGTCCAGGGCCCACTTGAAGATCGCGGCCTTCGCGCCGCCCTCGGCCAGCGCCTTGCGGATGATCTTCGCGCGCGCCTGCTGGAAGATGCGCGGCACCGCGCACACGAACGTCGGCTCGAGGGACGCCATGTTCTCGCCGATCTTGTCGAGCCGCCCGTCGATCGCGGTGGGGAAGCCCATCCCGACGCCGAGCGTCAGACACATCTTCCCGAAGACGTGCGCGAGCGGCAGCCACAGGAACTGCAGGTCGCGGAACCCGATCGTCTGCGTCGCCTCGACGGATGTCGTCTCGAACACCCAGCAGTCGTGCGGGAGCTCGACGCCCTTGGGCCGGCCCGTCGTCCCCGACGTGTAGATCACGGCCGCGACGTCCTCGGCCTTCACCGCCAGCGCCGCGGCCTCGAAGCCGCCCTCGTGCGCGGCGTCCCACGTCCGCCCGAGCGCCGTGAAGGCCGCCATCGGCGTCGTGCCTTCGGGCGCCGCGTCCGGCGCGTCGAAGAGGACGACGTGGTGGAGGTTTGGGAGGTCGGCCTTGCGCCTCAGGACGTTCTTCGCGAGCGCCGCGTTCTCGACGAACACGACCGCCGCTCCCGAGTCCGCGAGGATGAACTCCGTGTCTTCCTCGGTGGACGAGGGGTAGATCGTCGCCGTGGCGCCGCCCGCGCAGCCGATCGCAAGGTCCGAGAGCGCCCACTCGATGCGCGTCGAGGACGCGATCGCCACGCACTGCCCCGGCTTCAGCCCGGCGGCGAGGAGGCCGCACGCGATCTCCCGGACGCGGAGGGAGGTGTCTTTCCACGTCAGCGTCGCCCAGCCCCTGCCCTCGGGGTGGAGGAAGGCGGGCGTGTCGGGCGTCGCCTCGACGCGGCGGAAGAGGAGCTCGGGGATCGTGCGAGGTGTCAAGGCAGAGCCCTCCCGGGCCCTATCGTGCGTTCGAAACCCGCGCTTGGCCCTGATACAGGGGCTTCATGCCGAAGGGCCCGGGGGGCCTCACCACGGCTCGCGCAGCGCCCCGATCAGCGTTCGGATCCCGTCGACGTAGTTCCCGATGCGCAGGTTCTCGTTCGAGGCGTGCTGGGCGTTGTCGGGATTGACGAGCGGGAGGATCGCGAACGGCAGTCCGAGCGGGTCGACGATCGCGCGCGTCGGGACGGTTCCGCCCATCGTGCGGATGCGGACGGGCGCCGTTTCGAACGTCTTTTCGAGGGAAGAGGTCAGCCAGCGCACGACGGGCTCCCGGGCGTCCGTGCGCGCGGCGGCGCCCTGGGCGGAGGAGTCCCCGAACGTGAGGGACGCCAGCTTCGGGTACGTCGCCCGCTCCTCGTCGGTGGGCGCGCCGTCCACGAGGTGCCAGCCCTGAGCCTCGACGTGCTTCACGACGAGGTTGCGCAGTCGCGCGGGCGGCGTCTCGGGCACGGTCCGCATGTCGATCTCGGCGGTGGCGGAAGCGGGCACGACCGTGCGGGCCTTGGGGCCGACGTCGCCCGACGAGAGGCCGCGCACGTTGAGGGACGGGTACTGGAGCGACTCCTGGTACGTCGCGCCGACCTTGTCGTTGCCGGCGATTCCGAGGCGCTTCTTCAGGGCCGGCTCGTCGTCGGGCACGGAGGCGAGAAGCTTCTTCGTCTCCTCGTCGAAGACGACCCCTTCGTAGAACCCGGGGATCGTGACTCGTCCCGCGTCGTCCTTCATCGTGGCGAGGAGTGCCGCGAGGCGCTGCGCGGGATTGGGGACGTAGTTGCCGTAGTGGCCGCTGTGCAGGTCGCCCCGGGCGGCGTAGACCGTGAGCGTGGCGGCGAGGAGGCCGCGGTTGCCGAGGACGAGCGTGGGCTGGTTGGACTCGTGGCGCGGGCCGTCGATGATGACGACGGCGTCGGCGCGCAGCGCCTCGCGGTTGGCGGCGACGACGGACGGGATGCTCGGAGAGCCCTTCTCCTCCTGCGAGTCGAGGAGGACCTTGACGTGGACGGCCGGCGCGAGCGACTCGGCGCGCAGGGCGTCGAAGGCCGCGAGGAGCATGAGGATGGGGCCCTTGTCGTCGGAAGACGAGCGGGCGAAGAGGCGCCACTCCGGGTCGACGGCCTTGCCGCCGAGAAGGTCGTCGAGCGGGAGCGTCTCCCAGTTGCCCTTCGGAGAGCGCCGCTTGAGCGCGGGCGCCCACGGGCTGTCCTGCTTCCACTCGGCCGGCGTGACGGCCTGGCCGTCGAAGTGGAGATAGAAGAGGACGGTCTTCGCGGAGGTCGCCGCGGGATACTCGGCGTAGACCATCGGCCGGCCGTCGTTCGCGAGCAGCCGCGCGCGGAACCCGCGCCGCGCGAATGCGGCCTCGAGCCACTCTGCGTTTCTCCGGATGTCGGCGGGGACGCTCTCGACGTTCGGGATCGAGAGGAGCTCGACGAGCTCTCGGTACGTGCCCGCTGCGGCCCTCCGCGCCGCGTCTTCGAAGCTCGGGGTCTGGCTTCGGGAGGAAGCCGGGAGGAGAAGAACGGCGAGGAGCGCGCAGGGGAAGAGGCGTGGGCTCATGCGGCCGAATCTACTCCCGGGGCCGCCTGCTCAGGGGACCGCGCTGACGGGGCGGTCCGCCGTGTCGGCTGCTGCCTTGACGGCTGCGGCCCTGGCGAACTCGGCCTTGATTCTCTGCCGGTCGTTCGCGTTGACGTGGTGCGCCCCGACCGGAGCCCTGATGTTGTTGATGATCTGCGCGTCGGCGGGGCTGTAACCCCGCGACTGAACAATGCCGTCGGTGAGCGGGTCCCACACGCCCGCTCGATTCGATCGTGACGCTGACCTGCTGGAGCGTCGTGGTTCGGTCGGTGCTGAACGACGTCATCGCCAGAACCGGCGGCGACCCGACGAGCAAGGCGAGCGGGATCGCCACAACGAATCTGCGCATCTTCTGTCCCTTCGTGGGCGAGCCGGCCGGCATGCTCGGAGACTCGTTCTCTCCTATTCGGGTTGCGGGCGCGGCTTAGACTTCCCGGAAAGAGGAGAAATCATGAGTCGGTCTGCGCTCGTCGCCGTCGCCCTGTCGCTCTCGATCGCCACTCCGGTCTTCGCACAGCAGGCCCCGCCGGCCGCCGCGCCGCCCCTGGCGGTCACCGCCGTGAGGGCGGGCCGCCTGGTCGACCCCGAGACGGGCCGCATCGCCCTGAACCAGGTGATCCTCGTCGAGGGCGAGAAGATCAAGGCCGTCGGCGCCGGCCTCGCGATCCCCGCGGGCGCCGTCGTGATCGACCTCTCCGACCTGACCGTCCTCCCGGGGCTGGTGGACACGCACACGCACCTCGGGCTCACGTACAAGGACATCCCCGAGCACGACTACTACTACCTGACGTACGTGATGGAGTCGACGCCGCTCCGCGCGATCCAGGCGGCGTCGAACGGGATCCAGCTGCTGAACTCGGGCTTCACCGTCGTGCGAGACCTCGGGAACAACGCGCTCTACACGGACACGGCGCACCGCGTGGCGATCGACCAGGGATGGATCCCGGGCCCGACGATGATCAACTCCGGGCTCATCATCGGCGGCAAGGGCGGGCAGTTCTGGCCGACGCCCGAGATGGCGAAGCAGCACGGCATCGTCTACCCCGAGTACCTCGACGCGGACACGCCCGACGAGATCGTGAAGGCCGTGCGCGAGAACATGCTGTTCGGCGCGAAGGTCATCAAGATCTGCGTGGACTGCAAGCCCTGGGGCTACACGGTCGACGAGATGAAGCTTTTCATCTCGGAGGCGGCCAAGGGCGGACTCAAGGTGGCGGGCCACGTCCAGACGCCCGAGGGCGCGACCCGTGCGATCGAGGCCGGGCTCTGGTCGATCGAGCACGGCATGGCGCTCACCGAGGCGCACCACAAGGCGATGGCGCAGAAGGGGATCTTCCTCGCCTCGACCGACACGCCCTTCACGCCGTACCACGGGACGAAGGAAGGGATGGAGAAGAACGCCGCACAGCTGAAGAGCGCGTGGAAGAACGGCGTCAAGATCACGTTCTCGACGGACATGGACTACTACAAGACCGGCAACCCGATGAACCGCGGCGAGCTCACGATCAACTTCCTCCTCACGTGGAAGGCCGCGGGCATCCCGGCGCCGGACGTCCTCAAGGCGATGACGACGACGGGCTACGCCTGTGCCCAGGTCGAGAAGGAGCGCGGCGCGATCAAGCCCGGCCTCGCGGCGGACTTCATCGCCGTGCGCGGGAATCCGCTCGAGGACGTCGACACGCTGCGCGACGTGCGGTTCGTCATGAAGGACGGCCTCGTCTTCAAGCAGGGCGGCGTCATGACGCCCGAGAAGTTCTTCCACGCCGGTCCGTGGAAGGGGTGGCGGAAACATTGAATCCAGAGGGCTTACGAGCTCGCCGGTAAGCTCTTGATGCACCTGCGTTGTGGCCCGGAGCGTCCGTCTCTCTCATCCTGTCAGGCGAAGGAGTGCGTATGGCTCGCTACCGGATCGCGTGGCTTCCCGGCGACGGCGTCGGCGTGGAGGTCATGGACGCGACTCGTCTCGTTCTCGACGCAGTGGGACTCGACGCCGAGTACCCGCATGGCGACATCGGCTGGGAGTTCTGGTGCTCCGAGGGGGATGCGTTCCCGAAGCGGACGATCGACCTCCTCAAGAACGTGGACGCCGCGATGTTCGGCGCGATCACGTCCAAGCCTGCGAAGGCCGCCCTCGAGGAGCTGGCGCCCGCCCTGAGGGACAAGGGGCTCCTCTACCGCTCGCCGATCGTCCGGATGCGGCAGATGTTCGACCTCTACGTGTGCCTCAGGCCCTGCAAGGGGTATGCAGGCAACCCGCTCAACTACAAGGAAGACCTCGACCTCGTCATCTTCCGCGAGAACACCGAAGACCTCTACGCGGGCGTCGAGTTCTCGCCGGTTCCGCCGGAGATGTCGGAGACGCTTACGAAGCTCTCGCCCGCGTTCGCCCCGTTCAAGGACCTCCGTCCGGACGACTACGCGATCTCCTGCAAGATCAACACGCGCAAGGGCTCGGAACGAATCGTGCGCGCAGCGTTCGAGTTCGCACGGACGCACAAGCGGAAGAAGGTCACGGTCGTCCACAAGGCGAACGTCGTGCGCGCGTCGGACGGCGTCTTCCTCGAGGAGGCGCGCAAGGTCGCCGCCGCGTACTCCGAGATCGCGATGGACGAGGCGAACGTCGACGCGATCTGCATGTGGCTCCTGAAGAACCCGAAGAGCTACGACGTCCTCGTCGCCCCGAACCTTTATGGCGACATCATCTCCGACCTCTGCGCGCAGATGGTCGGCGGTCTCGGCTTCGGCTGCTCGGGGAACATCGGGACGAAGCTCGGCGTCTTCGAGCCGTCGCACGGCTCGGCGCCGAAGTACACGGGCCAGAACAAGGTGAACCCGATCGCGACGATCCTCGCCGCGAAGATGATGCTCGACTGGCTCGGCGAGGCCGCGAAGGGAAAGGCCGTGGAAGCCGCCGTCGCAAAGGTGCTCGCCGAAGGCAAGGTCCGCACGTACGACATGGGCGGAGCCGACACGTGCTCCGCGATGGGCGAGGCCGTCGCCCGCGCGTTGCCGAAGGGAGCCTGACATGGGCGCCACTGCCGTCGAGAAGATCCTCGCTCGCGCCTCCGGGAAGAAATCCGTCAAGGCCGGCGACGTCGTCGAACCGCGCGTCGACCTCGCGATGTCGCACGAGAACGCGGCCCTCGTGATCAACCAGTTCAAGGAGATCTACGACGGGACGGGCCTGCCGGCCAGGCCGTGGGACCCGTCCCGGATCGCGATCATCTTCGACCACCGCGTGCCGGCCGAGTCGGCCAAGACCGCGACGAACCAGAAGCGGGTCCGCACGTTCGTGGCCGAGCACGGAATCACGAAGTTCCACGACGTCCGCGGCGACGTCGGCGGCATCTGCCACCAGGTCCTCCCCGAGAGCGGCTACGTGCGGCCCGGGATGGTCGTCGTCGGGACGGACTCGCATACGACGAGCCACGGCGCGCTCGGCGCGTTCGCGTTCGGGATCGGCGCCACGGAGATGGCGAGCGCGTGGGCGCTCGGCGCCGCCTTGAACATCGAGGTTCCCGCGACGATCAAGGTCGTCGTGAGCGGCCGGTTCGCGAAGCACGTCGGCCCGAAGGACCTCATCCTCCACCTCATCGGGATCCTCACGGCCCAGGGCGCGAACTTCCGCGTCCTCGAGTTCGCGGGCGAGACGATCGCGAGCCTCTCGACGTCGGGGCGTCTCGTCCTGTGCAACATGGCCGTCGAGGCAGGCGCGACCGCCGGGATCGTGCCGGGCGACGCCGAGACCGTGCGCTACCTGCGCGAAGAGGCCGGCGTCACGGACCCGATCGACCTCGTCACGAGCGACGCGGACGCGGCGTACGTCAGGACCGTCAAGGTCGACGTCACGAAGCTCGAGCCCGTCGTCGCGTGCCCGCACACGGTCGACAACGTCAAGCCGGTCTCGGCCGTCGCGGGCAAGCCCGTACAGCAGGTCGTGATCGGTTCGTGCACGAACGGGCGGCTGGACGACCTCGCCGTCGCGGCGGACATCGTGCGCGGCCACAAGATCGCGGCCGGAACGCGCATGCTCGTGTTTCCGGCCTCCGCGAGGATCTACGCCGAGGCCCTGAAGCTCGGCTACCTGTCGGACTTCATGGCGGCCGGCGCCGTCGTCATGAACCCGGGCTGCGGCCCGTGTCTCGGCATCCATCAGGGCGCGCTCGGCGATGGCGAGACGGCCATCTCCACGACGAACCGGAACTTTAAGGGCCGGATGGGCAACCCGGGCGCGGAGGTCTACCTCTCGTCGCCCGCCGTGGCGGCGGCGTCGGCCCTCACGGGGGTCATTACCGATCCGCGGAAGGAGCGTTGACATGCCTCGCGCGAAGAAGACCGGATCCCCGCGTTCGAGGAAGGCGGCTCCGCCGTCGGTCCCGACGTCCCGCGTGATCCTGAGCCTCGGCGACGACGTATCGACCGATCTCATCTACCCCGGCCGTTACATGGCGACCGTGCTCCCGTCCGAGACTCCCGCGTTCGCGTTCGCGGACGTCCCGGAGTTTCAGGCGGCCGTGAAGGCGAAGTCGATCCCGAAGGGCGCGGTGATCGCCGGGGGCGACAACTTCGGCTGCGGCTCGTCGCGCGAGCAGGCGGCGTCGTGTCTGAAGGGCCTCGACGTCGTCATCGTCGCGAAGAGCTTCGCGCGCATCTTCCTGCAGAACGCGATCAACCTCGGGCTCAACGTCGTAACGGCGCCGGGCTTTGCGGCCGATGAGGGCGACGAGATCGCATTCGACGGCGGCGGCATCGAAAACGTGACGAAACGTACGGCGTTCGACGTCGTGCCGCTCCCGTTCGCCCGTCAGGCGATCATCGACGCGGGCGGCCTGATCGCCTACACGCGGACGCGGCTCATCGCAGGGAAGACCGCCTCGGACCGCTGAGCCGGGAGCGCATCGCAGTCATTTGAATAGTTGCGACAACTCCCTCGAGTCGTATTGAAGGGCCCATCGGACCTGCGCCGCGACGACCGCGTCCGGAGTGGCCGCGAGTTCGTCGAGCGCTGACGCTGCCGTTCGGCGCTGGCTCCGCGAGCCGCTCAGCCGGACGAGGGCCAGTTGCGTGATCGCCTCGAGGCGAAAACGCCGGTTGGGGTCGCTCTTCGAGACCTTCAGGATTTCGGAGAGGAGATCGTCGGTCGCGTGGAACCCGTCTTTTCCGAAGACGCTCATCTTCGTCGCGAACTCCGCCATCCGGAACCTCTGGGGAGCGTGCTCCCCGAGAGCCATCGCCGCGGCGAGCATGAGTGGCGCGTCGCCGCGCCGGGCGGCGATCTCGTAGATTCCCTGGGCGCCGCTCCGGATGCACGCGTTGCCTATCAGGTCTTGGATGAGCGTGACGTCCTCCTGCCGCAAGAGGCGGCCCCAGCGGATCGCGCGCCGGCAGTCTTCGAGGGACTCTGGTGCGTCCGGATGCAGTCGCGCCCTGCCGACCCACGAGCGCGCGATCGTGATGGCGACGAGGAGATTCGGAATAGGCGTCGAGAAGCCCGTCATCTTCCAGACGCCAGGATAGAACTGCATCGTTGCCTGGTCCGCCCAGGGCTCGGCTTCCTTCAGGAGCGGATCGTCCGGCGGGAGCACCGATCCGTCCGGTCTTTCGGTGCGCCGCGCCATCTCGGCCTCGCCTTCCGCGAGGCGTGCCCCTGAAGGCTTCGAAAAGTCCTTCAGCCAGAGCGCCGCGTTGCCGGCGCCGTCGCCGAGCGGCGCGAGAAGATCGAGGTCGGTCTGATACCGCACGGGCCACGTCGCGGCTTCCGGGCACCCCCAGCAGGGCGGCTTCAACTCCGCGATGACGATCGGTTTGGGTGCGGGCACGTGTGCAGCAGGCGCCGTCCCGGTGAAGCGGGGGAGAGATGCGGCCGCGTGAGCGGCCGCCGGGCGCCGCTCGACCAGGCGCCAGACGAGCGTCGCGGCAAGGGCGACGACGACGGCGAGAGCAGCGAGAACGAGAGTGCGGGTCCTGTTCATGAGCGTTCCTCGATTCGGGGCCGGAGAGCGGGGCTCTCCACCGGGAGGTTGCGGGTGTCGACGCGCGGCAGGCGCGCGAGCTGACGAATTTCGGGCGGCTCCGGGTCTTCGGTGTTCGGCGGGCGGCTCGGAACGAGAAGGTGCGCCGCGGCGAGGATCACAATCGACGCGGCCCACGCGAGTCGCAGGACGGGATTCCGGAACGCGCGTGTCCAGGGGTCGGTGGCAGGCGGCGCGTCGAACGCGCGCGACGCGGCCGCGAGGACGCGCGCGCGAAGCTCGGGCGGCGGGGGAGGGGGCTCGAAGCCGGGCGGGAAGAGGTCGTCGCTCATCGTGATCCTCCGAGGAGCTGGCGCAGCCGCGTGAGGCCGAGGCGACAGCGGCTCGCGGCGGTAAACGTGGGGACGCCGGTGATCCGGGCGATCTCCCGAAAGGAGAGGCCGCCGAAGTGGCGAAGGGCGATCGCTTCACGCTGCGCGTCCGGCAGCCGGCAAATGGCGCGCGAGAGCTCGGCCGCGCGTGCGGCGCTCTCTGGGTCCCCGTCGCGCGCGATCAGGAGGCCGGCGCGCTCGATCGGCTCGGTGCGGCGGCGCGCCCGGCGGCGCGTCGTGTCGATCGCGGCGTGGTGCGCGACGGCGAGAAGCCAGAGGTGGGGATCGTCGACCTTGCCGAGGTCAGCGTGCCGGGATGCGAGACGGACAAAGACTTCCTGCACGACGTCGGCGGCGTCCTCCTCATTGCCCGTGCGCCAGAGAGCGAGCGCATGGAGGCGCCGCGACGCGACGACCCAGACGGTTTCGAGCGCGGCGCGGTCTCCAGCCGCGAGGGCCGCGAAGGGACCGCGAAGCGCGTCTCCCCAGGAGACTTCCGCCGCCGGACAGAGCCTGGACGCCTCTTCGGCCATTTCGACCATCGTACGGAAAGACGTGGGGCAGAGCCGTTTTTGTCACACCCGGCGGGGGTGCCGCGGCCATTCCGGGGGATACTGTCCGGCGAAGGAGTCCCCCATGAGCGAGAAGCCGGAATCTCTGGGTGCGGCGGGTGGTGCTCCTCACGCCTTCGTCTTCTCGCCTTCGCGCGAGCCGCACGCGGCCCGCGCCAAGGAGATCATCCGGGCGCACGCGGACATCCGGAAGCTCGCGGGCCGCAACGGTTGGAGCGGGGTCCTGATTGCCCTTCTCGTCTCGTTCCAGACGGTCCTCGCGTGGCTCCTGAGGGACCAGCCCGTCTGGGTCATCCTCCTCGCCGCCTGGTGCGTCGGCGCGTTCGCGAGCCACGCGCTGTGGGTTCTCATCCACGATGCCGCGCACAACCTCGTCGTGAAGAGCGGCCCGTGGAACAAGGTCTTCGCGATGGCCGCGAACCTCCCGCACCTCTTTCCGAGCGCGGTGTCGTTCCAGAAGTACCATCTCAAGCACCACGCGTTCCAGGGCGTCTATGAACTCGACGCGGACCTCGCGAGCACGTGGGAGGCGCGCCTCGTCGGAAGCTCGGCTCCCGCAAAGGCCCTCTGGCTTCTCTTCTTCCCGTTCTTCCAGCTCGCGCGTCCCCAGCGGTTGAAGGAGATCTCGCTCTTCGACGGCTGGGTGGTCGTGAACATCGCGGTTCAGCTCACCTACGACGCCGCGGTCTTCTATTTCCTCGGGCCGAAGGCGATCCTGTTCCTCGCGGCGGCCTTCTTCTTCTCGGTCGGCCTGCACCCCCTCGGGGCGCGGTGGATCCAGGAGCATTACCTCGTCCACGGCACGAACCAGGAGACGTCCAGCTATTACGGCGTCCTGAACGTGCCGGCGCTCAACGTCGGGTACCACAACGAGCACCACGACTTCCCGTGGGTCCCGTGGCACCGGCTGCCCGCGGTCCGGCGGGCCGCGCCCGAGTTCTACGACACGCTTGCGTTCCACCGGTCGTGGACGAAGCTGCTGTTCCGCTTCCTCTTCGACCCGAACATCTCGCTCTGGTCGCGCGTCGTGCGCAAGGAGCGGGGAGGGATCGCGGTCCCCGCCGCCGAGATCGCCGTCGTCACCGCCCCGGCAGCAGCCTGAGCGTCCGCTCGTCGTAGAGCGGCGTGTCCTGCCCGACGCGCACGAAGAGGACCTTCCGCGCGCCGCTCGCCGGCTGCGCTTCCCAGTACTGGATGCCGTCTGGCGCCGTTCCCCAGTCGCCGCAGGGCGGGGGCGGGACTTCGTTCGGGTCCTGCTTCTTCTTCAGCTCCGCCGCGTACGCCGGCTCCGGCTCGAACGTGAACCGCTTCACGCCGGCCGGAGGCCTGCCGCCGTCCTTGTCAGGCGCGAGTCGGCACCGCGACACGAGAAACTTGCTCGTGCGCTCCGCGAAGAGGCGCTGGAGGCCGGCCTCGACCGCTTCGCCCTCCCGCAGGTCGAGGACCTCGATCACGGGGTCGGGCTTGCCGCCGTCCGAGTAGCGAATCAGGAGTGCGTTCTTCTCGAAGAGGAAATCGATCTTCCGGAATCCGAAGTCGCACCGCTGGACCCAGGCCTCGAAGCCTGCCTCGGCGTTCGAGATTTTTTCCCACTTGCATCCCTTCTCCGCCTTGCGCGACGGCCGGGGCGCCGGCGGCGTTTTCGGTGCCCCCGCGAGGAGGCCGGGGCCGAAAAGGGAAAGGATGAGGAGATTCTTCGAAAGGAGGAGGGAAGCGGAGGCGCGGAAGTCCATCGTAGGGCGGAGTGTAGCGAGGGCCGGACGTTTACGAGAGCTCGGCCGGCGCTTCGGCGTAGAGGCCTTCGAGCACGTCGCGGTAGCGCTGCTCGACGACGCGGCGCCGGACCTTCAGGCTCGGCGTGAGCTCGCCCGTCTCGATCTTCAGCTCCGCGGGCAGGATCGCCCAGCGCCGGATCGCCTCGTACCGCGCGAGGTTCGCGTTCACGTGCTCGACGTGCCGGCGGATCATCTCGACGACCCGGGGGTGCTGCGTGAGGTCCGCGTAGGTCGCTCCGGTGATCCCCTCGGCGCGCGCCCACGCGACGACATCCTCCTCGGAGAGCGTGATGAGCGCGGTGCAGAAGCGGCGTCCCTCGCCGTGCAGGAGGACCTGGCCGATCACGGGCGTCTCGAGCTTGAGCAGGCCCTCGACGTGCTGCGGCGCGACGAATTTCCCGCCCGAGGTCTTGATCATGTCCTTCTTGCGGTCCGTGATCACGAGGTGGCCCGCGGCGTCTAGGTTCCCGATGTCACCCGTGTGGAGCCAGCCGTCCTTGTCGAGGGCGCGGGCCGTCTCCTCGGGGAGGCCGAGTAGCCGCGCATGATCCCGCGGCCGCGGAGGAGGATCTCGCCGTCGCCCGCGAACGAGATCTCCATGCCGGGGATCGGGATTCCGACCGTGCCCCAGCGGTTCCGGTCCGGCAGGTTCGACACGGTCATCGCGGTCGACTCGGAGAGGCCGTAGCCCTCGAAGATCGTGAGGCCGAACGCGGCGAAGAACCTCGTGAGCGGGCGCGCGAGGGCCACGCTCCCGCAGATGAAGAAGCGCAGGCGGCCGCCGAAGCGCGCACGCACCTTCTCGAAGACGAGGGCGTCCGCGATCCGCCGCTGCACCTCGAGGAGCGCCCCGACGCGCCGGCCGCCCGACCGGCGCTCCGCGACCTCGGTGCCGACGGCGAGCGCCCACCGGAAGATCGCGGCCTTCGCCCCCCCGCCCGCGAGGGCCTGGTCGAGGATCTTCGCGTGGACTTTCTCGAAGATGCGCGGGACGACGCAGACGAACGTGGGCTTCACGGCCGCGAGGTTCGGCGCGATGCGGTCGACGCGGCCGTCGACGGCCGTGGGGAAGCCGAAGCCGATCCCGAGCGTCACGCACACCTTGCCGAAGACGTGCGAGAGCGGGAGCCAGAGGAACTGCAGATCGGACGGCCCGAAAAGGCCGAGCGAGCCGATCGACTCGATCTCGAACAGCCAGCAGTCGTGCGGAAGCTCGACGCCCTTCGGGCGCCCCGTGGTCCCGGACGTGTAGATGAGGGTCGCGAGGTCGGACGGCCCGGCGGCGGACGCCGCGGCGTCGAAGCCACCGGGATTCGCGGCGTCCCACCCTCGGCCGAGGGACTCGAGGTCGCGCAGGGAGATCGCGCCGTCCGGGAGCCCGGCCGACGTGTCGAACAGGACGATGTGGCGGAGGGCTGGGAGGGCCTCGCGGCGGCTCAGGATCCGGCGCGCCTGCGCGGTGTCCTCGGCGAAGACGACCGCGGCCCTCGAGTCGGAGAGGATGAAGGACGTGTCCTCCTCGGTCGAGACGGGGTAGACGGTCGCGGTGACGCCGCCCGCGCACGCAACGGCGAGATCCGCGAGGATCCACTCGAGGCGCGTGGCCGAGGCGATCGCGACGCGATCGCCCGGCGCAAGGCCCAGGGACAGGAGACCGCAGGCGAGCTCGCGCACGCGGTCGGCCGTCTCGCGCCACGACAGGCTCTTCCAGGCTCCTTCCTCCGGGTGGAGGAACGCGGGCGCTTCCGGCGTCGCCGCGACGCGGGCGAAGAAGAGATCCGGGATCGAGCGATACGGGGGGAGTCTCACGTGGACGGCCAGTCTACGTCCGCGGTGCGAAATACGGCGAACCGCGTGTCATGATTCGGCGTCTCAAGCGAATGAACGGAGGCTCCCGTGCCCACTGGTTCAAAGAGAATTTTCTCCTTTCTCTTCCTCGGCTTCCTGGTCCTCGCCGCGTCCGCCGTGCGGGCGCAGGCGCCCGCTTCGGCCGTCCCGGCGCCGCCGAAGTACCCGGACTACCCGAGCGAGACCCCGGCGAAGTTCACGGAGACGAACGACGGGTTCGACTTCGTGCGGCGCACGGCCGAGATCCCGATGCGCGACGGCGTGAAGCTCCACACGGTGATCCTCGTCCCGAAGGGGGCGAAGGGCGCGCCGATGCTCCTGACGCGCACGCCGTACGACGCCGACGCGCTCACGAAGCGCAACGAAAGCGCTCACCTCGGCATGGCGCTCGACGGGTACGACAACCCCGTCGAGACCGTCGTCGAGGGCGGCTACATCCGGGTCGCGCAGGACGTGCGCGGCAAGCATGGCTCCGAAGGCGACTACGTCATGAACCGGCCGCTCCACGGGCCACAGAACCCGACGCCCGTCGACCACGCGACGGACACCTGGGACACGATCGACTGGCTCGTCAAGAACGTGCCCGAGTCGAACGGGAAGGTCGGGATTCTCGGGATCTCGTACGACGGCTTCACCCCGCTCATGGCGCTCGTGAACCCGCACCCGGCGCTGAAGTGCTCCGTTCCGATGAACCCGATGGTGGACGGCTGGCGTGGCGACGACTGGTTCCACAACGGCGCGTTCCGCCAGCTCGGGCTTTCGTACTTCTACGACCAGGAGGCGACGCGCAAGAGCGAGACGAAGTGGGCGTACACGCACTACGACGAGTACGCCGCGTGGCTCGAGGCGGGCTCGGCGGGCGAGATGGCCCGGCGGCGCGGGCTCGAGCAGGTCGGGATGTGGCGGAAGGTCCTCGCGCACCCCGCGTACGACGCGTTCTGGCAGGACCAGGCGCTCGACCGCATCCTCGCGGCGCAGCCGCTCAAGGTTCCGGTCCTCCTCGTCCACTCGCTCTTCGACCAGGAGGACATCTACGGCGCGCCCGCCGTCTACAAGGCGATCGAGCCGAAGGACGCGAAGAACGACATGGTCTACCTCGTCCTCGGCCCCTGGCACCACGGGCAGGAAATCCGCGAGGGGAGCGCGCTCGGCGCGGTGAAGTGGGACTCGGACACGGCGCTCTGGTTCCGGCGGAACGTCCTCGGGCCGTTCCTCGACGAGCACCTCAGGGACGGCGCGCCGAAGTCCGGCATCGCGCCCGTGACCGCGTTCGAGACCGGCACGAACGTCTGGCGCCGCCTGAACGCGTGGCCCGCGGGCTGCGAGAGCGGCTGCGCGCCGAAGCCGACGCCGCTCTATCTCGAAGCGGAGCAGCGGGCGGGCTTTTCGGCGCCGAAGCCCGGCGAGGCGGCGTACTCCGAGTACGTCTCGGACCCGGCCAAGCCGGTGCCGTTCCGCGGCCGGCCCTACGCGATCTCGAGCTACGACGCGAACAGCGCATGGAAGACGTGGCTCGTCACGGACCAGCGCGACGTCTCGACGCGGACGGACGTGCTGGTCTTCACGTCCGACGTGCTCACGACGCCGCTTAAGATCGCGGGCGAGCCCGTCGTGAACCTCGTCGCCTCGACGAGCGGGACGGACTCCGACTGGGTCGTGAAGCTCATCGACGTCTATCCGCCCGAGGTGCCGCTCCAGCCGGCGATGGGCGGCTACCAGCTGCCGGTCGCGATGGACGTCTTTCGCGGGCGCTACCGTGAGAGCTTCGAGACCCCGAAGGCGATCGAGAGCGGAAGGCCGCTCGTGTACAAATTCGCGCTCCCGAATGCGAACCACGTCTTCCGGAAGGGCCACCGCATCATGGTGCAGATCCAGTCGAGCTGGTTCCCGCTCTACGACCGTAATCCGCAGACGTTTGTCGAGAACATCTTCTTTGCCAAGCCAAGCGATTACAAGAAGGCGACTCAGCGGATCTACCACACGGCCGGTGAACAGAGCTTTATCGAACTGCCTCTAGTCGCCACCCCGTAACATCTTCAAAATGGGGTCTCAAAAAGGGGCCCTATTTCCACAATTCCTTGATCCGCTTTAACAACTGCGGTAATAGTTTCGCGGTTTGAAATACCGATCCTGTTGCAAAATGCTTGGCAAATCCGCGAAAGGTCTCAACCGCGTTTGACGAGTACGGCATCCACCAGGCATCGGG
>JBBQDQ010000067.1:0-16869 GCA_038319835.1 Thermoanaerobaculia bacterium | reverse complement strand
CGAGGACGTCGACAGGGCGATGGCACTTCTTCACCTTTCAGAAGGAAATCTTCCGGACGTCTTCGGGACTTCGTCCGTCGCGCGCGACCCCGGCGTCGAGGGCATTCTCGCCCGCCCAGCCGAAGGCACGAAGTGCCCGCGCTGCTGGCAGGTCCGGGGGGACGTCGAGTCCGGCGAGGACGGCGTCTGCGCGCGCTGCCGCGCCGTCGTCGGCGGATAGAATCCCGACGTGACGCGGCGCCTGCCCTATCTCGCCCTCGCGCTGGGCATCGTCGTGCTGGACCAGGCCACGAAGGCGCTGGTCGTCGCGAGGATCCCCCTCTACCGGACGATTCCCGTGATCCGGGGCTTCTTCGACCTGACCCACCTCCAGAACACCGGCGCCGCCTTCGGAGTCCTCGCGGCGGCGGGCTCGGCCCGCCCTCTCCTCGTCACGCTCCTCGCCGTGACCGTCTTCGCCTGCGTCCTGACCTGGTCCCTGAAGTCCCCGCCCGGACACCGGCTCCTGCAGATCGCGCTCGGTCTGATCATGGGCGGCGCCGTCGGCAACCTCATCGACCGCGTGCGCTTTGCGGCCGTCACGGACTTCCTGAGGTTCTACGTGGACCGCTGGGAGTGGCCCTCCTTCAACGTCGCCGACAGCGCGATCTCCGTGGGCGTCGTCCTCCTCGCGTGGGACATCTGGCGCCGCCCCGAGCCCGCCGCAACGCAACCTGCGGCGAGGGCCTGATCCGATGCATCCCGAGCTGATCCGGATCGGTTCGTTCGCCCTCCCGAGCTACGGCTTCATGATGGCGATCGCGTTCCTCGCGGCGCTCTGGCTTCTGCGCCGGCGCGCGCCGGCCTTCGGCATCGAGGGCGAGATCGCATCCGACATCGGCGTCTGGCTCCTCCTCTCGGGCCTCCTCGGCTCGAAGCTCCTGCTCGTGATCGTCGAGTGGCCGTCCTACGTCCGGTCGTGGGCGGATTTCGCCTCTCTCGCGCGCGCCGGCGGCGTCTTTTACGGCGGCCTCATCGGCGCCGTCGTCGCGACGTTCTTTCTGCTGCGCCGGAGGGGAGTCTCGTTCTGGACATTCGCCGACGCCGCGGCGCCGTCGATCGCGCTCGGCCAGGCGTTCGGCCGCATCGGCTGCTTCCTCGCGGGCTGCTGCTGGGGCCGCGAGTGCTCGCTTCCCTGGGCCGTCACGTTCTCGAGCCCCGTCGCCCACGAGAACGTGGGCGTCCCGCTCGGCATCCCCCTTCACCCGACTCAGCTCTACGAGGTCCTCGGCACGTTCGTCCTCTGCCTCCTCCTCGTGCGGTTCGAGCGTCGGGCGTTCTCGGGCGAGACGTTTGCCCGCTACGTCCTCGGGTACGCGCTCTTGCGCGGCACGATCGAGCTCTTCCGGGGCGACCCGCGCGGCGAGGTCTTCGGCGTGATGTCGACGTCGCAGTTCATCGCGCTCTGCGGCGTCCTCGCGGGCCTCGCAATCTTCGCGCTGCGCCGTCGGATTCCGCCCGTACCGAAACCGGCGTGAGCGAGCCGCGCCCGACTCGCGTGATCCGCGCGGACCGGGGCGACCAGGGACGTCGGCTCGACCACGTCCTCCTGCGGCACCTCACGGACCTTCCGGAGGCGTCGCGCACGAAAATCCAGGAGTGGATCGAATCCGGGAACGTGACGGTCGGCGGAAGGAGGCCCGGAAAGACTTCCGAGAGGGTGAAGACGGGGGACGTCATCGAAGTCGTCCTGCTGCCTCCGCCTCCCCCGAGGCGGTCGCCGGTCGCGCAGGATCTGCCCATCTCGATCCTCTTCGAAGACTCCGAAATCCTGGTCCTCGACAAACCGGCCGGGCTCGTCGTGCATCCGGCGGCCGGGCACTGGGACGGGACCCTCGTCAACGCGCTGCTCCATCACTCGAAGGACTGGGCCGGTCCGGCGGACCGCCCGGGGCTCGTCCACCGCCTCGACAAGGACACGTCCGGCGTCCTGATCATCGCGAAGACCGAGAGGGCGATGGCGGTGCTCGGGCGCGCCATGAAAGAGAGATTCCTCGAAAAGGACTATCTCGCCGTCGTTTACGGAAAGGCGCCGCTCAGGAAGGGACGGATCGACCTGAAGATCCGCCGGGACCCGGCCGACCGCAAGCGCATGGCGGCCTCGAAGACCGAGGGCCGCGACTCTTCGACCTTCTACGAAATCCTCTCCGAATCCTCCGGTTCCCTCGCGGGCCTGAGCCTCCTGAAGTGCCGTCTCGTCACCGGCCGCACGCACCAGATCCGCGTCCACCTCAAGGCGCTGAACCTTCCGATCATCGGGGACTCCGTCTACGGCTCTCCGCGCTGGAAGGGGCTGAAGGACGAGGCGCTCCGGGAGGCCTGCAAGGCGTTCCCGCGGCAGGCGCTCCACGCGTGGCGGCTCGGCATCCGGCACCCCGGGTCCGGCGCGCCGATGACGTTCACGGCGCCCCCGCCGCCGGACATGGTCGGACTGCTTTCGGCGGCGGGCCTCCCGGCCCCGGCCTCTTTGCTAATCTGAGCCCATGAGCACGATCCAGTCCGCAGCCCGCGTCTCGGCACGCGGCCTCGCGATGCCCGCCTCGCCCATCCGCAGGCTCATGCCGCTCGCCAACGAGGCGAAGTCGCGCGGCGTGAAGGTCCTTCACCTCAACATCGGCCAGCCCGACCTCGAGACGCCCGAGCCGATGCGCCGCCGCCTCGCGGAGCTGAAGGACAAGGTCTACGCGTACTCGCCGTCCAACGGCACTCCCGAGTACCTGGACTTCCTGAAGATCTACTACGGGCGGCTGGGCGTGCCCCTCGAGACCGCCCAGATCCTCGCGACGACCGGCGGAAGCGAGGCGCTCCTCTTCGCGTTCATGGCCTGTTCCGACTCCGGCGGCGAGATCCTCACCGTCGAGCCTCTCTACACGAACTATCGGTCGTTCGCCGCCATGGCCGGACTCACGCTCAAGCCGATCGTGACGCACGGCGAGGACGGGTTTCACCTGCCTGGCCGGGCCGAGTGGGAGAAGGCGCTGACTCCGAAGACGCGGATCGTCCTCCTGTGCAACCCGAACAACCCCACCGGAACGGTCTACACGGCCGACGAGATCCGCCTCGTCGCGGAGTTCTGCCGCGACCGCGGCCTCTTCTTCATCTCAGACGAGGTGTACCGCGAGTTCCTGTACGACGGTCGCTCCTCGGCGAGCGCGCTCTCCCTCGCCGGCTTCGAGCACGAGGTCGTCGTCGTCGATTCGCTGTCGAAGAGGTTCTCGGCATGCGGCATTCGCCTCGGCGCGCTCGTGACGCGTAACGAGGAGCTCGCCGCGGCGACGAACCGGATGGCGCAGGGGCGGCTCTCTCCGCCCGGACTCGCGCAGCTCATCGCGCCCGCGGCGGCCGCGCTCGGCCCCGATTACTACCGCGGCGTCGTGACGGAGTACCAGAAGCGCCGCGACACGCTCTTCGAGGGCCTCTCGAAGATCCCTGGCGTCTTCCTGCGGAAGCCCGAGGGCGCCTTCTACCTGGTCGCGCGGCTCCCGATCAAGGACAGCGACGACTTCGCGGCCTGGCTGCTCACGGACTTCAACCTGGCCGGGACGACTGTCATGGTCGCGCCCGCGAGCGGGTTCTACGTGACCGAGGGGCTCGGCAAGGACGAGGTCCGGATCGCCTACGTTCTCAAGGACGAGGACCTCAAGGCGGCCGTCGAGATCCTCGCCGCCGCCCTCCCGGCTTATCGGAAGGCAAGAGGCCTCGCCTGAGCGAGGCCTCCGCCCTCTTCACCTTCTGAGGAAATCCCCGGCTATTTCTTCTTCTTCGTCGCGGCTTCGCCGGCCGGCACGTCGATCTGCGCCTTCTGGATCGTCCCGGAATAGTCGACGTAGATCGACTTCCACTCGCTGAAGACGTCCAGCGCCGCGAGACCCGCCTCGCGGTGCCCGTTTCCGGTCTGCTTCGTGCCGCCGAACGGCAGGTGCGTCTCGGCACCGATCGTCGGGAGGTTCACGTAGAAGATGCCGGCTTCGAGGTCACGCATGGCCGTGAAGGCCTTGTTGATGTCCTGCGTGAAGATCGCCGACGAGAGGCCGTATTCGGACTCGTTGGAGACCTCGATCGCCTCCTCGAGGGACCCGATCGGCACGACGACCGTGACGGCCCCGAAGATCTCCTCGCGGGCGATCCGCATCTTCCGGTCACCGTCCGCGAAGACCGTGGGGCCGACGAACCAGCCCTTGTCGTGGCCCTTGCCCGTGAGCCGCTTGCCGCCCGCGACGACCTTCGCGCCCTCGTCCTTGCCGATCGAGATGTAATCGAGGACGGTATCGAGCTGGCTCTCGTTGATTGCCGGGCCCATCTCGTTCTTCTCGTCGAGCCCGTTTCCGACCTTCAGGGCGTTCGCGCGCTCGGCGAGCATCGCCGTGAACTTCTTGACGACCTTGCGGTGCACGAGGAGACGCGACGACGCCGTGCAGCGCTGCCCGCTCGTGCCGAACGCGCCCCAGATCGCGCCGTCGACCGCGAGCTCGAGGTTCGCGTCGTCCATGACGATGATCGGGTTCTTGCCGCCCATCTCGAGGTGGACGTGCTTGAACGACGGCGCGCAGGCTTCGTTGATCGCGCGCCCGACGGACGTCGAACCGGTGAACGAGACGACCTTGACGCGCGGGTCCTTCAGGAGCGGGCTCCCGACCTTCGAACCCGATCCGGTGACCACGTTGAAGACGCCCGGCGGGAGGCCCGCGTCCTCGAGCGCCTTCGCGAAGTTCACGACCGAGAGCGGCGTGTCCGTCGCGGGCTTGATGACGACCGTGTTCCCGCAAACGAGCGCCGCCGTGGTCTTCCAAGCCGGAATCGCCATCGGGAAGTTCCACGGGGTGATGAACGCGCAGACGCCGATCGGAGCGCGCACGGACATCGCGAACTTGTTCGGGAGCTCGGACGGGGTCGTCTGGCCGTGGAGACGGCGGCCCTCGCCGCCCATCAGGAAGGCCATGTCGATGGCCTCCTGGACGTCGCCGCGGGCCTCCTTGAGGACCTTGCCCATCTCCCGCGTCATGTCCCGGGCGTACTGGTCCTTGCGGTCGCGGAGAATCTCTCCGAGCCGGTAGAGGATCTCGCCGCGCTGCGGGCCGGGGACGAGGCGCCATGTCGTGAAGGCCTCCGCCGCGACGTCCACAGCGTCGCGAGCGTCGCGCTCGTCGGAGTCCGCGAAGCGGCCGATCAGGTCGGTCACGTCGGCAGGGTTACGGTTTTCGAAGGTGCGTCCCGAGCGGGCGGGAACGTGCTTGCCGGCGATCCAGTTGCCGTGGACGGGTACGGACGGAGCCATGTGCGGGTCTTCCTTTCGGTCAGGTGGGAGAGCCGTCGCCGGGAGGGAGCCCGGCGCTCATGTCGACGCTCCCCTTGAATCGCGCCCCTTCGCCCACGGCGACCTTCGGGGCACGGATGTTTCCTTCGAGAGAACCGGAGGGCAGGATCTCGACGCGCTCGGTCGCGCTCACGTCGCCCGTGACCTGGCCCGCGATCACGACGGTCCCCGCGTGGACCTCGGCGTTCACGACGCCGCCCGGAGCGACCCGGAACTCGCGGGCGAGAAGGACGCGGCCATCGACGCGCCCTTCGACCAGGACGTCCTCGTCGCCGAGGAGCTCGCCCTGGACCCGGATGTGGGGCCCGATGACGGACGGCCCCCGCGCCGGCTCGCTCCGGCCCGCCGGTGCCGGACCCTGCGAGCTTTTCCCGAAAATGGCCATCCTCGACGCCGGAGTCTAACCGGCGTCCCCGTCTCCCGCCACCGGCTTCGAAATGCTCGCCAGGACGGCCGCGCCGGCGAGACCCGATATCAACGAGCCGGCAAGGATCGCGGCTTTCGAGACGTCGGACATCGCTTCGTCGCGGAACGCGAGTCCGCTCACGAAAAGCGACATCGTGAAGCCGATTCCGCCGAGAAGAGAGACTCCCCAGAGCGAGCGGCGGGCGCGCCGGTCGACCGGCATCGCGCCGACCTTCGCCCGCGCGAGGAGGTACGTCGTCCCGAAGATGCCGACCTGCTTGCCGAAGAACAGGCCGAGGACGATCCCGAGGGCGATGGGCGACTTGAGCAGAGCCCCGAGCTGGCCCGCCGGCACGGTCACGCCCGCATTCGCGAGCGCGAAGACGGGCATGATCGCGTACGCGACCCAGGGGTGGAGGGCGTGCTCGAGCCTCCGCAGCGGCGACGTCTCGATTCCGGTCGCCGGGACGCTCATCCCGAGAAGGACGCCCGCGATCGTCGCGTGGACGCCTGACTTCGCCATCGCGGCCCAGAGGACGGCGCCGACGAGAAGGTACGGGGCGAGGGCGAGGACCTTCGCGCGGTTCAGGGCGAACAGGAGGACGCACGCGCCCGCCACGATGCCGAGCGCGCGCATGTCGAGGCCGGCCGTGTAGAAGAACGCGATCACGAGAACCGCGATGAGGTCGTCGACGACGGCGACGGCCGTCAGGAAGACCTTGAAGACCGGCGCCACGTGCCGACCGAGGAGCGCGAGGACGCCGACCGCGAACGCGATGTCCGTCGCCATCGGGATCCCCCACCCGTGAGCCGAAGGCGTTCCGGCGTTGAACGCGGCGTAAATCATGGCAGGGACCGCCGCGCCGCCGCAAGCCGCGGCCACGGGCAGGATGGCCGCGCCTTTGCCCGACAGCTCCCCCATAAGGAACTCGCGCTTGATCTCGAGCCCGACGACGAGGAAAAACACGGCCATGAGCCCGTCGTTGATCGCGTGCAGGAGCGTCGTGTCGATGCGGAGAGGACCCTCCCCGAAGCGGATCGGCAGGTGCGTCGCGTGAAGATACGCGCCGCTCAGCGCGGAGTTCGCGAGGGCGATCGCCGCGACTGCGGCGAGCAGCAGGAGCACTCCGGAGGCGGCTTCGGACCGGAGAAATTCCTTGAGGAAGGGGGATGGGGAGGCCTGGCGCTCGTCCTGCACCCGCCGAGTCTAGCGGGGCGCTCCAGAAGAAAAAGGGCCGGACGGAAAAACCGCCCGGCCCCGGATTCCAGAGAAAGTTCCGGTCAGATCTCTTCGTGGATCTTGACGTCCTTCGTCTCTTTGAGGAACAGGCCGCCGACGACGACCGTGATGACCGAGACGATGATCGGGTACCAGAGACCCTGGTAGATGTTGCCCGACGCGGCGACCCAGGCCGTCGCGATGAGCGGGAGCATGCCGCCGAACCACCCGTTCCCGATGTGGTACGGAAGCGACATCGAGGTGTACCGGATGTTCGCCGGGAAGAGCTCGACGAGGAACGCGGCGATCGGGCCGTACACCATCGTGACGTAGAGGACCATGATCACGAGGATGAGGAGCGTCATCCCGAAGTTCATCTCGTCCTTCTTGAAAGCCGGGCTCGGGTAGCCGGTCTGCTTTATCGCGTCCTTGAGCTTCGCCTCGTCGTAGCCCTTGATCTCGATGCTGCCGACCTTGATGACGACGTCGTCGCCCTGGGCGGGGAGTGTCGTGAAGGACACACCCTGCTTTGTCATGAAGTCCTGAGCCTTGTCGCACGGCGAGAACTTCGTGAACGGCGTCACGAAGATGTGCATCTGGCAATTCGTCCCCGCGATCGAGACCTGTGTCGAGTCCTGGTACTTCTCGAGCGACGGGTTCACATAATGCGTGAGGCCCTTGAAGAGCGGGATATACGTGACGGCCGCGATCGCGCAGCCGAAGAGGATGATCTTCAGGCGGCCGATCTTGTCCGAGAGCGCACCGAATACGATGAAGAACGGCGTACCGATCAGAAGCGACAGCCCGATGAGCGTATAGGCCGTGGCCCAGTCCATCTTCAGCGTGATCGTCATGAAGAACAGCGCGTAGAACTGACCCGTGTACCAGACGACGCCCTGGCCGGCCGTCGCGCCGAAGAGCGCGAGGGCGGCGTACTTGTTGTTCGGGTACTTGAAGAAGCTGTCCTTGATGGGCGACTTCGACCTCTTCCCCTGCGCCTTGAGGCGCTGGAAGATCGGCGATTCCTGGAGCTTGAGCCGGATGTAGATCGAGATCGCGAGGAGCAGGAGGGACAGGACGAACGGGATGCGCCAGCCCCAGCTGCTGAAGTCGGCGGGCTTCATCGTGCCGCGGGCGATGCCGATGACGGCGAGCGCGAGGAAGAAGCCGACGGTCGCGGTCGTCTGGATCCAGCTCGTCGCGTAGCCGCGGCGGTGGTCGGGGGCGTGCTCGGCGACGTACGTCGCGGCGCCGCCGTATTCCCCGCCGAGGGCGAGGCCCTGCAGGAGGCGCAAAAGGACGAGAATCGCCGGCGCGAACCACCCGACCTGCTCGAACGTCGGGAGGAAGCCGACGGCTGCGGTCGCGCCGCCCATGACGGCAATCGTCACGAGGAACGTGTACTTGCGGCCGACCAGGTCGCCGACGCGGCCGAAGATCAGGGCGCCGAACGGCCGGACGAGGAAGCCCGCGGCGTACGTGACGAACGCCGACAGAAGGGCCGCCGTCGCGTTCCCCTTCGGGAAGAATAGGGTCGCGAAGAACGGGGCGAGGGTCGCGTAGAGGTAAAAGTCGTACCACTCGAAGACGGTGCCGACCGACGACGCGACGATGACGCGCCTTTCCTCGGCGGAGCTGATTACCCTGTTCCCGGATTCCGCGGGTGCCGCTGTGCTCATCCAAATCCTCCCTGCTATCGGCCTGTGGCCGGTTGTACTGACCCTTAGCCCGGAACCGCGGCCCCACGCGCCGTTCCCGGAATCACTCCGCCGCCCCGTGGAGCCCGCGCGGATAGATCTCACCCGAATCGTCGAAAAATCTTGCGGAAGTCTTTCAGAGTCCGCCGGGATGTCAAGCGGAAATCGGGTTCGGGCGTTAACGCAAGCCAAGAGCGCGGCACCAAAAGAGATCAATTCTCGACAGAGATTCCAGTTGACGCGGAATCCATCCGGTGTCTATCGTTTTGCCATTGATGCGTCTCCAGCCGTGCCGGACTTCGGCGTGCTGATCGTGAAGGAGGAAGGTGTGCGTTCAAGGATCCTGTCCGCTCGCGTGACCCTCGTCGCTCTGGCCGTCGTCGTGGCGCTCCTGCCGGGAGTCGCCTCGGCGCAGGCCATCATCAAGGTCAACGACAACGTGAACTTCCGCCTCGGCATCCTGATGCAGGCCTGGGGGGACTGGAACGGTCAGTCGGACGCCACCGGCGGCGACGCCGGATACCAGCAGAACCTGTTCCTGCGCCGGGCCCGGTTCTTCCTCGGGGGGCAGGTCGCCAAGGACGTGACCTTCTTCTTCATGACGGACAACCCGAACCTCGGGAAGTCCACGCAGGCGGTCGGAGGGACGACCGGCGTGAAGGCCCCGGGAACGGGCTTCATCGTCCAGGACGCTTTCATCGACTGGAAGATCGCCAACGAGTTCCACGTGCAGGGCGGCCTCATCCTCGTGCCGCTTTGCCGCAACTGCAACACGAGCGCGGTCACCCTCCTCTCGATCGACTACGGCACCTGGTCCTTCCAGGAGAGCGCCTCGACGCAGTCGTCCGTCGGCCGCGACACGGGCTTCCAGGCGATGGGCTATCTCGCCGGCGACCACCTCGAGTACCGCGCGGGCGTCTACTCCGGCTTCCGGGCCCCTGGAGTCAAGAACTCCTTCCGGTTCGTCGGCCGCGCCCAGTACAACGTGTTCGACGTCGAGAAGGGGCAGTTCTACCCGGGCACGTACTACGGCAAGAAGAAGATCCTCGCGATCGGCGCCGGATACGACACGCAGAGCGACTACAGCGCGTACGCGGGCGACATCTTCTTCGACTATCCGCTTGGCAAGGGCGGCATCACGGCCCAGGCCGACTACATCCACTACGACGGCGGCGTCACCTTCAACACGGCCGCTCTCTTCAAGCAGGACGTCCTCTTCACCGAGGTCGGGTACTTCACGGGCTCGGACATCAAGCTCATGCCGTTCCTCCGCTACGAGCAGCAGAAGTACTCCGACAACATCAACACGAAGCTGAACAAGACGTTCTACCAGGCCGGCATCGGCTGGTTCCCCTACGGCGCGAACTTCAACGTCAAGGCCGCTTACTGGCGCAAGCAGTTCCCGAACGACCCGAACCTCGCCACGACGAACCAGTTCACGGTCCAGATCCAGCTCTTCTACTACTGACCCTGCGAGGCTCCGCGGGGCGGGGGTCACTCCTCGCTCCGCGTGAGCCCGGGCCCCTCCCCCGCCGACCGTCTCGCCGAAGGAGCACACGCCATGGCCCGGAAGCAGTCCCCCAGGAAGGTCGCACCGACCCCGGCCTCCTCCTCCGCCACGATCGACGTTCTCCTGAGCGAGAAGCGCACCTTCGCGGCGCCCAAGGCGTTCGCCGCCAAGTCGAACGTGAAGTCCGCCGCGATCTACGCCAAGGGGTCCAGGAACCCCGAAGCGTTCTGGGCGGAGTGGGCCAAGCAGCTCAAGTGGGACAAGCCCTGGAAGAAGGTCCTCGACTGGAAGCCCCCGCACGCGAAGTGGTTCGTGGGCGGCAAGTTGAACGCCTCCGTGAACTGCGTGGACCGTCACATCGAAGGCTTCCGCCGCACGAAGGCGGCCATCGTCTGGGAAGGCGAGCCCGGCGACCGCAGGACCCTCACGTACCGCGAGCTGTACATCGAGGTGAACAAGTTCGCGAACGTGCTCCTGAAGCTGGGCGTGCGGCGCGGCGACCGGGTCACGATCTACCTCGGGATGGTCCCGGAGCTCCCGATCGCCATGCTCGCCTGCGCGCGCATCGGCGCGATCCACTCCGTCGTATTCGGCGGCTTTTCCGCCGAGGCGCTCCGCGACCGCATCAACGACCAGGGGGCGAAGCTCCTCATCACGGCCGATGGCGGCTGGCGCCGCGGAAACGTGGTTCCCCTCAAGAAGATCGCGGACGAAGCCCTCCAGGACACGCCGACGATCGAGAACGTCGTCCTCGTCATGCGCACGCACACGGCCATCGACGTCAAGGAAGGCCGCGATCACTGGTGGCACCGCCTCATGGCCGACGCGCCCGTGTGGTGCAAGCCGGAGTCCATGGACGCCGAGGACATCCTCTACATCCTCTATACGTCGGGGACGACCGGAAAGCCGAAGGGCATCGTCCACACGACGGGCGGATACCTGACCGGCACGTACGCGACGTCGAAGCTCGTCTTCGACCTCAAGGAAGACGACATTTTCTGGTGTACGGCCGACATCGGATGGGTCACGGGCCACTCCTACGTCGTGTACGGCCCGCTCGCGAACGGCGCGACGTGCCTCCTGTACGAAGGCGCACCGGATACCCCGGGCCGCGACCGCTTCTGGGACATCATCGAGCGGCACGGCGTCACGATCCTGTACACGGCCCCGACGGCGATCCGCACGTTCATGAAGTGGGGCACCGAGTTCCCCGACAAGCACGACCTGTCGTCCCTGCGACTCCTCGGAACTGTCGGCGAGCCGATCAACCCCGAGGCGTGGATCTGGTATCAGAAGACGATCGGCAAGGGGCGCTGCCCCATCGTCGACACCTGGTGGCAGACGGAAACCGGATGCATCCTCATCACGCCCCTCCCCGGCCTCACGAAGACGAAGCCCGGCTCGGCGACGGTGGCCTTCCCAGGCATCGAGCCGAAGATCCTCGACGAGCTCGGAAACGAGATCAAGGTCGGGGGCGGCTACCTCGCGCTCACGAAGCCGTGGCCGGCGATGCTCCGCACTCTCTGGGGCGACGACGAGCGTTACCAGAAGACCTATTTCGGCAAGTGGGACAAGAGCGTCTACTTCACGGGCGACGGCGCCCGCCGCGACAAGGACGGCTACTTCTGGCTCATGGGCCGCGTTGACGACGTCATGAACGTCGCCGGGCACCGGATCGGGACGATGGAAGTCGAGTCCGCGCTCGTCGACCATCCCGCGGTCGCGGAAGCCGCGGTCGTCGGGATCACGGACGAGATGAAGGGCACGGGCATTGCCGCGTTCGTCATCCTGAAGGAGAAGGGCCGCACCCAGGAAGCGTCCGACACGAAGTCGGCCCTCCAGCAGGAGATCAAGGCGCACGTCGTCAAGAAGATCGGGGCCATCGCGCGGCCGGACAAACTCTTCTTCACCGTGGATCTCCCGAAGACGCGCTCCGGGAAGATCATGCGGCGGCTCCTGCGCGACGTCGCAGAAGGCCGCGTTCTGGGCGACACGACGACGCTCGCGGATCCCACCGTCGTCAAGTCGCTCAAGGAACAGTACGAGGAAAAGGAAGGCTGAGACTCGCCCGGAGGGGGCCGAAACGGCGTCAGGCGCCCTTCAGGCTCCCCTCTTCGACCCACCTCACGAGCAGCTTGCGGATGCGATACGAGTCGGCGGCCACCGCCGACTCGATCGCTTTCGGGGTCGCGCCGCCGGACGCCTTCGTCCAGACGGCCTTCTGGATCGCGCCGTCGGTCTCCTCGGGATCCGTGGACGGCTTCGTGCCCGTGGGAACAAGCACGAGGCCGTCGGGCACGAGCGCCGAGAAGCGCTGGAAGTCGTCGTAGCGCCGCATCCCCTCGAGGAGAATCGACACGACCTCCCGCGGAGGGGCATCCCCGTCCCGGGCCGGCGGCAGCGTCTCCTGACGAACGAACGAGAACGTTCCGCCGGTCGGACGCTCGAACAGCTGGAAGCACGCGTCGTCGCCGCGCAGTGAGCCGGCTTCGCCGGACCGGATCAGGCCGTTCTCGAGCACGAACTTTCCGACGACCGCCCCGTCGGTGTCGCGAAGCGCGAGGGTCCCGGTCACCTCCGTGGAGGCGAGGCTCTGGAGCAGAGCCGGAAGCTCGAAGATCGCGAGATCGCCCATGAGGCTGGCCGGACCCTCCTCGCCGGGTTTCGGCGCGTCGAATGCCGCGAGCGCCCGCGCGGCCGCCCGCGCCGCCGGAGTGTCCCGATGCTTCTCGACGATCTCCTCGAACACCTTCCGGACGGCCGGCGCCGGCGTCCCGGAAAGCGCCTCGACGATCGGGGAAAGGCGGTCCTCGCGCTTCTTGAGCGTGAGGCCGAACACCTTGAACGGCATTTCGCTCCTCGCGGCCTTCACGAGGGTCGCCAGAAGCTCGGCGTCTTCGGTGAGGTCCTGGGTCCCGAGCTCGGCGAGGCGCGCGCCGGCATCGCCGAGCCCGCTCTTCCTCTTGAGCCCGTGCTCGACGACGACGCGGCGCGCCGTCGCGCTCCCGAACCGGGCGAGCGCGGCGACCGCCCGGTCGAGGAGAGGCTGCAGCTCGGCCTCGTCGAAGGGACCGTCGCCTTTCTTCGCGAGGATCGTCTCGAGGCCCTGGACGAGCGTGACGAGAGCGCCCTCCGCGCGTTCGTGCCGGAGCCCGCCGAGACCGGCGATCGCCTCCTTCACGAGGGGAGGTGGGAGCGTCGGAACTGCGAACGGGATCGTCGCGTCCAGCTCGGCGTCGGGTGCCTGGTCGGCCGGGCGCGGCGTCTTGCGGAGAAGATAGAGGAGGTTTCGCTTGTAATGCCAGTCCTCGTCCGGCGTCCCCAGGGCTGCCATCTGCCGCAGGATTTCGAGCGACGCCGTCCGCGCCTCCGGGCCGTAGATCTCGAGCAGCGACAGGAGGAGCCGGCGGCGCTCGCGCTTCTCCTCGACGCGGAGCTCCTGGATGAGCGATCCGACCGAGAGTCCCGGGAAGAACGAAAGGATGCGCGCGAGAGGCTGCTGGTTCCGCGTTTCCTCGCCGAGGCTGCGCACGCGCTCGAGGTCCACCGTCTCCTGGGCTTTCCTGCGCGTTGCTTCCAGCGATAGCGGGCTCACCCGGTTCTCGACGACGAGCTTCTCGGCGACGTCGAACATTCGCGACGCCCGCGTGAGCGAGCCCTGGTTGAGCTGCTCGACCGCGGCCAGGACCATCTCGTGGAAGCGCTTGCCGACTTCTTCCTGCTCCTTCGGAAGAGTGACGATTCTGCGGATCGCCTGCGTGGCGGACGAGCGGGCGGACGAGAGGGCCTGCTCCACCGGCTCGGCCGGGAGCGAAAGCGGCCACGGCGGGATCGCGCGGCCGAGGGTGCGGATGACCTCGCCGGTGGGCACGTCCACACCCGCGGCGCGCAGGCGCTCGAGAGCCGCGCCGAGCTCTCCCTCCGATCGCGCGGCCATTGCGGCGACGGCGAGGATCTGCGCGACGAGCGCCTCCCGCGGGGATTGAACGAGCGCGCCGTAGGGAACGGCCCCGGGCGCAGCGCTCGGGGTGGTGCCGGCGGGCACGGGGGGCGGCGCGCCGACGCCACCCTCGAAGGGCCCCATCTCGCTCCGCACAGCCCCGCCCGCGCCGAATGCGGACGACAGCGCGTCGAGCGGGCCGAGGCGCTCGATCAGCATCGACAGGTGCCGGAGATCCGAGACGGTGCTCGGGCCGAGCGGGCTGGCGTGCTCGCCCGAGGATGGCCGCGTCGCGGTGGGGGCCCCCGAGGTCGTCCCCTGCCGGCGCAGCATCTCGACGGGCGCCGCCATGACGCTCTCCGCCTGCCCGAGCCGCATCAGGTTCTGGCGCAGGAGGTCCCGGTCGGCCGGAGGGCAGAAGACGACGAGCCGCTGGCTGAGATCGTCGAGGTAGCGCCGGAGCGGCTCGTGCGGCACCAGCTCGTACATGCCCATCGCGTGGAGCTTTTCGACGGCGTGGTAGAGGTAGTCCGAGATCGGGATGTTCTGGCTGCGGCCCCGGAACTGCGCGACCGTCCAGGCCTGGACCTCGTTTGCGGCGAGCGACGCCGGGTAGTCGAGGAGCAGGTTGATCGACTCGGCCACCATGAGAGGCGCGAGGCTGTCGGACAGGTAGCGCTGCAGATCGATGAGCGCTTCCTTGACGTCCGGGTCGACCGGCTGCTGCGTGTCGTCCATCGCCCCGCCGTGAGCCTCCTGCGCGGGCTCCGGAACGAGCCTCGTCCTGGAGCCGCAACCGTCCCGAATGAGGACGATGCTAGCACGCAGATGAGGCTCCGCTGGCGGCGCCGGGGCGTTCCCCGTATCGTTCCCGCATGCCTCTGGAGGAGTACCGCAGGAAGCGGCGGTTCGCCGTGACGCCGGAGCCCGCGGGCGTGCGCAAGCCGAAAAAGGGGGCGAAAGGCCTCGTCTACGTCGTCCAGAAGCACCGCGCGACGGCCCTCCACTACGACTTCCGGCTCGAGTGGAACGGCGTCCTCCTCTCGTGGGCCATTCCCAAGGGCCCGTCGCTCGATCCAGCCGTAAAGCGGATGGCCTCGCACGTGGAGGACCACCCGATCGAGTACGCGACGTTCGAGGGAATCATCCCGGCCGAGGAGTACGGCGGCGGGACCGTCATGGTCTGGGACCGCGGGACGTGGACGCCGGAATCGAACGACGTCGACGCGGCCCTGGAAAGAGGCGACCTGAAGTTCACGCTGCACGGCGAGAAGCTGAAGGGCTCGTGGGTCCTCGTCCGGACGAAGGGATGGGGTGGCTCGTCGAAGCCCTCCTGGCTCCTCATCAAGCACCGCGACGACTTCGCGTCCGACGAAGACGTCGCCGAGGCGCGCCCGCGCTCCGTCGTCTCGAACAGGCTTCTCACCCAGATCGCGATCGACGAGGGCGGCGACGTCGAGAAGGCTTCGACGGGCGACCCCGTCGCCGAGGTCGAGAAGCTCCTCGCGAATCCGAAGCTCCTCCAGCGCAAACAGAACGACTCCCCCGCCGTCTGGCACTCGCGACCGAGAGGACCGAAGGCAGGATCCCCCTCGTCGCCTTCGTTCCCCGTCCCCGTGTCCAACCCGACGAAGGTCTTCTGGCCCGAGGAAGGCTGGACCAAGGGGGATCTCCTCGCGTTCTACGCCGGGGTCTTCGACAAGCTCCGCCCGTGGGTCGAGAACCGGCCGCTCTCACTCGAGCGCTGCCCGGACGGACTTGGGGGTCAGTGCTTCTACCAGAAGGAGCTGCCCGGCGGGATGCCGAAGGGCACGCCGACGGTCGTCGTCCGGCACGGGAAGGACCGCAAGGTCACGAACACCGTCGTGGGCGGGTCCCTCGAGACGCAGCTCGCGCTCGCGAACCTCGGCTGCATCGCGACGCACGTCTGGGGCAGCCGCGCGGACGAGCTCGACCGGCCCGACTGGGTCTGCTTCGACCTCGACCCCGACTCCGGCCTCATCGTCGACGCCGTCCGCGCCGCCCTGAAGGTGAAACAGGCGCTCGACGCCCTGAACCTCGCGTCCTACGTGAAGACGTCCGGGGGCAAGGGCCTCCACATCTTCGTCCCGATCCGGCGCGGTCCGGGCACGGAACAGGTCACGTGGTTCGCAAAGACGCTGGGAGCGCGCCTCGCCGCCGCCTGGCCGAAAGATCTCACGATGGAGATGCGGATCGCGGCGCGAAAGGGACGGGTCTTCCTCGACTCCTTCCGCAACGCGTTCGGACAGACGGTCGTCTCGCCTTACTCCGTGCGCAGGCGCCCCCATGCGCCGGTGTCGACGCCGCTCGCCTGGAGCGAGGTCGTGCCGTCGCTCCGCGCCGAGGACTTCACGATCGGGGACTTCGCCGCGCGCCTGAAGAAGCGCGACCCGTGGTCCGACTTCTTCAGGCGTCGGCAGGCGCTCGAGCCGGCACTCGAGGCCCTCAAGAGGCTCTGACTACTTCTTCCGGGTGTAGTGGATCTCGAGGTCCTTCGTCATCTTGCCGTCGGGAAGGGCGTGCCAGGCCTCGTACGTGTGGTGATCCGCGTCGACGACCGTGACGATGTTCCTGGTCTTCGCCGTCTTCTTCGCGGCGGGATCGTCCATCGTGCCCCACGACGTGATCACCTTGCCCGTCTTGTCCGCAGCCCCCGTCATGAACAGGATCCCCGTTCCCATCGAATCCACCCATGTGGAGACGAACTTCTTCTTGTAGTTGTCG
>JBBQDQ010000066.1:0-16907 GCA_038319835.1 Thermoanaerobaculia bacterium | reverse complement strand
GGGACCTCGGGATGGAGATCCTCGGCCGCGGGGCCGAAGTGCCGTATGAGCGCTGCGTGAAGACGATCACGGGCGCGGCGTCCGAGCCGTCGAGACCCGAGGACAAACGCCGGCGCGTCGCGGACCTCCTCAGGCACGCGGGGCACGCCTCGAGTGATTCCGACTCCCTCCTCGCCGCCGTGGACGCGTGGCGCCACGAGCGCCTCGTCCCGGGCAAGTCGATCCCAGCGCTCGGGGACGCCTTCATCGCGCACTACGACGCGCTCAGCGCGAAGAACCTCCTGCCGTTCCTGCCGAAAGAGCTCGCCCGCGTGCCGCGGGCGAACGTGAAGTTCCTCGCGATCGAGAACGCGTGGTTCTCGGGCTCGATGAACTACCTCGGCCACGCGCGCAAGGCCGACGGCTCCCCCGAGTACGAGGCGACGTACGAGCTGAACGCCTCGCTTCAGATCTCGGTGCCCGAGTTTCAGCAGCTCGTGAGCCACGAGGTCGTGCCGGGGCACGTCACGACGTTCGCCTACCTGCAGGACCTCTTCGTGCGCGGGCTCGTCGGCTTCGAGGCGTCCGTCCTCACGATGAACACCCGTGCCGCGGTCCTCTTCGAGGGCATCGCGAACAACGGCGTCCTCGTCGCGCACGGGATCACCTCGCCGGAACAGCTCCCCGACCGCGACCTCGAGCTCGGCCTTCTCCTCGCGCTGCTGCAGGACGACGCGAAGAACCAGTCCTCGTACCTCACGTGGAAAGAGAAGCTGCCGCAGAAAGACGTTGCCGAGACGCTGCGCCGCGACTGCCTCGTGTCGGCCGAGCGCGCGGACAAGCTCTCGGGCGCGTGGGGCAGGCACCCGCTGCTCGGGCGCATGTACCTGCCCGCGTACCGCTGCGGGACGGAGCTCGTCGCGAAGCTGCGCCGCCAGCACCCGCCGGAAAAGGTCCTCCCCGCGATGTATGGCGCGAGAGGTCTCGTCGACTCGGCGACGCTGCCGCGGATGCTGGAGGGGTAGCCGGCCGGTGGCCGGGACCACGCGGCAGGGCCCGCGGCGCAGCGGGACCAGACCTTGACGCCTCGGGGCCCAACCTCCGGATGTGGTACGTCTGATGCAAAGGCAGGATTCCCGGCGGGGCGGGCGCCGGCGAGAATGCACCCCGGAGAACGAGCATGGCGATCCTCCCCGTGACCCGGGTGAAGGTCGAGCGCTCGGGCAAGGTCCTCCTCGACGGAAGCCCGGTGACGCTCGCGGCGCTGAAAAAGGCGCTGCCCGGATTGAAGAAAAGGAAAGCACGCATCCGCTATTACCGCGAAGGCGCCCGCAGCGAGGCCTCGAGACAGGCTCTGGCCGTGTTCGAGCTCGTGATGGACAGCGGCCTGCCGGTCGAGCTGTGCGACGACGAGGCCCAGTTCCGCGGCGACAGCCTCGGGCTTCCGAAAGAGGAGAAGCCCGACGACGACGCCTGGTGGGGTTGAGGGTTTGGCACGATCGCTTTCGGGGCCCTAAATTCCCGAGGAAGAGGCCGGGCGGAGCCTTGCGTTCCATAATCCCCGGCCTCGGAGGAAACGATGGAAGGCCTTGAGGTCCTGTCGCGCGCGCCCGAAGCGACCGACGCGATCCTGACGAAAGAGGCGCTCGCATTCGTCGCGCGCCTGCACCGCGCCTTCAACCCCCGCCGGCAGGAGCTCCTCGCCGCGCGCGCGGTGCGACAGAAGCGGTTCGACGCCGGCGAGCTGCCGGGCTTTCTGCCCGAAACGAAGGCCGTTCGCGAAGGGACCTGGAAGGTCGCCGCGGCCCCGCCCGACCTCCAGAAGCGCTGGGTCGAGATCACCGGCCCCGTCGAGCGCAAGATGATGATCAACGCGCTCAACTCCGGGGCCTCGGTGTTCATGGCCGACTTCGAGGACTCGCTGTCCCCCACCTGGACGAACGTGATCCAGGGGCAGCAGAACCTCAAGGACGCCGTGCGCCGGATGATCGCGTACACCAGCCCCGAGGGGAAGGAGTACCGGCTGAACGAAGAGGTTGCCACGCTCCTCGTGAGGCCCCGCGGCTGGCACCTGCCGGAGAAGCACGTCCTCGTGGATGGAGCCCCGGTTTCGGCGAGTCTCTTCGATTTCGGTCTCTACCTCTTCCACAACGGCTACGCGCTCAAGGAGCGGGGCACGGGTCCGTACTTCTACCTCCCGAAGATGGAGAGCCACCTCGAGGCGCGGCTCTGGAACGACGTCTTCACGGCGGCACAGAAGGACCTCTCGATTCCGCACGGGACGATCCGCGCGACGATCCTCATCGAGACGCTTCCCGCAGCGTTCGAGATGGACGAGATCCTCTTCGAGCTGAAGGACCACATGAGCGGCCTCAACGCCGGCCGATGGGACTACCTTTTCAGCCTCATCAAGAAGCTCCGCGCGCACGCCGCGGTCCTGCCGGATCGCGCGCAGGTGACCATGACGGTCCCGTTCATGCGCGCCTATTCCGGGCTCCTCGTGAAGACCTGCCACCGGCGCGGCGCGCACGCGATGGGCGGCATGGCGCCGTTCATCCCGACGCGGAAGGACGCCGAGCTCAACGCGAAGGCTCTCGCGAAGGTGAAGGCCGACAAGGACCGCGAGATCTCAGACGGGTTCGACGGCACGTGGGTCGCCCACCCGGACCTCGTCCCGACGGCGTGGGAAGTCTTCGAGAAGGATCTCGGGACGAAGCCGAACCAGAAGGACCGCCTCCGCGAGGACGTCGTGGCGGACGCCCGGGCGCTCACGGACCTCGCCGTGCCGAACGGGACGATCACGGACGCGGGCCTGAGGCTCAACGTGAACGTCACGCTGCAGTACCTGAGCTCGTGGCTCTCGGGGAACGGCGCCGCCGCGATCTTCAACCTCATGGAGGACGCCGCGACCGCAGAGATCTCCCGCGCGCAGCTCTGGCAGTGGATCGACCGCAAGGCGACGCTCGCAGACGGACGGACGATCACGAAGGAGCTCTACCGGAAGGTCCGCGACGAGGAGCTTCCGAAGGTCGGTGGGCTCGGAAACGGCCGGATGAAGGAAGCCGTCGAGATCCTCGACCGCCTCGTCCTCGCCGACACGTTCGCCGAGTTCCTCACGCTGGACGCGTACACGGTCCTCGAGTGAGCGCGAGGCCGGCGGCGAACACGCAGCGGACGCTCGCCGGGGGGGTGTGTGAGGGGCACGCGCAAGCTCGGCGCCTCCGCGTGCCCCTTGGACGTCAGACGAGGAACCCGAGGTCGTATGTCGGGAAGCGGTTCAGGTTCGGGAAGATCGTGTTCAGCTCGGCCGGCGTCGCGCCGAGCCAGAGGCCGAGCGTGGAGGCGTACTGGTCCGTGGCTGTATTCGGAATCCACCGGCCGCGGCCGTCCGTGTCGTAGGCCGAGCCGAGGGTGAGATCGGGGAACGCGATCCCGTTCGGTCCGACATTGCCGTAGAAATCGGCCGCCTTGATCGCGCCGCCCATGACGAGCTGGTGGCTGCCCCAGGCGTGGTCCGAGCCGACGCTCGCCCCGGAGCCGGACGGCGCCATCGTGCGCCCGAAGTCCGACATCGTGAACGTCGTGACCTGGTTCGCAAGGCCCTGCGCGTTGATTTCGGTGTAGAACGCGCTCATCGCCTTGGAGATCTGGCCGTAGAGGTTCGAGTGCGACGTGAGCTCGTCCTGGTGCGTGTCGAACCCGCCGATCGAGCAGAAGAAGACCTGGCGGCTGACATTCAGGGACGTCTGGTTCTGCTTGATGACCTTCGCGACCTGCTTGAGCTGGTTGCCGAGTCCCGTGGCCGGGAACGTCCCCACCGTCGGGTCCTGCGAAAGGGACGCCTGGATGTCCAGTCCCTGCTGCGTGATGTCGCTCGTGGCCTTGACGAGGGGCACGCCCGTGTCGAATCCGCGCAGGGAGCTGAAGGCCGCCTTTCTCGCGTTGTCGATCGCGTTGACCGCGAAACCGTTCAACGGGAAGATCGCGTTGAGGGCCGTCGGTGCGGGCGCCACGTTCAGAGGCTTAATCGACTGGCCGATGTTGAACTGATTGTTGCCGGCGACGGAAATGGACGACGGGAAGGTCGTCCCGGTATTCAGGTGGGCCACCGCGTCCGCCGCGAGTCCGCCCCAGCCGGGGATGGTCTTCACGTCGGAGCGGCGCGACATCCATGTGGACTGCTGGTCGCTGTGGGAGAAGAGCTGGTAGGGGCGGAATGCGGCGTTGGAGGCGTACTGCGACTTCGTGGTCGGCTGCGTGAGCGGGCCCACGTTCGCGGCGACGGCGAGCTTCCCCTGGTCGAAAAGCGTCTTCAGCTCCGGCATCGCGGGATGGAGACCGAAGTTCAGGCCTGAGGTCGGAAGGGCGCTCGCAAACGCCTGGATCGACGCCTGCGGAATTGCGAGCGAACCGCCGCGCGAATTCGCATAGGCGTTGTAGCCCGCGCCGCCGCCGCCCGTGACCGGGATGACCATGTTGTTCGAGTCGTTTCCGCCGAACATGAAGATGCAGACGAGCGCCCGGTACGGGTTCGGAGGCGCGGCGGAGGCGGCGTGGGCGAGGAGGCCGAAGCGGTCGAGCCCCTGTTCGAAGGCCGCGAGTCCGGCGGCGCCGCACGAGAGCTTGAGGAAATCCCTACGAGTCGTCATGTTTACCTCTCGACCTGGAACTGCGAGGACGTCGCGACGAGGTACGTCGCCTGCTGCGCGCGCTGGCGGGGGCTGGAGGCGGGGACCGCGTTGACGGCCGTCACGATCGCCGCCTTCGCACTCGCCGAAAGGAGCCCGTGGCACAGGCGCTGGTTGAGCTCCTCGACCATCGCGTCCGGGTTCGACGCAAACGTCGCGATCCCGCTCAGGTCGAGCGCCGTCCCGAGGGGGTTGTTCGCCCCCGTCGGGATGTTCGAGTACACGAGCGTGTTCACGAGGTTCGCCCGCCGGAGCGCCGTGAGGGCGGACTGGATGCCGAACTCCGGGCCGAAAAGGGTCGCGGAGCCCGGCAGCAGGTTGTCGGCCGGGTAGTAACCGAACACGGTGTCCGGGTTGAAGAGGTTCTGCCCGAGGGCCGACACGGGGTTTGCGGTCGCGAGGACGCCGTCGGACGCCCCGACGCCGTTCGCCGCCGTAGCGCCGAGCGCCCGAAGCAGCGCGATCGTGAAGGCAATCGGATCGCGCAGGGCGCCGAAGTTCGGGTCCGACGCCCCTGCCACGGCCTCGGGGTCGGTCACGATCGCCCGCACGACGGCCTTGAGGTCCCCCTTCACGCCCGATCCGTTGTTGTTGAACACGGCCGCGACGCGGCCGACGTAGGCCGGGCTCGGGTTGGACGTCACGAGGTTCCGGATGAGCTGCGTGCTCACGTACGGCCCGGTGTTCGCGTGCGCCACGATCGTGGCGATCGCCTGCGAGACGTCTCCAAGGGCGGACTGGTTCGCCGGGAAGGTCGCCGAGCAGCTCACGGGCACGCTCGGGTTCGTCCAGTCGCAGAGGAAGGACTTCTTGCCCTTGTCGTGGAAATTGTCAGGGCTGGGCGACTGGACCTGCACCAACACGTTGATGTAGTCGTCCGTCGCCGCCCCGACCGGCGAGGCGAGCCGCCATCCCGTGAAAACGCGGGAGAGCTCGTTGATGTCGAACTGGCTGTACGTCGGGATCGTGTTGCCGCCGAGGTCGAGCTTCGGCGTCCCGTCCGTGTTCAGCTGGACGAGGCCGATCGAGAAGAGCTGGAGGATCTCTCTCGCGTAGTTCTCGTTCGGGTTCTGGAGGGTCGACGTCCTCATGTTCAGGTAGTCGCCCATCGCCGGGTTCAGCGTCAGGATGAAGAGGATGTCCGCGTAGTTCCCGAACGCGTTGTTCACGAGGTCGTTCAGGTACGGGACCATGTGGCTCGGCTGGATCTCCTGCTGGCCCGAGATCACGAGGGACTTGTGCAGCGCCCACGCCACGCGCTGCCTCAGCTGATCCGGGGCGTAGAGCGCGTTGAGAAAGAACCGGTTCTGCAGCGGGTACATCGTGTAGTTGTCCCGCTGGCAGGTCCCCGTGCAGGCGTTCGGGATCGTATTCGGCTGAAGCGGCAGCGACGGGTAGGGATTCGGCGCCATCGCGAACTGTTCGTTCAGCCAGCCGTTGATCCCGACGTCGCGGATGTGCGCGACGAGCTGGGGAGTCGCCCCGAAGGTCGTCAGATTCGCCGTGGCGACGTAGGTCGAGATCGGCGCCGGCGGTGGGTCCTCGAAGTAGCCCGAGACGTCGATGATGAAGTGGACGCTGCCCGAGGCCATCTGGGTGAACACGGCGATGTCGCCCGTCGTCCCGAGACGAGCGACGAAGTTGTTCGCGCGCGTCTGGCCCGCGCGGAAGTTGATCGCCGTGGAGCCCGTCGGCGACGACGTCCCGGTCGGAAAGATCGCGAGGTCGCCCGCGGCCGTCGGGCCCGTCACGGTCACGTTCATGACGACGGCGCGCGCCGTCGCCGGGATGCCGCACGTGCCCGCCATCTGAAAGGCCCGCGCCCCCCCTGCGGAAAGTATCGGGCCGCCCGCGGACCCGTTCGGGTTCCGCGTGTCGACGGCACGGCAGGGCGTCACCGGGTAGAACAGGGACTGCGGCGAAACCTGGGCTGCTGCCGCTCCGGACAGGAAGAGCGAGAGCAGAAAGACCGGCCGGCTCGAAAGGCAATACTTCATCCCGTACTCCCGCGGATGTCCCGCACGTCGATGGAATTCGCTCGATCCGGCCGCGCAGACAGCCGAATGTGACCTGGATCTCTGTCCGGTAGTGTCCCCACCTATCGCTCGGCTGGGCCACGGGCGGAACCCCTTCGATTCCAATGGATTGGACGAGACAGAGTCTCTATCCGCGGTCAGGCGCAGGGGCTCTCCGCGGACCGGGCGGAGAGGAAGGCGGCAAAGGCCCGGTCCTGGGTCCGGATGTGACCCGCGAGCCAGGAGCGCAGGCCCTCGACCGCGTCTGCCATCCGGGGATGGTCCCCCCGCCCATACGCGGCACGCATCTTCTGCAGCTCCGTGAGGAGCTCGCCGTGCTCGGAATGGTGGGCCTCGTACCCCGGGTAGCCCTCCATCCTCATCATGAGCTCCTCGGCGAGGAAGTGGACGCGCGTGTAATCGAGGAGCTTCTCGAGAATCTCGTCGGCAACTTCGCGGCTCTTCCCCTCGGCGATCGCCCGCCCGAGCGCCTCGACGAGCCCGATCTGGAGCGCGTGCTCGGCGTCGATCGACGGGATGTTCAGGTGGAGGTCGCGGTCGAGCGCCATGCGGTAACGATAACGCAACCCGGAGCCGTGCGATCACCTCTCAACACGACCCCGGATCTAGAATACGGGCGTGAACCCCAGTACGCGCCCCCTGCGCGTCGCCGTGATCGACGACGAGGAGCCGGTCCGCGACCTCGTCCAGACGGCTCTCGAGCGTGCCGACGCGAAGGTCGACACGTTCCCGAGCTCGCAACTGTTCATGGACCGGGCGGTGTTCACGGACTACGACCTCGTCCTCTCCGACCTCATGCTCCCCGGCCTCTCGGGTATCGATCTCCTCTTCGAGGTCAAGGCGAAGGCCCCGTCCGTCCCGTTCGTCATCATGTCCGGGCAGGCAGCCGTCCCCGACGCGATCGAGGCCATGAAGGCCGGAGCGGCTGACTTTCTCGTCAAGCCGTTCCGCGTCCAGAGCCTCCTCGACCTCGTCGCGCGCCTCACGAAGGACGTGGGCCCGCGTGCGGTGTCGGGCGTCTGGAAGCGCGAGAAGGCGCAGAACTTCGCCGTCGGCCACTCGCCCGCCTGGAAGAGCCTTCTCGAGAAGGCGAAGCGAGTCGCTGAGCTGTCCTCGACCGTGCTGATCCGCGGAGAGACGGGGACCGGCAAGGAAGTCGTCGCGAAGTACATCGCGTCGTTCGGGCCGCGCGCCGGAAGGCCGTTCGTCACCCTCAACTGCGCGGCGATCCCCGACGACCTCATCGAGAGCGAGCTCTTCGGGCACGTGCGCGGCGCCTTCAGCGGCGCCACGAACGCGAGGCGCGGTCTCTTCGAGGAGGCCGAAGGCGGGACGCTCCTCCTCGACGAGATCGGCTCCATGCCGCTCGCCGCGCAGGCCAAGGTGCTCCGCGCCCTCGAAGAGTTCCAGATCCGGAGGGTCGGCGACAACCGGAGCGTCAACGTGGACGTCCGGATCCTCGCGGCGACGAACCTCGACATGGAAGAGGCGATCAAGCGCGGAACGTTTCGCGACGACCTCTACTACCGTCTCGCCGTCGTGACGCTCTGGGTTCCGCCGCTCCGCGAGCGCGGCGACGACAAGCTCCTCCTCGCGGACCACTTCCTCCGGATGTTCTCGGGCAAGTCGAACTTCCCGCGCCGGCTCTCCGCGGAGGCCCGCGACCTCATCCTGAACGACCCGTTCCCGGGGAGCGTGCGCGAGCTCAAGCATTCGATCGAGCAGGCCTGCGCCCTGACTGCCCGCGAGGAGCTCCTCCCCGACGACTTCCCGCTCCTGCTCGCGCGCGCGGACGCGAGCTCCCAGATCGAGGCTGTCGCCGGAGGCGAGGCAGGCGCCGGGGCGAGGGACACGACGCCCCAGCAGCTTCACGAGATGCTGACGAAGACGGGCGGGAACCGGGTCGAGGCCGCCAAGCGCCTCGGCATCAGCCGCTCGACGCTCTACCGGCTGCTGCGCAAGACGCCAGCCTGAGGCCCGGGCGTCAGAGCCCGCGGTCTTCGCGGAACCAGCGCACCGTCGCGGCCAGGCCTTCCGCGAGGCTCGTCCTCGCCTTCCATCCGAAGAGGCGTTCGGCCCGCGAGACGTCGAGCCTCCGGCGCGGCTGACCGTTTGGCTTCGACGCGTCCCAGCGGATCGCGCCCGTGAAGCCCGTCGCCTGGGCCACGAGGCGCGCGAGGTCCCGAATCGCGATCTCCTCGCCCGAGCCGAGGTTCACGGGGTCGCCTCCGTCGTACGCTTCGGCCGCCGCCGCGATCCCCTCGGCCGCGTCGTCGACGTAGAGGAACTCGCGGGTGGGCGAGCCGTCGCCCCAGAGGACGACCTCCCCGGCGCCGCCGGCCCTGGCTTCGAGGAACTTCCGGATCATCGCGGGGATCACGTGGCTCGTCTCGAGGTCGACGTTGTCGCGCGGGCCGTAGAGGTTCACGGGGAGCAGGTAGATCCCGTCGAAGCCGTACTCCTGCCGGTAAGCCTGGAGCTGCACGAGGAGCATCTTCTTGGCGAGGCCGTAGGGCGCGTTCGTCTCCTCCGGGTATCCGTCCCAGATCGCGTCTTCGCGAAACGGCACGGGCGCGAACTTCGGGTACGCGCAGATCGTCCCAAGGCAGACGAACTTGCCGACACCGGCGATCCGGGCTTCCTCGATCAGCTGGATGCCCATGATCGCGTTCTCGTAGAAGAAGCGGCCGGGGTGCGCCCGGTTCGCGCCGATCCCTCCCACGACGGCCGCCGCGTGGACCACGAGGTCGGGCTTCTCGCGGGCGAGGAACGAGCGGACCGCATCGCGCTCGCGCAGGTCCAGCTCCGCGGCGCGCGGCGCGAGGATCTCGCCGGCTCCCCGCCTGCGGAGCGTCTCGACGAGCGCCCGCCCGAGGAAGCCTCCTCCCCCGGTGACGAGGACGCGACGGGCCATCCAGAACGTCATGTGCGCCGGAGTGTAGATCCAGTGACCCTTGTCATCCTCTCCCGGCCCGTTTCCGTCGAAGATGCGTTGGAAAGCTCCGGTCGCGCCACTTCCCGAGGACGGCGGGCGCGGCCCGCACCTTGCGACAGACTCTCGAGAGGGATTCGATGACGACAGCTTCTCCCGTGCGCCCGATCACATCGCTCGCGTTCGCTCTCGCACTTCTCGCCCCCGCGACTGCGCCGGCGGACGTCGTGATTCCGTCCACCGTGTACCGCCGCGGCGTCGGCGGCGCCGAATTCCGCAGCGACGTACGGGTCTTCAACCCGACGAGCTCGCCGATCAACTACACGCCGGTTCTCTACGACCAGGTCACGGGCCAGACGTTCACCGCGGCGCTCCAGACGATCCCCGCGCGGGCGCAGCAGTCGTTCGACAACATCGTCGGCACGCTGTTCGGGAAGACGCTCGACAACGGCGCCTTCGGGCCGATTCGCTTCCAGACGCCCGGGCCGATCCTCGTGTCCTCGTCCGTCAACAACTACAACGCGTGCGGCAACGGCTCGGTCTCCGGCCAGTGGCTGCCGGGGCTCGACGCGGCCTCCGCGCTGAAGGCGGGGACCCTCGTCCAGCTCGCCTCGAGCGTGGACCTCGCGTCGGGCTACCGCACGAACGTCGTGTTCACGAACCCCGGCGGTTCCGACGCGACGATCACGGCGAAGGCCCACCGGGGCGACGGTTCGTCCGTGCTCGCCACGATCGGCCCGCTCGGCGCGAACGGGTTCAAGCAGATCGGCAACTGGGCCGACTTCCCCGGAATCGCCGGAACGGCCGACACGAACATGTGGCTGGAGTTCACGAGCGACCAGCCCGTCCTCGCCTTTGCGTCCGTCATCAACAACGCGTCGGGCGATCCGTTCGCGATCGTCATGACGGCCGAGCCGGCGACCTCGACGGGCCCTCCGGCGGCAAGCTATACCGTTTCGGCAAACCCGCAGCCGAACCAGACCGTCGTCTTCACGGACACCTCGACCGGCGGCGTCGTGAACCGCTTCTGGGTCTTCGGTGACGGGACGACGAAGGTGGGCACGGACCCCGTGACGACGAAGACTTTCGCGGCGGCCGGCACCTACAAGACCTGGCTCTTCGTGGACAACGCGTTCGGCGGGAACAGCGCGACGAAGGACGTCCTCGTGGCCGCCGCGGCCCCGATTGCCGTCACGATCTCGGCGACGACGACCGGCGGGACGAAGTGGACGTTTGTCTGCCAGACGGGTCCCTGCAACGGCACGGGCAACAACAACGTGACCCTCAAGGTCGGCCAGCCCTACACGATCACGTGGACGACGCCCGCGGCCGAAGCCAAGACGCACGGCATCGGAGGAATTGCGGTTCTCGGAATCACGCAGTGCGACGTCTTCACGGCGAGCCAGCCGTGCACGGTGAATTTCACCCCGACGGCGGGAATGATGAACTTCCCGGGTCCCGTCTATACCTACGCCTGCACCCAGACGCAGTGCGCACCGTCGCAGGCGGTGCACGATTCCATGCAGGGCACGCTCACGATCGTCCCCTGAGCCCCATGTCGTTCTAGGAAGTCTCTTTCTCCTCCCACTCGCAGTCCTTCGCCTTCTTGTCGTCCCTCAGCCCGAGGAACGACGGCTGGCGGAGCTTTCCGTCGCCCGTCCACTCGGCGTACGCGATCCGGGCGACGGAGGAAGGCTCGAGCCACACGGCATCCTTGACGCCGCCCGGGGCCGGCGCGAACGGACAGTGGTCCCTGTAGAGCGGCTCGAGCTTCTCGAGGAGCGGGAGGAGCGTCGCGTCGGAGAAGCCGGTCCCGACGGAGCCGCAGAACCGGAGGCTCTTCCCGTCGTAGAGGCCCACGAGGAGGGCTCCGAAGTGCGGCCGGGGATCGCTCGGCAGCGTGAAGCCCCCGACGACGAATTCCGACTCGCACCTCACCTTGATCTTCAGCCAGCGGAGAGTCCGCCGCCCGGGCTCGTACGGAGCGGCGAGGTCCTTCCCGACGACCCCTTCCCAGCCCTTCTTCACGGCCCTCTCGAATGCCGCGGCCCCGTCCGTCCCGATGCGCTCGGCGAGCGCGAGGGGCGCCTCTGGGTCCTTTCCAACGAGGGTCTCGAGCACGGCGCGCCGCTCGGCCAGAGGACGCGACACGAGGTTGACCCCGTTCGCGTCGAGGCAGTCGAAGAGGACGAGCACCGGCGGTTTCGCTCCCGGCTCGTTCCGCTGCTGGAGGAGGCCGAAGCTCGCGATGCCGCGCGAGTCGAGGACGACCAGCTCGCCGTCGACGGCGAGATCGCCTCCCGGCAGCGCCTCGACCGCCTTCACGATCGCGGGCAAGTCCTCCGCGAGGTCGAAGCCCCGACGGGTCGCGAGGGTGACGCGCCCTTTCCGCCGGATCGCGACGATGCGCCAGCCGTCGTACTTCGGCTCGAACACCCAGCCCTTCCGGGTGAACGGATCCTTTACCCGCGTCGCGAGCATGGGAGCAAGGCGCGAAAGGGGCCTCACGGCCGGCGCGTCAGCCGAAAAGCCGGTCGATCGGCGCGTAGACGCCGGTCGCCGCGTTCGGGACGTACTCGTAGCCGCGGCCGAGCGGGTCGTCGTGGCGCATCGTGGTCCAGTCGATCCCGAGCGCCGAGTAGACCGTGCAGGCGAGGTCCTCGGCCCGGAGCTCCGTCCGGCCCGTCACGCCCGAGTCCTTGATCGTCGCGCCCGTCGCGTCGGTCGCGCCGATGACCTGCCCGCCCTTGACGCCGCCGCCCGCGAAGACCGCGCTGTAGATCGCGAAGTGGTCGCGGCCCGCCTGGCCGTTGACGTTCCCGACCGTCCGCCCGAACTCCCCCGCCACGACGACGAGCGTCTCGTCGAAGAGCGTCTTGCCCGCCGTCTTGCCGGGCGCGGCCTTCAGGTCGCCGATCAGGCTCGCGAGAGCCGGGTCGAACTGCTGCCCCATCTGGCTGTAGAGGCTCGTTCCGGTCTTGCCGTAGATGTTGCTGTGCATGTCCCAGCCGCCGACGGACACCATCACGAACCGCGCGCCGCGCCCTCCCGCGAGGAGCTGCTTGGCGACGAGGCACCCGTTGCCGAAGGAGGAGCTCCCGTAGCGCTGCGAGTCCGACGTCGAGTACTTGAAGAGGTTGTTGACCTCCGGGGTGTCGATGATGACCTTGGCCTGGCTGTAGAAGTTCGAGGCGTCGGCCGCGTCCTTGCCGAGCGGCTGGCCCGAGCGGAGCGCGGCGTCCAGCTGGGAGAGGTCGTTCCACCGCGTCTGAAGCCGGGCGGCGCCGTCCGGGTGCGTGAGGCTCGCGAGGCCGTTCGTCGTGGGCTGGACGACGAACGGCGCGTACGTCGCGGGAAGGTAGCCGGCGCCCGAGAGCCCCCCGGGCGTGTTCAGCGACAGGAACGCGGGGAGAACGTCGTTCGCTCCGCGCTGCTTCTCGAGCTCGAGCGCCGCGACGGCACCCATGTTCGGGGCCTCCGAGCCGGTGGCGCCGGTCGGATTGCGCGAGATCTGAATCCAGGTCTGGCCGAGCCCGTGGACGAGCGCCTGCGACTTCATCGAGCGGACGATCGAAAGGTCGCCGAGTCGGTTCGCGAGGTTCGGCATGAGCCCGGCCGGGAACCGCAGGCCGCCGCCGAAGTCGGTCGGTGCGAAGTCCGAGGGCGTCCACGCGCCCTCCTTGAGGTCCCACGTGTCGGTCTGGCTCGGCGCGCCGGGCAGGAAGACGAAGATGACGTTTCGCGCGCTGCTGCGGGTCGCCACCTGTGCGGACTCGGCCGCCCAGGCGGCCGACGGCGACTTCAGAAACCACGAGGCGACGAGGCCGGTGGCGCCGAGCTGCAGGAAGCCGCGGCGCGAGAGGTCGGGGCCGTTCACCGGGGTCGCGCCGGAAGCAGGGAAGCTCGGGAGGAGCGGTTTCATGGCGGCCCTCAGTAGTTGTAGAGGAAGTCGAGCTTGTTGAGGAGCGCGAACTGGAGGTCTTCGGCGACCTGGGCCTTCGACTCCCCGTTCGGCGGACTCGCGAACAGCGCGACGCCCGCCGCGAGCTCGGCGGCGCTCGGGTTCCGCGAGAGCGTCGAGACGTAGAGCGAGCTCACGATGGCGGCCGGCGTCGCGTTCGCGACGACGAGCTTGTTGACGGCCGATCCCGCGGCGGTGGACTTGATCCGGCTCGTGATGGTCGTGTCGTTCAGCATGACGAGCGCCTGCGAGACCGAGAACTCGTTCGAGCGCGCGTCGCCGTCCCGGTTGCCGCGCAGGAACGTGTTCAGGAAGTTGCCGATCGTTCCGCCGGGCTCCTGGACGTCCGGGAGCTGCATCGCCCACGCGACGTTCGGCACTCCGCCGCTCACGGGGATGCTCGCCGCGACGCCCGTCGCCCGCGTGATCGCGTCGAAGGCTTCCTCGGCCGTGAGCCGGCGCGCGAAGTGCCGCGCGAAGTACGGCGTGTACGCCTCGCTCCAGGTTCCCGGGTAGAACGACGAGAGCTGGTAGGCGCTGGACTTCGCGAGGACTCCGAGGATGTAGCGCAGGTCGTATCCGTGCGCCGCGTAGTCCTGCGCGAGCTTCGTGAGGAGCGCCGGGTGCGTGGGCTGGATCGACCACGTCCCCGGAGGCGGGTTCGCGGGATCCTGACGCATCGGGTCGAACGCGTCCGCGGGTTCCACGATTCCGGTCTTGAAGAGCTCCTTCCAGAGATAGTTGACGGCCGCGCGCGCGAACTGCGGGTCGCCCGTCACGAGGCGGCCGAGGGCCTGGCGGAACCCCTCGCCGGTACCGGGAGCGCCACCCGCCGGATTCAGCAGGGACCTCAGATAAGCGGGGTCGATCGCCGTCATTCCCGCGGGCGTCGTGGTGTAGTACGCCTTCGTGCGGTCTGTCTTGTTGCCGGTCGTCGTGTTCAGAAGATAGTTGCCCGTCCCGCGCTCGCCGACCGTGTAGTAATAGTCGGCGTTCGTCGTGCCGGAGCGTGCGGCCGTCGCGCGAGAGTAGAACGACGCCATCCCCCAGAAGTCCTGCCGCTTCATGGTCGAGCCCCACAGGTTGATCGCGTCGAGATGGCCCTGCCCGTTGTGGCAGGACGTGCAGAAGACCGCGTTCATCCCGAGGAAGGCTGTCGCGGTCGAGGCCGCGAGGTTGTCGTACGTGTCCTGGATGGGGCCATTGGCCTGGATCTGCCGCACGACGTAGTTCGCGGCGCCGACCGAGGTGTTCACGCCCGTCGCGCCAATGATCTCGCGCGCCATGGCGTCCCAGGGCTTGTGCGAGCGCACGGCGTCCTGGAAGTACGCGTGCAGCGCGTTGCGGCCCTGTGAATACAGGCGGCCGCTCGCGCCGAAGGCCGTGTTCTCGAACATCTCGTCGTAGAACCAGGTCCAGCGGTCGACGAACGCGTCCGAGGCGAGGAGCGTGTCGATCATCCGCCCGCGCTTCTCCGGAGAGGGATCCGCCAGGAACGCGGCCGTCGTGGCCGCGTCCGGAATGCGCCCCGTGAGGTCGAGCGTGACGCGGCGGAGAAACTCGGCGTCGGACGAGAGAGGGGCCGGCGCGATGTGGGCCGCGTCCAGCTTCCCGAAGATCTCGTCGTCCACGACGTTGACCCGCCGGATGCGCGCGACGGCCTGGGCCGGCGCGCCCGCGGTGGTCGCCGGGTGGGACGCCGCGAACACCCGCGTGACGCGGGACACGGATTCGCGTCGGAGGCGGCCGTCCGGGTCGGCGTGGGACGGCACGAAGGCGCAGTCGGCGGCCGCGGGCGGGGCCGGGAGCCCGGCAGCGTCGCCGTCCGGGCCGTCTCGCCGTTCCACGGATTCGGCGTGCGTGCCCCCGGCGCCGAGGACGGCGGCGAGCATGGCGGCGAGGACGGGGCTGGAAGGCCGGTTCATCGTGTCCCTCTCTCGGATACTGAGAATCGGACGCAATTGGACGGTCGAAGATTACGCCATTCCGAAAAAACATGGGCGATGCCCGCCCCGGCTTCGAAGTTGCTACGCTAGGGCACCGGCCCTGCCGCCACCATGAACCTCGAACGCCTCCGCCAGAAGTTCTTCGAAGGCCTCACCCGCTACCGATGGCTCGAGACCATCGGCCGCGGCGGCATGGGCATCGTCTTCAAGGCGCAGGACCTCGACCTCGAGGACGTCGTCGCGATCAAGGTCCTCTCTCCCGACTGGGAGACCGACGACCAGCAGCTCCTCCAGCGGTTCAAGCGCGAGATCAACCTCAATCGCAAGATCAAGCACCCGAACGTTGCGCGCATCCACGACTTCGGGATGAGCGGCGACTTTCCGTACATCACGATGGAGTACGTCCCGGGCAAGGACCTGAGGACGATCATCCAGGGCGAGGGCCGACTCCAGCAGGCCCGCGCGATCTCGATCCTGCGCCAGATCGCTCTCGGGAGCGACGCGGCGCACAAGCTCGGGATCATCCACCGCGACCTGAAGTCCCAGAACGTCATGGTGGAGGACAGCGGCGCCGTCGCGATCCTCGATTTCGGTCTTGCGCGCGGGAAGACGACCGAGCAGCTCACGCTCGACAGCGTGATGGTCGGGACGCCGCACTACATGTCGCCCGAGCAGGCGCTCGGCCGCCCGACAGACGCGCGCAGCGACGTCTACTCGATCGGGGTCATGGCGTACGAGTGCCTCACCGGCAACGTGCCGTATGACGGCGAGTCGCCCCTCGTCATCGCGATGAAGCACGTCTCCGAGCCGCCGCCCGAGGACCTCCGGCACCAGACGAACGTCGCTCCCGAGCTGATCGCGATCACCTATCGCGCGCTCGCGAAGGACCCCTCGGCGCGCTTCGCCTCCGCGGCCGACCTCGAGGCCGAGCTCGCCATGCTCCCGCCGTTCCACGAAGCCGCCCCCGCCGGAGCGCCCGGTCCGGCCGCCGCGGTCAAGACGCCGGCGCCCCCGTCGCCTCCGATCCCCAGCCCGGGCGTCCCGACGCCCGCCGTCACGAAGGCCAGCGCAATCCTCGACATGGCGGGAATGCCGACTCCCGTGCGGCCCATGACCGCGATTTCGGCCAACGTGATGCCGACGCCGCCCGTCACCAAGAGCCGCCCGCCCGTGATCCTCCTCGTCGAGGGAGATGCGAAGAGCCGCAAGGCGCTCGCGGACCTCCTCGGCCGCCACGGCTGCCGGACCCTCGAAGCCAAGGACGGTCCCGAAGCCCTCGAGCGGCTGCTTCAGGACACGGTCGACCTGCTCCTCATGGACGTCCAGCTGCCCGGAATGGACGGCTTCGACGTCACGCGCGTCATC
>JBBQDQ010000065.1:0-16959 GCA_038319835.1 Thermoanaerobaculia bacterium | reverse complement strand
AAAGCGGACGCCGTCCATATTCTCGAACGCGTACAGCGTGGCGATGTTCGGCTGGTTGAGGGAGGCGAGGAGCCGGGCCTCGCGTTCGAGACGGGCGACGCGCTCGGGGTCCGAGGCGAACGCGTCCGGAAGGACCTTGATTGCCACCTCGCGGCCGAGCTTCGTATCGTGCGCGCGCCAGACTTCGCCCATGCCTCCGGCACCGAGAGGACCAGAGATCTCGTAGGGGCCGAGCCTCATCCCGGGCGCAAGGGACATCGGTTATGCAGAGTCCTGCGGGCAAGTATAGGAGGCAGCTGGTCCCGTTCTCGTCGATCCAGATTTTCACGTGCGCGTCGGGCCGCGAACGGCTACTTCAAGTAAGACGCGCCGCCCTCCGACTGAGTGTCTCTACTCCACCCAGATCTTCACGTGGGCGTCCGGCGCCGTGACCTCGAGGAGGTCGCCGCGCTGCGCGTTGCGCAGCTGGGCGACGAGGCCGTTCACGTCGAGGTCCTTGTCGTCCGTCGCGAGCGCGTCCACGAGGCGCCACGGGAGCTTCAGCGTCACGGTCTCGCCTTCCTTCTTTCGGACCTCCAGCGTGACGACGCCGCCCTCCTTGCGGAGCGCGAGCGTCTCGCCGTCGTGCGTGCGGACGACGTCGGTGCCCTCGGGCTTGTCCTTCAGCTCCTGGACGATCGTCCGGACCTCGGAAGCGTCCACGGACTCGTCGAAGTGCAGGTCCAGCTCCCGGCGGACTTTGCCGAGGGACGCGAACCGCAGCGCGCCCGAGACGAAGCCGTAGGGGACCGAAAAGGACACTTTCACGGGGTGGCCGGCCTGGTGGTTGTCCTCGACCTGCATCCTCAGGAAGCGGGGCCCCCGGACGCTCCCCCGGGCATGGCCCGGGACGACGGCCGAATAGACGAGGAGAAAGATCGCGAAGAGGAAGAGGGCGTTGACGGCGGAGCGGAGTTCTTTCATGGGCGTGCCTTCTGTGGGGGTGTAACGAGGCCGGGAGCCGGAATGTTCGGGTCCGGGCTCATTTTCCCTCCCCCCGGGCCGGGCGGCCGTTGAGACGGCGTCTTGCGAGCGCCCGGCCCGGATGCTACGGTGTCCCCCGGGACGGACATGCCTCATTTCATCCACGACACGTGCATCGGCTGCGGGGTCTGCGAGATCAAGTGCCCGACGCACACGATCACGGGCGGCAAGAACGAGAAGTTCGTGATCCACCAGGACCGGTGCATCGACTGCTCGGTCTGTGCGCGCTACTGCCCGGTGTCGTGCATCCAGGACCAGCACGGCGAGATCGTCCTCAAGGTCAAGCCGAAGGACATCCCGAAGGCGATCGTGGACCGCGACCTCTGTACGGCGTGCGAGTTCTGCATCGACATCTGCCCGTTCGACTGCATCCACCTCGTCGCGGACCCGCTCGCTCCGAACCTGCACTACAAGGTCGCCGAGGTGGACGCGGCGCCGTGCGTCTCCTGCCGCCTCTGCGAGACCGTGTGCGACAAGGACGCCATCTACGTCCCGAACCCGATCACGCAGGCCAAGCAATACCTGCCGGTGCTCTGAAGAAAGAAGAGAAGAGAAGATTTTTCCAGAAGGTGAAGAGGGGCAGGAGCCCGCGTCCGCGACCCCGGCGGGGCGCCTCCTCGTCCAGTTTTTCCTGATTCCCGCGTTCGTCGTCGGCGTCGCCGTCTTCGTCTTCTGGCTCTTCGGCTCGCTCGCGGTCGACCGCAAGACGCCCGCCGAGCTCCTCTCGGACGTCCGCACGGGCGGCCGCAACCAGCGCTGGCAGGCCGCCTTCGAGCTCACGAAGAAGCTCCCCGCGATGACGGACCCCGCCGAGAAGGCCGCGTTCTCCCTCGCGGCGATCAAGGCGTTCGAAGGCGCCTCGGCCGACGACCCGCGCGTGCGGCGCTACCTCACGCTCGTCCTCGGGCGGCTGGGCGACCCGAAGGCCGTCCCGCTCCTCGAAGGCGCCCTCGCCGACAAGGACGCCGAGACCCGTCTCTATGCGCTCTGGGCCCTCGCCCTCGTCGGCGACCCGAAGTCCGCGCCGAAGGTGCGCCCGCTCCTCGACTCGGAAGACCCCGGCGTGCGCAAGACGGCCGCGTTCGCGGCAGGGCGGATGGAGGACGGCGAGGCCGTCCCCCAGCTGCGCCGGCTTCTCGCGGACCCCGTGACGGACGTGCGGTGGAACGCCGCGCTCGCGCTCGCGACCCTCGACGACCCTTCCGGCAAGGACGTCCTCCTCGAGATGTGCGACCGCGCCGCGCTGCGCAAGACGCCCGGCCTGTCGGCCGATCAGCAGGAGGACTCGCTCCTGAACGGGTTGCGCGGCCTCGCCCTCCTGAAGGATCCCGCCGCGCAGGCGCTCGGGACCCGGATGGTGGACGCCGACCCGTCTCTCAGGGTCCGTCGGGAGGCGAGGAAGATCCTCGACGCGCCCCGGCGGTAACGCGCCTCGTCGTGAATCTTGACGCGGCCCGTTATTTTTGAGACTTTGACGCTCGTTTCCAGAAGGGGAGGGCATGGCCGAATCAGGATCGCTCGGAACGGCTCCGGCCGCGAACGCTGCGACTGAAGCTCCGTCGCGACGCAGCGTCCTGTCGTGGCTCGCCGTCGCGTGGCTCGCGTTCGCGGCCGGCGTGGGCGCGTTCGTGACGACGATGGCCCGGTTCCTCTTCCCGAACGTCCTTTTCGAGCCGCCGTCGTCCTTCAAGGCCGGCTATCCCTCGGACTACCAGGCCGGCGAGGTGGACGAGCGGTGGAAGGAGAAGTACCAGATCTGGATCGTGCGGAACACGGACGCGGTCTACGCGCTCATCACGGTGTGCACGCACCTCGGGTGTATCCCGAACTGGCTGGCCGCGCAGAACAAGTTCAAGTGCCCGTGCCACGGCTCGGGCTCCTACCGTTCGGGCATCAACTTCGAGGGGCCGACGCCTCGCCCGCTCGAGCGTGCCGCGATCTCGATCTCGCCCGACGACGGGCAGATCTTCATCGACAAGGCGCGGAAGTTCCTCTACGAGAAGGGCCAGTGGACCGATCCCGCCGCGTTCATCCGGACGACGTAGGAAGAAGATGAAGAAGAGAGAGATTTGCTTCGAGTTGAAGAGGGGAGCGGCGTGAGTCTCGAAAAGTCGTGGCGTCGTCTCCAGCGCTCGGTTGTGGAGACCCAGGTCTGGAAATCGATCTTCCGCGTCGGGATCCCGAATACGAACCGCAAGCGCGTCCTCGCGGTGCTCGGGAACGTCGTCCTCCACCTGCACCCGGTCAAGACGCGGAAGTCGGGCGTCAAGATGCGCTACACGTGGTGCGCGGGCGGGATGACGTTCTTCCTGTTCCTGACGCTCACGTTCACCGGCCTCCTCCTCATGTTCTATTACAGGCCCACGATCGAGTACGCCTACGGCGACATGATCGACCTCAGGGAGCAGGTCCCGTTCGGCGTCATGCGCGAGATGCACCGCTGGGGCGCGCACGCGATGGTCATCGCGGTGTGGATCCACATGTTCCGCGTGTTCATGACGGGCTCCTACAAGCCGCCGCGGGAGTTCAACTGGAACGTGGGCGTCGTCCTCCTCGTCCTCACGCTCCTCCTCTCCTTCACGGGCTACCTCCTCCCGTGGGACCAGCTCGCGATCTGGGCGATCACGGTCGGCTCGAACATGGCCCGCGCGACGCCGCTCGCGGGCTACGAGGGGCCGTTCGCCGCGCAGCTCCAGGTCAACGGCGTGAACCTCGTGACGGCGGGGAGCGACGCGCGCTTCGGCCTCCTCGGCGGCCGTATCGTCGGCGCGAACGCTCTCCTGCGCTTCTACGTCCTGCACTGCGTGTTCATCCCGCTCATCGCCGCCTTCCTCATGGCCGTCCACTTCTGGCGCGTCAGGAAAGACGGCGGGATCTCGGGGCCGCTCTAGAGCGATGAACGCGATCAAGAACGCCATCAACTGGCTCGCGTCGCCCGCCATCGCGGTGACGCTCTCGATGGTCGGCCTCGTGGCGGCCATGTTCTGCAAGCCGCTCTGGACGAAGAAGGGCGGCCTCGTCCTCCTCGCGACGCTGGTCGGCGGCTTCGCGTTCAGCTTCGCGGACCCGAACTTCCGGATCGTCGCCTCGATGCCCGACAACGTCCCGATCCTCGGGATGCTCTTTCTCGTCGGCTTCTTCTTCTGGTACGCGATGTACCAGGCGCACGTGAACGACGCGCGCCTCGAGAAGGGGCTGCCGCCGCTCGAGAAGGACGACAGCGACAAGAAGGTCTTCACGTGGCCGGACCTCGTCTACGTCGAGCTCATCGCCCTCGTGATCTGTTCGATCGTCCTGATCGTCTGGTCGATCGTCCTGAAGGCGCCCCTCGAGGAGCCCGCGAATCCGGGCGCCGCGCCGAACCCGGCCAAGGCGCCGTGGTACTTCCTCGGTCTCCAGGAGCTCCTCGTCTACTTCGACCCGTGGATGGCGGGGGTCGTCCTGCCGACTCTCATCATCGTCGGCCTCATGGCGATCCCGTACATCGACACGAACCCGCGCGGCAACGGGTACTTCTCCTTCCGCGAGCGGAAGTGGGACATCACGATGTTCTGCTTCGGGTTCATCATCCTGTGGGTCGTCCTGATCATCCTCGGGACGTTCCTGCGCGGACCGAACTGGAACTTCTTCGGTCCGTACGAGTACTGGGACCCGAACAAGCTCGTTCCGCTGAACAACGTGAGCGTCTCGGAGATCTTCTGGGTCAAATGGCTCCGGACGGCGCTCCCGACGTTCTGGCTCAAGCGCGAGTTTCCGGGCCTCCTCCTCGTCGGCGTCTACATGGGCGTCCTGCCGGGCCTGCTCTCGAAAACGCTCTTCCGCCGCTTCTACGAAAAGATGGGAGTCGTCCGGTACTTCGTGGGCGTGAACCTGTTCCTCATCATGCTCGCCGTGCCGATCAAGATGTACCTCAGGTGGATCTTCAACCTCAAGTACATCGTCAACATTCAAGAGTTCTCGTTCAACATCTGAGATGGCCAAAGCACCGCCGCCCGAACCGATCGACCACCACTACGACATCGCGAAGCTGACGAAGGTCTTCGCGATCGTGTCGATCCTCGTCCTGCCGGCGTTCGGCTGGATGACGTGGCAGGACTACGGGCGCGACTGGAAGAGCTGGCAGAAGAAGTTCGTCGAGAACGACCGCAAGCGGACCCGCGAGGCGCTTCGCGGCGCGGCCGAGAAGATCGACCCGGACGTGGAGCAGAAGTACCTCGACCAGAAGCGCGAAGGCGCGCGCGAGCTGCGCCGCAACCGCGCGGCCGTCGCCGAGGCCGAGGAGAAGGACCGCAAGGCCGAGGGCGCCTGGTACGACTCGGACCAGGACTTCCGCTTCAAGAAGGCGGAGATGGACACGGCCCGCTACGTGTTCGAGACCCGTCAGAAGGAAGACCCGAAGTCCTCCGCAACAGCCAGAGCGAAGGCGGAGTACGAACGCCTCCGGGCGGCCTGGCAGGAAAGCCAGCGCACGGAGCAGGCCGCGAAGAAGGCGTGGGACGGGGCGAAGGCCGAGTCGGCCGCTCTCCAGAAGACGAAGAAGGACGCCGAAGAGGCGCTCGGGAAGCTGGACGAGGAGTACGACCGGTTCCAGGCGAAGCTCAAGACGCTCAAGCAGAACGACGCGTTTTACTTCGTCCGCAACGCGCCCATCGCGGACATGCTCGCGCCGTCGCTCAGGATCCAGCAGGTGCAGCTCGACGGCCTCTCGAACGACGTGAACTTCCTGAGAAGCCAGCGCGTCGACCGTTGCGTGACCTGCCACATCGCGGCCGAGAAGCGCGGCTTCGAGGACAAGCAGAAGTATCCCGAGTCGGTCCTCCGCACGCATCCGCGCCTCGACCTCTTCGTGGACTCGAACTCGCCGCACCCGTACGCGACGTTCGGCTGCACGTCCTGCCACGGCGGACGCGACCGCGCGACCGACTTCATGCGCGCCGGCCACATGCCGAACGACTACGCCGCCTACGAGAAGCTCCAGGAAGAGCTCCGCGCGGGCCGGGACGAGAAGGGCATGCCCGTCGACGAGGACGCCCTGCGCGAGCTGATGGAGGAGACCCAGACCGGCCGCTGGATGAAGGCGTACGACTGGGAGATCGACAAGTTCAACGACCTGCCGATGTACCCGATGAAGGCCGTCGAGGCGGGCTGCTTCCGCTGCCACCGCGGGGACGCGGGGCATCCGAAGGCCGCGAAGCTCGACCAGGGCCGCAAGCTCGTCGAGGCGCTCGGCTGCTGGAGCTGCCACAGGATGAAGGGGCTCGAGGAGCTCCCGAAGCCGGGCCCGAACCTCGCGCGGCTCGCCGCGAAGACGACTCCCGAGTGGACCGCGCGCTGGCTCGTGAACCCCCGCGCCTTCCGCAACAACACGAAGATGCCGCGGTTCTTCTATCTGGAGAATTTCGACACGCCATCCGGCCACAAACTCACGGACACGATGATCGCGGGCGTCACGGCCTACCTCTTCGAGAAGTCCGGGAAGGACGCGTACGCCCCGCCCGCGAAGGGCGACGCGGCGCGCGGCCAGACGCTCTTCGAGAACGTCGGCTGCCAGGGCTGCCACGTCTCGGAGCCCGGGGCCGAGCGGCGCGTCATGGACGGGTGGCGCCAGCACGGGCCGAACCTGATCGGCCTCTCGGAGAAGGTGACGCCGGGCTGGCTCGCGGCCTGGCTGAAGAATCCGAAGGCCTACAACCCCGAGACGCGGATGCCGAACCTGCGCCTCGCCGACGACGAGATCGCGGACCTCGTCGCGTATCTGATGGCGCGGCCGGTCCAGCCCGAGTTCAAGGCCTCCCACGCGCCAAAGGCCGACCCGGCCGAGCGCGACGCGCTCGTCTCGGACTACTTCATGCAGACCCGTTCGGTCGTGGACGCGAAGGCCGACCTTGCGAAGATGTCGCCGAAGGAGAAGGACGTCTTCGTGGGCGAGAAGATCATCGCCCACTACGGCTGCTACGCCTGCCACAACATCCCCGGCTTCGAGAAGGCAAAGCCGATCGGCGTCGAGCTCTCCGAGTGGGGGAACAAGCCCGTCCACCTCCTCGACTTCGGCTTCGTCCACGTCCCGCACACGCGGGCGGACTGGCTCGCGCAGAAGGTCGGACAGCCGCGGAGCTACGACCGGGAGAAGGTGAAGAGCTTCCAGGAGAAGCTCAAGATGCCGCAGTTCTCGCTCTCGCCCGCCGAGATCGAGGCCGTCCAGTCGACGGTCCTCGGGATGCAGAAGGACGACATGTCCGACGCGCTCACGGCCCGGGCCGTCGGGGCGCGCGGCGCCGTCGAGGCCGGGCGGCGGATCGTGAAGGACTACAACTGCCAGGGCTGCCACGTCCTCGAGGACAAGGGCGGCGCGATCCGCGAGGCGATGACCGCGAACAAGATCGACCTCGCGCTCGCCCCGCCGATCATCCGCGGCGAGGGCGCGAAGGTGCAGAGCGAGTGGCTCTTCTCCTTCCTCCACGGTCCGAAGACGGGCCAGATCCGCCCGTGGCTCAAGGTCCGGATGCCGACGTTCGGCTTGACGACCGACCAGATCAACTCGCTCACGGCGTACTTCGCGACGCAGGACAAGGCGCGCTATCCGTTCGACGGCCGCGTCGAGGCGCTCGACCCGCGTTCGCGGGCCGCCGGCGCCGCGACGTTCGTCTCGCTCAAGTGCGCGCAGTGCCATCCGACGTCCCAGGACGCGTTCGCCCAGGCCCTGAAGCAGGGCAAGACGCCCGCCGACCTGGCGCCGATCCTCGCCGCGGCGCACACGCGCCTGCGCTACGACTGGATCGCGGACTGGATCAAGCGGCCCGACGAATGGATGCCCGGCACGCGGATGCCGACGAATTTCCCGAAGGTGGACGACAAGTCGGACACGCGCATCTCGCCGCTCGCCCCGGCGCTCGACACGCCCGCGTTCGCGGGCCTGAAGAAGGAGCTCGTCGCGATCTGGGGCTCCGAGGCCGAGGCGAAGGCCTACATCGGGGATCCCGACCGCGTGACGAAGGCCCTCCGCGACCACGTCTGGTCGCTCGGGAACGACTTCCTGACGGCCCCGACGGCACCGAAGACGCGCGCTGCGACGCAGGTCGCGTCGCACTGAGGGGGCCCATGCGTCTCCGGCCGATCCTCCTCGCGGCGCTCCTTCCCGGGGCGGTGGCCGCGCAGGTGTCGGGCCGCGTCACGCTCTCCGGCCCCGTTCCGAAGCTCGCCGCGCGGCCCGTGATCTCGGACGTCGCGGTCTGCGGCAGGGCCGACCGCCCGTCGCCCGCGCTCGTCCTCGGCAAGGGCCGGGAGCTCGCGAACGCGTTCGTCTGGCTCGAGGGCGCGAAGGGCGGCGACCCCCCGAAGGGCCCGTTCCGGATCGACCAGAAGGGCTGCGCGTTCGAGCCCTACGCACAGGTCGTGAGCAAGGGCGTTCCCGTGACGATCCTGAACTCGGACCCCGTCCTTCACAATGTCCACGCGACCACCGTGACGGGCGACGCGCTCTTCAACAAGGCGATCCCGGTCAAGGGCCAGAGCGTCAAAGAGCCGTTCACGACCGCCGGCGTCGTCCGCGTGAAGTGCGACGTCCACGCCTGGATGAACGCCTGGCTCTTCGTTGCAGAAACGCCGTTCGCGGCGGTCACGGACCGGGGAGGGCGGTTCGCGTTCCCGGGCGTCGCGCCCGGCACGTACCGCCTCCACGCATGGCACGAGCTCCTCGGAGAGAAGGTCCAGTCCGTCGTGGTGCCCGCGAACGGCGTGGCGAGGGCCGACCTCAGCCTGTCACTGGCGGACTGACCGGCTGAACTCCGTCGCGAACGCGCGGAGCTTCGGGTCGTTCCAGTCCGCGGGTCCGGCGATGTACTGGACGATCTCGCCGGACGGCGAGACGAACCACGTCTCGGGGAACTTGTCCGTTCCGACGCGGTGCGCCGTGTCGCCCTTCGGGTCGAGGGCGATCGGGAGGTCCGCGATCCCGCGCTCCTTGAGCCATGCGTCCACGACCTTCCAGTCCTCGTCGACGGAGACGGCGAGGAACTCGACGTTCCGGTCGCCCTTCGTGTCCTTCACGAACTTCACGAGCGCCGGCATCTCCTCGCGGCAGGGGCCGCACCACGTCGCCCAGAAGTGGAGGATGAATCCCTTTCCGGTCTTCGCGGCGAGGTCGCGCGCCGCGCCGTTGCGCAGGGACACGGGCAACGGCCCGGCGGGGAATACCGGACGGGCGGCGGGGGCGGCGGGTCCGGGCGCGCTCACGACGGGCGGCTTCAGGGCGTCCTTCGCGATCCAGGCGAGCGCACCGCAGACGAGGACGGCGATGCCGAGGCCGAGGGCCTTTTTGCGATCGAGGAAGTCGGTCATGCGGCGGCGGCTCCTTGTGCGGGGATGAGGGATGCGCGGCAGACGGGCCTCACGGCGCAGCGCTCGCAGTGGCGGCGCGTGCGCTCCGTCACGCACTCGGCGAGGATGCCGAGGCGCGAGAGCGCCCAGTCGTAGGCGACGGGGTCCTCCGGGTTGAGGCGTTTGAGCCAGCCCGTCGCCTCGCGCGACGCGGCGAGGTCGGCGGCCGGGCGGCGCGTGAGGCCGAGGTACGTCGCGATGCGGTGGACGTGCGTGTCCATCGGCAGAAGAAGCCGCGCCGGCGTGAAACGCCCGCCGGTCCAGAGGCCGAGGTCGAATCCCTCCGTCCGGATCATCCAGCGGAGGAACAGGTGCGAACGTTTGCAGGCGGAGCCCCCTTCGGGCAAGGGCAGCAGGAAGCGCAAGCCACGCGAAGGTGGCTTCGGAGAGGAGAAGAAATTCAGAAGATTTCCATGAAAGGAAGAAAGGGCGGCGACGTAGTCGGTGACGGCGGTCGCACGCCCCTCGTCGTCCCCTCTCGCGAAGAGGGCGCCGAGGGAGCCGTGCGCTTGCCGCGCCCTCTTCACCATTCTTAGAAAATCTTCTACGTCGTTCCCCGAAACCCAGCGGTGCCGGAAGGCGCCCAAGGCGCCGAGCGGCCTCTCATCCCAACCTTCGAGGAACTCCGATGGCCGCGGGCCGAGGACCGCGAGGATCTTTTCGACCGACGCGCGAATCGACGCGACGCGCCCGAAGGCCAGCGATACCGCCAGGAATGCGACGACCTCGCGGTCGCCGGGGTCCCCGTACCGGTGCGCGAACGCGAGGGGGTCGGAGTCCAGCCGACGGGACGCCCAGTCCCGCCGCAGCGCTTCGAGGCGCTCGCCGAGGAGGGGGAGATCCCGCGGGCCGGAGCGGGGCGTCATCGGGTCGATCCTAGCAACGGTTCGGCCCCGGAAGGCGGCTCCCAGCGCTCCGCCCGGAAGACGACGACGTCGCGCCCCCGGCGGGACGTCGCGATGCGCCGGGCCCGGCCCAGAGAAAACCGCGTCGAAAGGGCGGCGAGGGTCTTCGTCTCGGACGGCTCGACGAAGAAGAACAGGGGCGCCTCGGGACGGAACGCGCGCGGTGTGCCCGCGTTTGCGCCCATCTTCTCCGCGAGTCCTTCGGAGAGGGACTCCGGCAGAAGGCCGTTGTCCCAGCGTGGGTCGCCGGATTCGATCCCGACGGCCCGGTGATCCCACCAGTGGGGAGCGGCGACCATGAAGACGTTCCCCGGGGCGCCGTGCGCACGCGCGAACCCGGCGAGGAGCTGGCCGGCTTCCCGGTAAGGGAACGTCGAGGCGCGATAGGCGCTCATCGCGTTTCCGAAATACTCCCGGGCGTTCGCGGCGAGGCCATACGCGAGGCCGAGGACGACGCACGCAGCGGCTGCGAGCGGGCCGGCGGCTCGAGAAAGCGGCAGGAGCGCGCGCACGCCGGCTGCCGCGGCGAGGAACATCACGAACGGGAGGGCGCCGCTCGCGCGCGTCGCACTCGGCACCTCGATGGGCCGGCCTACTGCCAGCGCGGTCGGGAGGAGCATGACGGCGAAGCCCGTGAGGACGAGAATGTCGCCAGGGTCTCGCCGCCGGACGATGCGGGTGCCGAGCAGGACGATCCCCGCGAGAAGCAAGGCTCCCGTGAGCCTGTCGAGCGCGGGCGCCCCGGCCGGGTCGCCCGTGATCCACGCAGAATCGCCGCGGACGTGGAACATTCCGGCCGTACGCACGGCGTTGACGCCGAGCTGCCGGAGAACGGCACCCGCCCCCTGCGGCCATGGGGCGACGTCGTCGAAGATCCTTCCCGACACGCGCTCCCAGAAGACGACCGGCGCATCGTGAGCGAACCGCGCGAGCGGAACGCAGACGGCGGCTGCCACGAGCGCGAGCACGGCGATGTTTCGCAGGGAGGCCCTTGAGTCTCGCTGGCCGGACGGGCGAAGAACGAGAGTCAGGCCCCATCCTGCGAGAACGAAGACAGGCAGCATGCGAAGCGCCTGATACGCGTTCAGCCCGAGGCCGAGCGCCAACCCGGCCGCGAGGAAGTCCCGGCGTCGGCCGCTCCGGAGCCCGCGCGCGAGGAATCCGGCGACGAGGCATACAAAGAGCGGCGCCCAGACGATCCGCAGACCGAGGCGCGAGAGCATGACGTGCCACCAGCTCACGGCCGTCAGGGCCGCCGCCAGGAGTCCGGTGAGCTCGGCAGCAGAGCCGCCCGCAATCTCGCGTCCGGCCCAGAACGCGACGCCGACGCCGAGCACGCCCACGATCGCGGAGCCGAGCTTGAGGAGCTCGAAGTCGAGGCCGTGCCCTGTGACGACCGCAAGGGCGGCCAGGGTGTAGAAGTGAAGGCCTTCCCGCCCGCCGTTGGAGCCCATGAACACGGGGTGCTGGCCGTCGAGGATCCGCTGGACATCGAGGAGCTTCTCGACGTGGTCGCTCGTCATGTCCGGGGGGGCGGCCGCGAGATCCGCGAGGCGGAGCGCCGCGGCCACGCCGAGGATTCCGAGGAGCGCGACCCCTGCGGCGGCGGAAAGACGCCGCGAAGGAGGAAGGTCCGTGGGCCCGTCGAGGGCGATCCACACGAGAGCGACGCTCGCGATCCAGCAGACGGCGCCCCAGGATCTGAAGGAATTTCCTGCGGTTCCGAACCACGCGCCCGCGACGAAGAGCGCGGCGAGAAGGAACAGGAGGCACCGCAGGGGGCGAATCTCCGCGCTCAAGCCGTCACCGTGGCGCGTTCTTCCGGGCGAAGAGCACGACGTTGACCCAGGTGGGAGCGTGGCGGCGAGCCGGGTCGTCGTTGAGGGCGTCGATTCGTGTCAACAGGGTGTGGGCCCCGGCGAGCAGACCGCGGTGGGGTGGAGCGTCCGCACGGAGCCGGTCTGCGCTCGCCCGGAGGTTTCCGGGCAGAAGGCCTCTTTCGAAGAGAGGCTTGCCGATGCCGTAGAGGAGGAGATGGCTGAACGGGAGCGCGTAATGCGTCGCCTCCCGGCGACTCGTGACCGTGAAGCCCGCGCCTTCGACGCGCGCCGAGAGCTCGGCGGGCGCGTAGAGGCGCTCGTGGCCCGTCCAGATCCCGACGAGCGGGCCGCGCCGGATCGGCCCCCCGCCGACTGCGGACCACACTGTGTTCACGGGGTCCCACCAGAACGGATAGTTCGCGTGGGGCACCGAGACGGCGAGCGTCCCGCCGGGCCGCAGCACGCGGTGGATCTCGGCCAGGGCGGCGCCGTCGTTCGAGACGTGCTCGAGGACCTCCGACGCAAGGACCTTGTCGAAACTCGCGTCCGGAAACGGGAGGCGTTCGAGCGCCGAGCGGCTGACGCCGGCCCGGACGCCGGAGCGAACCGCGGCCCGAAGGCGGACGAGGTCGAGGTCGACGCCCGCGAGACGCACGCGGCGAAGGCGCGCGAGCGCCGAGAGGTGGAACCCCATCCCGCAGCCGCAGTCGAGGATCCGCTCCCCGTCGTGCGGGTCGAGCCCCTCGAGGAGAAGGCGCGCGCGCCGTGCGTAGGCACGGTCCCACTCCCGCTCGAGAAGGGCGTCGACGGCTGCGCGATCCGGAGCGGAGAACGTCACCGCACGGGCCCCGCCACGCGCCGGAAGAGCTGCTCGTAAGCGTCGATCGAACGGTCGGGATCGAACACCCTCAGGACGTCGGCCCGCCGGGGCGCGTAACGCTCGCGGTCCCGGAGGGTCTCCACGAGAACCCGGGCGAGCGCCTCGGGATCTCCCGCCGGTGCGAGACGGCCAAAGCCCGTCTCCCGGACCACGACGCGTGCGCCGGGGATGTCGGACGCCACCACGGGCGTGCCCGAGAGCATCGCCTCGATCTGCACGAGCGCCATCATGTCCGATCGGCTCGGGAGCACGAAGAGGTCGCAGAGGCCGTAGAAGTCCGCCATCTCCCGGGGATTCCGGAGGAGTCCGAGAAACGTGACGTGCTCGCGCACGGGCGCGAGGAGCGGCGCGCACGCCTCGAAGAAGCGTTCGTACGCGACGTGCGGCTCGCCGGCATAGACGAGGTGCGCAGCCGGAACGTCGCGCTGCACGAGGGGGAGCGCGCGCAGGAGAACGTCGAAACCCTTCTCCTCGACCCAGCGGCCGGCGAACCCGAGCACGGCGCTGCCCGGGGGCGCGATCGTGGAGCGCCACGCGGCGGCTCGCGCCCGGTCCGGCTCCGGAAATCGAACCGGCGGTGCGATGCACGTCAACCGGTCGAAGAAAGGCTTCAGGAGAGCGGACGACTCGGCGTAGTCGCGGCTGTACGACGTGACCGCGGTCGAGAGCCGGGCCGCGGCTCCGAGCAATGCGAGAGCGGCCCGCTCGATGACCCGGTTTCCGAGGCCCGCGGGCATGACCACGTCGGCGTGATGCGTGAAGACGACGGGCGTTCCCGTGACCCGTCCGAGAAGCGCAACGAGGGGCGCCTCGGGAAGAGGGCTGTGAATCTGGACGACGTCGGCCCGCGCCACGAGACGGGCCGCCACGACGGGGAAGGCGGGGGCGATCATTCCCCGCGAGAAGCGCGAGACGGGCGTGAGGCGCACGACCCGCACGCCGTTGAGGACCTCCTCCGGGGCGAGGTCGTGGGTGTGGCGCGTCGTCAGGACGGTGACGTCGTGGCCGCGCGCGGCGAGATCCTCGGCAATGCGCACGGCGTGCGTCGTCAGCCCCGTCCAGTGAGGCGCGTAGTAGGTCAGGACGGCGAGGATCTTCACGCGCGGGGGGCTCCCCGGGTCCCGTCGAGGAGCGCGAGGTGTGCGTGGACGGGGCTGGGACGGAGCCGGACGTCGAAACCGTGGCTCCTGAGGTGCGCCGCGAGCGTTTCCCGCGAGCGCCCGGGGCCTTCGTGAACCTCGACGCAGAGCGCCCGGATACGAGCGAGGAGCGGCGCGCCGGCTTCGAGGAGGATCTCGAACTCGGCGCCCTCAACGTCCATCTTGAGCAGGTCGCAGTGCTCGATCTGGTTGTCCTCGAAGATCCGTGCGAGCGTCGTCGCGGCGACAGGCTCTCCGCCCGCGTGCGCCGCCGTCCGCAGCGTGCCGTGCTCGGCCGCCGTCCGCCCCCGATGGAGCGTGGCGGGTCCCTCCGCGGCGGTGACCGCGGTCTCGAAGACACGCACGTTCGCGGCGCCGTTGAGGCGCACGTTCTCCTCGAGGAACCCGAACGATTCCGGAAACGGCTCGAAGGCGAAAATCGTCGCCGCCGGCCAGCGGCGTGCGGCGTGGACGGCGTAGTCGCCGATGCCCGCGCCGACGTCGAGGATCGTGAGGACGTCCTCTCCCCGGGCGACTTCGTCGTAGGCGCCGTCCAGGCAGGTCTCCTTCACGATCCAGAGGTCCATCGGCCCGCGCACGACGAACGTCACACCGGAACGCAGCCGGATCCTCCGGCGCGAGCCCGGGCGCAGGAGGAGTTGCGCCGCCGCGAGCGGTGCGCGCTCGACGCCGCGCATCAGGGTGGCGAATCCGGTTGCGTAGGCGACGAGGCGCGAGAGAAGGAGCATGCGGCACGCCTCAGGACGCCGTCGCGATCCGGTAGAGCCGGACGCCTGGATTCTCGTAGAGGAGGACGAACGGCCCGCCGGCGCTGAATTTCGCGAGGCCCTTCTCGCCGTATACCGACCGCTCGAGCGGCCCGACGACCACGAGCCCGACCCCGTAGCGCGCCGCGACCCGCGCAGCCTCCGCGGCGTCCTCCGTCGCGAAGAAGAGCCGGAGGTCCGCGATTCGGCGGTCGACGGGCCCGGCGCCGACCACTGCGCGCTGCTGAACCTCGTGCCAGCGCCAGCCGACGACCGAGGGAAGGCCGGTGAACATCGAATAGCGGTTTCCCCAGCCGTACAGGACGGGGTCGGTGTTCGCCTCCGCGACGACGGGCGACCCGGTCACGTGCCCCTGGATCCACTCGAAGGCCTGCCGGTCCCATTCGAGCGGGACGTTGGTTCCTTTCAGATCGATGGACGCGGTTCGGAGGAATGCCGCACCGTCGAGGCCGCGCGGCCCGTTCGGGTCGAAGCGGTCGCGGACGCGTGCGCCCGTGGCGAGCGCCGGGTAGAGAAGCCCCGCGGCGAGGAGGAGCGCGAACGCGCCCCCCCACACCGCCCGGGCCGCTGCGGGAAGGCGCAGGACGAACGAGCGGGCTCGCGACGCGCCCGCCGCGGCCGCGAGCGCGAGGAGGACCCAGGCCTGGAAGCCGAACTTGAAGACGGTGTTCATCCGGCCGACGTCCCCGCGGAGGACGACCCACTCCGACCCGAGAAGGAGCGCGAAGGCCGTCGCGGCCGCCGCGAGCGCGAGTCGCCATCCGGCGTCGGAGCGCTCCCGCGCAAGGGCAAACGTCGTCGCCGTGAGGAGCACCACGAGCAGGCCCGACGTGCCGCGTCCGAGGGCGAACAGAACGGCTGCGAGGAGGAGCGAGACTGACGCCACGTTCCGGACGAAGGCGGCGCGCGGGTCGCTGCCGCTCAGGAACCGCCGGAGGTCGGCCCGCGCCGCGGCGTGCGAGAGCTCGAACCAGAGGACCGAGCCGAGCACGAACAGGAAGAAACCGTAGATCGTCAGGAAGTCGGGCAGCGGGGTCTGGGAGCCCGTCCACGGCTCGAATCCTCCGTACGCGCGGCCCCACGAGCGGTGGAACGGAAGGAAGAGCCCGAAGGCGCCCGTGAGGACGCACGCGCCGCGGACGGCGGCGCCCGCGAGATGCTCCCGGCGGGTCGAGCCGTCTCTCCGGGGGCGCAGGAGCAGCGCGGCGCCGATCACGATGCCGTACGTGGGCGCGTCCCAGGTGTTCGCGGCGACGAGCGCACCCAACCCGAGGGCCGCGAAAGTCAGGAGCAGGACTTCCGGACCGCTCCCCGCCGGAGGGCTGGAGGCGATCGCACCCGCGAGCCCGAAGACGAGAAGAGTGAGCGGCAGCGCGAGGCCGTGAGCGTGCAGGTCGCCGAAGAGGTACGTGAAGAACGGCATCTCGCTGATGGGTCCCGGCTCGGTGGGTGGATGGGAGATCAGCCGGGTCGCCGCCCAGTAGGGCCAGTCCCGATGGCTCACGAGCGGCCGGCCCGATCGCGCCGCCGCGGCGAGCCCGTCGGCGGTCCGGACGACCGCCGTGAGCCCGGGGACGGGACTCGAGAACGTGGTGGTGCTGGCCGACGCTGCGGCACCGAGATACAGACGCACCTCTCCCAGGTTGCCGAGAGCCGCGACGAGGAACGCACCGAGGACGGCGAAACCCAGCGTGCGGCCGCGGCCTTGCCGCGCCGGGCCGACGAGCGCGAGCGCCACCCCGAACGCTCCCGTGAACGCGAGCGCGAAGAGCGTCGGGATGGCGAGGTTGTAGGCCACGGCGGGAACGACGGCGGTGAGCTTCACGAGCGCAGCGACGAGGACGTACCCGAAGTAGTAGTAGTTGAGCGCTCCCCCCGCGAGCCACGGATCGTAGGGCGGGAATTCGGCGGACTTCACGACGGCGGTCAGGAAGGCGAGGTCCATCGGTTTCTCGCCGCCGAGGGTCGGATGCCAGAGGTCGGGGTTCGCGCGACGGATCAGGACGAAGGCCGCGAACGCGAGCCAGA
>JBBQDQ010000064.1:0-16990 GCA_038319835.1 Thermoanaerobaculia bacterium | reverse complement strand
ACGGGGCCGACGCGGGCGGTACGCCGCCCGCCTGCGCGTGGGCGCGCGGGGCGGGCGCGTGGAGAAGGAGCGCGGAAGAGGCGAGGAGGACGGCGGCGGAGCGGGCGCGCATGGCCCGCAGACTACCGCAGCGAAACCGCGAGCTTCTTCTGCGCGTCGACGTCGAGGACGAGCGTCCGGCCCTCGCCCACGGTCAGCGGGACGACCTGGTATTCGCTCACGCTCCGGTCCGCGGCGATGACCCAGGCCTTGTACTCGCCTGCGCCCGACGGGACCTCCACCTCGCCCTCGAGGCTCCCGCCGCCGGACTTGCGGCCGAAGTCGAAGGCGCGGCGCCAGATCTCGACGTCGTTCCGCCGGATCATGACGTAGCCCTGCGTGATCGGCGCCTTGAACGCGACTCGCAGGCGCACGCGCGGTCCCGCGGGCGCGGGCGCCGGCGGCGCCTCCGCGGCGGCGGAAGCGGGCGCGGCCGCCTCCGCCTCGGGTGCCGCAGTGGGCTTCGGCCTCGGCGAGGCCTTGAGCGTCCGGATCTGGCTCTCGGTCTTCTTCTGGGCCGCGCGCCCCTGCTTGCGGATTTCGGCCTGGGCGACGTCACGGGTTTCCCTCGCTTCGACGTTTCCGGCATCGATCGCGAGGGCGCCCTCCGCCTCCACGACGGCCCGCGCCCAGTCCGACGACGCGCGGGCGCGGCGCGCCTCGGCCAGGTACGCCCCGACTTCGGCGGCCTTGCGCTCCTCCTCCTGCTTCTGCGCGAGGAGCTGCTCGGACTTCTGGAGCGCGAGGCGCCCTGCGTTCGACTCCGGCGCGAGGCGGACGAGCTCCAGGAACTTCGTGCGAGCGTCGGCCGGCTTGCCTTCGGCGAGGAGGCGCGTGCCGTCGTCGAGGAGCTGCTTTTTCGCCCGCGCTTCCTGGGCGGCAGCCTCGTCCGCGCCGCGGCCGGCGATCGAGGACGAACGGTGGAGGAGGGCCCCGATGACGGCCGCTGCCACGAGGGCGGCGGCGCCGATCACGAGGAGGACGTAGCGCTTGTTGACGCCCAGGCGCATGGCTTCCTTGAAGCTCGCGGGCTTCGGAGCCGCCGCGGTTGCGTAGGGCTGGGCGCCCGTCGTGGCGCGGGCACCGATCGGGCCCGTGATGTCGCGGCCGGGCGGACGGACGGCCGGACCGCCGGCGCGCGGCACGCCCGCGCGCTGCTGGGGGATCGGCGCCGACACGTCGCGAACCGCGGGCCTGACCTGCTGCGGTGCCGGCGGGCGGATCGGCGGCGACGCGGGCGGGCGCGCCAGGGGCGGAACCGGCTGCGCGGGCGTGCGCGGGGGCACGGCCGGCGTCGGCGCGAACTGGAGAGATGGAACTCCGCGCACGGGGGTCGCGGGCGCGGAGGTCTGCGGCGCCCCCGGCCCGGAGATCGGTGCCACGCCGCGCGGCGGCGTCGGAATGGACGCCGCCGAAGGAGGAGGCGCCGCCGGCCGCTTGATCTCGCCCGTCGAGATCTTCGCCGCGTCCGAGGCGGCGGTCGTGGAAGGGCCCGGGATGGTCTGAATGCGCTCGGTGGGCCGGTTCTCCTCGTTGAAGATCTGGGGCGGGGTCGGCGCGGGGGTTTTCTTCATCCCGCGCTGGACGTTCGAGATCAGGGTGCCCGGCGAGGAGACCGGGGCCGGCGTCTCGCTCTCACCTCTGCGGGCGGCCTCCCGCTCTGCGGGGGACTTCAGCGCGTCCGTGTCGAGGCTCCAGTCCGGAATCGAGCTGTCGAAGGACGCCGGGGCGGGCCCGACCAGAGCCGGGTTGAGGTCGCTCCTCCCGCGCCGCGCGAGATCCTCGAGGCTCGTCGCCCCTCCCCCGAGGCCGGCCGGACCGCGCTTCGGGACGGCCCCCGGGACGGGCGGGGCCGGGCTCGCCGGGAGTGGCGTCTTCTTGGACTCGACCGTCGAGACGGCGCCGAGGTTCTCGGCCTGCGCGACCATCTCGCCGAGGTCCTTGAGCATCTCCATCTCGGCGTGTCGCGTCCGGAACTCGGCGAGCGCGGCGTGGAAGTCCTTGCCGCTCTGGAATCGCGCGGCCGGGTCCTTCGCAAGCGCCCGCGCGATGATCGGACCGAACTCGCCCGGGATCGTCGCGTCGTAAGTCTCCGGCGCCGGGTAATCCTCGTGGACGATCTTGTAGGAGATCGACGTCAGGTTATCCCCGATGAAGGGCTTCTTCTTCGTGAGGAGCTCGTATAGGACAACGCCGAGCGAGAAGAGGTCGCTCCGGCCGTCCACGGCCTCGCCGGTGACCTGCTCGGGCGACATATAGTTCGGCGTCCCGAGGAACTGGCCGGTTTCCGTGAGACTGGAAGCCTCGATCTTCGCGATCCCGAAGTCCGTGATCTTCACGGTGCCGTCGGTCGTGAGGATGATGTTCGCGGGCTTGACGTCGCGGTGGACGATCCCGCGCCGGTGTGCGTAATCGAGCGCGTCCGCGACCGACATGGAGATCTCCGCGATTCGATCCCAGGAGAACGCGACCTTGTCCTTCAGGAGCTGCTTGAGGTTCTTGCCCTCGACGTACTCCATCGCGATGAAGGACGTCTGGGTCTCGACCTCCTCGCCGACGTCGTGGATCGTGACGATGTTCGGGTGCGAGAGCGTCCCGGCAGCCTGCGCTTCGCGCATGAACCGCTCGTTGAACTCGCGCTGTTCCGAGTCGTCGTCCGCAGTGGCCCGGATCGTCTTCAGGGCCACGCGCCGGCCGATGACCGGGTCCCGGCCCAGATAGACCACCCCCATCGCCCCCTTGCCGAGCTCGCGCTCCACCTCGTATCGCGCGAACTTACGCGGCGGGTGCGGCGTGCCTGGATCGGGCGGCAGACGGCCTCCATGAGCGCGGGAAGCGCAGGGCGCGATTCTATCAGCGGCCCCGGCGCCGTCCGGGCCGCGAGGCCGCCCCGGGCCTGTGTACGGAACCCGGACGACCGCCCGCGTCCCTGATGCACCTTGCGGGGCTCGACCCGGGGGCCGCTCTCCCTATAATCGCTTCCCTTCACACGGGGATCGGAGGGTGTTCATGAAGGTTTATCCCGCGTCCGCCATCCACAACGTCGCCGTCGTGGGGCACAACGGCGTCGGCAAGACGACGCTCGTCTCCGCGCTGCTCCACGAAGCCGGCGCCACGCCGCGGTTCGGCCGCGTCGAGGAAGGCAACGCGCCGACGGATTTCGACCCGGAGGAAATCGAGCGGAAGATCTCGATCGGCCTCGCGGTCGCCTCGCTCGAGTGGAAGAAGAAGAAGATCAACCTGATCGACACGCCGGGCTACGGCATCTTCGTCTCGGAGATGATCTGCGGCCTGCGCGTCGCGGACGCCGCGATCATCGTCGTGGACGCCGTCGCGGGCGTCGAGGTTCAGACCGAAAAGGCCTGGAAAGTGTGCGACGAGCTCGGGCTCCCCCGCCTCGTCGTCGTGAACCGCATGGACCGCGAGCGCGCCGACGGCGGCCGCGTCATGGACCAGCTCCAGAAGAAGTTCGGGCGCGCCTGCGTCTGCGTCGAGGCCCCGATCGGCAAGGAGAAGGGCTTCCGCGGCGTCATCGACCTCGTCGCGATGCAGGGCTGGCTCACGGACGACGCGGGAAAGACCGCGCCCGGCGTGATCCCCGACGAGTTCGCGGCCGACGCGGGCCAGCTTCACGAGACCCTGGTCGAGCTCGTGGCCGAGGGCGACGACAAGCTCATGGAGACGTTCTTCTCGCAGGGCAACCTCAGCGAGGAGCAGATGAAGCCCGCCCTCAAGAAGGCGATCCAGGAGCGCAAGATCGCCCCGGTCCTCTTCACGGCGAGCGGCAGCCACGAGACGGGCGTCGAGAAGCTCCTCGACGAGATCGAGGACCTCCTCCCGACCGCGGACGCCTTCCGGTCCGTCGCCACGGGTAAGGGCGGAGCGGCCGAGGCTCTCGCGCCCGACCCGGCGGGCCCCACGGCCGCCCTCGTCTTCAAGACGATCTCCGACCCGTACGCGGGGCGTCTCACTCTCTTCCGCGTCTATTCGGGCACCGTGAAGGGCGACGGGACCTACTGGAACACCTCGCGCGAGCTCGCCGAGCGCTTCGGCCCCGTCTTCTCGCCTCTCGGCAAGACCCTCCAGACCGTCCCCGAGATCCCGGCAGGCGACATCGGCGGCGTCGCGAAGCTCAAGGAGACGCTCACGGGCGACTCCCTCTCCTCGAAGGACAAGCCGTTCGCCTTCGACAAGATCTCCTTCCCCGAGCCCGCGATCTCCTTCGCGATCGAGCCGAAGGCCAAGGGCGACGAGGAGAAGATCTCGGTGGCCCTCGCAAAGCTCATCGAGGAGGACCCCTCGCTCCACTTCTCGCGCGACGCCGACACGCACGACTTTCTCCTCTCGGGCGCGGGCCAGCTCCACGTCGAGATCGCCGTCGCGCGCATGAAGAGGAAGAGCGGCGTCGAGGTCATCCTCCACCCGCCCAAGGTCCCGTACCGCGAGACGATCACGCGCGCCGCCGAAGGGCACGGCCGCCACAAAAAGCAGACGGGCGGCCACGGCCAGTTCGCCGACTGCAAGATCCGCATCAAGCCCCTCGGGCGCGGCGCGGACTTCGAGTTCGAGGACGACACGTTCGGCGGGTCGATCCCGCGGAACTACATCCCGGCGATCGAGAAGGGCATCCAGGACATCCGCAGGCGCGGCTACCTCGCCGGTTTCACGATGGTCGACTTCCGCGTCGAGGTCTACGACGGCCAGTTCCACGACGTCGACTCGTCCGAAATGGCGTTCAAGATCGCGGGCTCGCTCGCGTACAAGGACGCGATGGAGCGCGCGAAGCCGACGATCCTCGAGCCGATCATGAAGGTCGCGATCCATGCGCCGCAGGAGTACATGGGCGAGCTCATGGGCGACCTGACGTCCCGGCGCGGGCGGCCCGCGGGCATGGACCAGGAAGGCGAAGACGCCGTCATCCGCGCCGAGGTGCCCCTCGCCGAGATGATCTCCTACGGGTCGATCCTGAGGTCGATCACGCAGGGGCGCGGCAGCTTCCACATGGAGATGGGCCACTACGAAGAGGTCCCGCGCCCGCTCCAGGAGAAGCTGATCTCCGAGCGCGCCAAGCACCGCAAGGTGGAGGTCGTCGAGGAGTAGGGCTCAGCTCAGGCGCGTGATCCCCGGATAGGCTTCGAACCCCGCATCGAACGTCAGGATCTCCGTGACGCCCTGCTCCTGCATGACGGCGAGGTGGAGGGCGTCGCGAGCCGAGAGCCTTCGGCGGGCGAGAACCGTGGATTTCGCATGGTTCACGGTGAAGACCTGAACCGGGAACACGTCGTCCACGACCGCAAGGAGCGCATCGAACGCCGGCTGGATCATGTCCCGCCGGTCGATCGACGCGTAGCGGTGGAGGATCTCCTGAAGGACCTCGACGTCGGTCACGAGCCGGCGCCGCTCGGCGATGAGCTGCTCGACGAGCCGCTGCGCGTCCACCTTGTGGGGATGCGCCGAGCCGATGAGGTACATCGGAATGTTCGAATCGACGAAGATCACTCGCTCGATCCGTAGCCTTTCTCGATCTCGGCGAGCATCTGCCCGATGTCGGCCGTCGGCCCCTGGTGCTTCACGGCACGTCGGATCGCGGCGAGCTTTTCGGCGACATCGCCCACCGGCTCCTTCCGGCGCGCTTCCCGTAGCGCGCCCCGCACCCATTCGGCCACGGTCATCCGCTTTGCGCGCGCGGCGCGCTGGATTTCCCGGATCTCAGGCTCGTCCAGAAGGACCTGAAGACGCTTACTCACCTAGATGAGTCTATCAGACTCAACTTGCTACTCACGACACGACGGAGGATGGCGCGCAGCACGTGCCTTCTCGACCCGATTTCCGCCCTGATCAGCCCGCATCATGGCGGGCGGACGCCCCCGGAGAGAGGCTTACGGTCGGGGGTGTGCCCATGCCTAGCGTTGCTCTGCCCGGGGAGGAACTCCTCGGCAGCCTTTACGCGGACGGGACCCTGACGCGCCCGCCCGCTCCCGCCCCGGAAACCCTGTGGAAAGAGCGCTTCGCCCAGCGGACGCAGCGCATCACGGCCTCGATGATCCGCGAGCTCCTGAAGCTCACGGAGCAGCCCGACGTCATCTCCTTCGCCGGCGGCCTGCCCGCCCCGGAGGTCTTCCCCGTCGAGGAGATCCGCGCCGCCACGGAGCGCGTCCTCCGGGACCACGGGACGACGGCGCTCCAGTACACGACGACCGAAGGCTACCGGCCGCTCCGCGAGCTCCTCGTGCGCCACATGAGCCGCTACGGCGTCGAGGTGAAGCCCGAGAACGTCCTGGTGACGTCCGGCTCCCAGCAGGCGCTCGACCTCGTCGGCAAGCTCCTGATCAACCCCGGCGACCGCGTCCTGACCGAGGCCCCGACGTACCTCGGCGCCCTGCAGGCCTTCAACGCCTACCAGGCGGACTACCTCCCCGTCCCGATCGACGACGACGGGATGGACGTCGACGCGCTCGACGAGCAGATGCGCGCCGGCCCGAAGTTCGTGTACGCCCTCCCGAACTTCCAGAACCCCGCGGGCGTGACGATGAGCATGGCCCGCCGCGTTCGGCTCATCGAGCGGACGGCCGCCCTCGGCATCCCGATCGTCGAGGACGACCCCTACGGCCAGCTCCGGTACGAGGGCGAGCACCTCCCCTCCCTCGTAAAGCTCGACGCGGACACGCACGGCGGCGCGCGGACCTTCACGGGCAATGTCCTTTACCTGTCCACCCTGTCCAAGACGCTCGCGCCGGGCCTGCGTATCGCGTGGGTCGTCGCGCCCGAGGTCGTCATCTCGAAGCTCGTCCAGATCAAGCAGGGCGCCGACCTGCACTCCTCGACCTTCTGCCAGTACGTCGCGTACGAGGTGGCAAGGGGAGGCTTCCTCGACAAGCACGTGCGCCGGATCCGGACCGTCTACGGCGAGCGCCGGGACGCGATGCTCCGCTCGCTCGACCGGCACGCCCCCCCGGGGGTGCGCTGGACGCGGCCGGACGGCGGGTTGTTCCTCTGGGCCACGCTGCCGGAAGGGTTCGACACCCTGAAGCTTCTCGACGAAGCGATCGCCGAGAAGGTCGCGTTCGTGCCCGGCTCCGCCTTCTATCCCTGCGGCGGCGGCGAGCGCGCGATGCGTCTGAACTTCTCCTACGCGGCGCCGGACGTCATCGAAGAGGGCATCCAGCGGCTCTGCCGGGTCATCGAGAGGAAGCTCTAAAGCCGTCCCTCAGGCCCCGTGGACGCCTTCCTTGGAGGTCACGATGAAGTCGCGCATGACCTTCACGTCCTCGGACGCCGCCGCGAGCGGCTCGAGGCCGGCGAGGAGAGCGACCTTGTCGTGCCGGTGCTTGTGGAGGATGCGGTAGGCCTTCTGGAGGGCCGCGACGCGCTCTTTCGAGAAGCCCTTCCGCTCGAGGCCGACGGCGTTCACCTTGTAGGCCTTCACGTCGCGCTCGGACGAGCTCCACACGAACGGGAGGACGTCGCGGTTCATGCCCGTGAACGCCCCGACGAAGGCGTGGCGCCCGACCTTCAGGAACTGGCGGACGGCCGCGAAGCCGCCCATGATGACGTCGTCTTCGACGGTGCAGTGGCCCGCGAGGGTCGCGCCGTTCGCGAAGACGACCCGGCTCCCGACGACGCAGTCGTGGGCGACGTGCGCGTAGGCCATGAAGAGGTTGTCGTCGCCGATCACGGTCGTCCCGTGGCCGGTGACGGTCCCGCGGTGCATCGTGCAGAACTCGCGGAACGTGTTCCGGTTCCCGATCACGAGCGTCGTCGGCTCGCCCTTGTACTTGAGGTCCTGCGGCGGCCCCCCGAGGGCCGCGTGGGCGTGGATGCGGTTGTCCTCGCCGATCGTCGTCGGCCCCTCGATCACGGCGTGCGGGCCCACGGTCGTGCGGGCGCCAATCGCGACCTTCGCCCCGATGATCGCGTACGGGCCGATGTCGGCGGTCGGGTGAACGGAGGCGGTTGGATCGACGATGGCGCTCGGGTGAATGGGCATCACTGTGCTCCCGGACGGTCCACGAGGCCCGACATGATCTCGGCCTCGGCGCAGAGAGCGCCGTCCACGCGCGCCTCCGCCTTCATCTTCACGAGTGTCGACTTGACGTTCACGATCTCGGCGGTCACGACGATCTGGTCCCCCGGGAAAATGGGTCGGCGGAAGCGGGCCTTGTCGACGCCGGTCAGGTACATGAGCTTCTTCTCCGGCGACTCCACGTTCTTGAAGAAGAGGCAGCCCGCGACCTGCGCCATGCACTCGACGATCAGGACGCCCGGCATGACAGGGTTCCCCGGGAAATGGCCCTGGAAGAAGGGCTCGTTCACGGTCACGTTCTTGATTCCGACGACCCTCGAGCCCGGGGCGATGGGCCCGATCGTCACCTCGAGGATGCGGTCCACGAGGAGGAACGGATACCGGTGCGGCAGGAGGTGCAGGATCTCGAGGATGTCGATCCTGGGGCCGGCAGAGCTCATGAATCTCCTCCCTTGACCAGCCCGGCCTTCTCCGCGAGGCGGCGCACGAGGCGGGCGGTCTCCGGCAGGCGCCGGAGCTCGATCCACGACTTCTGGTAGTCGCGATAGCCGAAGGCGGGCGTCCCGAAGAGAGCCTGTCGCGCTGGCACGTCCGAGGCGATTCCGCTCTGGGCCTGGACCTGCGCGCCCGCGCCGACCGTGAGGTGTCCGGCGACGCCGACCTGCCCGCCGAGGACGACGCCGTCCTGGAGGACGGCCGAGCCCGCGATCCCGACCTGCGCACAGATGACGTCGTGGCGGCCGACGATCACGTTGTGGCCGATCTGGACGAGGTTGTCGACCTTCGTGCCGGCGCCGAGGGTGGTCGTCTCGAGCGCGGCCCGGTCGACGCAGGTGTTCGCGCCGATCTCGACGTCGTCCCCGACGGCTACGGTCCCGACCTGCGGGATCTTCACGAGTCCTCGGGCCGTCGTCGCGTAGCCGAAACCGTCGGCTCCGAGCACGGCGCCGCTGTGGATCTCCACGCGCTCGCCGAGGGCGATGCGGTCGTAGAGGACGACGTGGGGGTGGAGCCAGGAGCCCGTGCCGACGCGGCAGCCCGCGCCGACGACGGTGTGCGCTTCGATCACCGCATCGGCCTCGATGCGCGACCCGGCGCCGATCACGGCGTACGGGCCGATCTCGGCCGAGGGGTCGACGGACGCCGAAGGATCCACGGCCGCCGTCGGGTGGATCCCGGGCCGGGCGGACCTTCGCGGATGGAAGAGCCTGAGGACGGAGATGAGGGCCTGCTGAGGGTCGGCCACTTCGATGACCGTTCGCCCGGGCAGGTCGGAGGCCGTGCGCGCGAGAAACGCTCCGGCCCGGGACGCGGAGGCGCGCTTGAGCGCCTTGGCGTCCGTCACGAACGACAGGGACTCGGGGCCCGCGCTCTCGAGGGCGCGGACCCCGGTCAGCTTCCCGTCCCCGCCGCCGACGACGCGCCCGCCGCAGGCGGCGGCCACCTCGGCGACGGTGAACGCAGCCACGCCGCGGTTACTTCTTGGGCGCGGCGGCGGCCGGCTTGGCGGCGGCCGGGGCGGGGGCGGCTGCGGCCCCGGGCTTGGCCGCGGGGGCCGCGGCCTTCGGCGCGGCGATCATCGAGTTGAACTTCGTGATGACGGCCTCCGTCAGGTCGACGGACTTGTCGTCGGCGAAGAGCAGCCCGCTGTTGAACTTGTTGAAGACCATCTGGTAGCCCTGGTCCTTCGCCACTTCGTTGATGACGGGCATGATCCGCTTCTCGAGGTCGCCGAGCTCCTTGCGCTGGGCCTCCTCGAGCTCGCGCTGCGCGTCATCCTGGAAGCGCTTGAGCTCGACCGCCTTGGCCTGGTAGTCCTTCTGGAGCTTTTCCATCGCGTCCTCGGACAGGGCCTTGCCCTGGTCCTGGATCTTCTGCTCGAGGTCGCGGAGCTCCTTCTGGCGCTTGCCAAGGTCTTCCTGCTTCGCCTGCTGGAGCTTCTGGACGCGGGCAAGGCTCTCCTTGCCGATGGCCGACTCCTGGACGATCCGCTGGACCTCGATGACGCCGATCTTCGTCCCGCCGGCGGGGGCCGCGGCCGACTGTGCGAGAACCGGAGCGGCGACGACGGCCATGGCGAGGAGGCCGGCCGCGAACGTGAGGATGCGTTTCATGGAATCTGACTCCTTAAAGATGGTGATGTCCGGGGGGCCGGAGGCCGGCCGAGCGCCGGATGATAGAACATTCGGTGATTTCAGAAGGTCGTCCCGATGGAGAACTGGAAGTCCGTCCGGCTCTCCTGCCCGTTCGGGAGGGGCTGACCCGTCTGGTCGAGGATCGTCTTCGGCGCGAGGTTGATGCCGTAGATGAACCGCAGGGGGGCCTGGAAGATCGGCAGGAAGATCCGCATCTCGAGACCCGTGGACGCCCGCATCTTGAAGACGTTGACGGACTGGCCCTCGATCCAGGCGTTCCCGGCGTCGAAGAAGGCGGCCAGCTTCAGCGGCCCCGCGAGCTGGTAGACGTACTCGAGGTTGAAGACGATGAACTTGTCGCCGCCGAGGAGCGCGCCGTTCTGGTCGAAGTACGCTTTGTTGTTCTCGTCCAAGGGGAAGATCGACCCGTACTTGAAGCCGCGAACGGAGCGGTCACCGCCGATCCGGTAGCGCTCGAAGATCGGGATCGCGTCCCGGCCCCGGTCCCGTTGCGACTGGCTGTCGTACGGGCTCAGGAGCCCGCCCTCGAGGTTCACGGCGAAGTTCGAGCTCTTCGAGACGCCGAGGTAGCCGGTGAAGTTCGTGGCGCCCTTCACGAACGAGAAGTCCCCGCCGAGGGCGCCGCCCGCGATCGTGACGGACGCCCCGTAGCGCATGCCGCGCGTCGGGTCGAACGGGTCGTTGCGGCTGTCGTACCGGTAGCCGGGGGTGATCGAGGACGTCTTGCCCGTGTAGTCGGCGAACGCGGGCGGAATGTAGCCCCCGCCCGGCGGCGGCGGCGGCGGGTAGACCTGGTACTTGCTCCTCGTGTCCGTGAAGCCGTAGAAGAACGACACGACGTCCCAGACGCCGAGTCCGATCCCGAGCGACAGGTTCGCGCCCTTCGAGCTCTGGTCGAGGCCTCCCGCCACGTCGCTGTAGTTCAGCGTGCGGTTGAAGATCGCCCCGCCGATGGACATGCGCTGGTCTAGGAACCAGGGCTCGGAGAACGAGACGTCGAAGAAGTTCGAGCGGTTGCCGCGCTGGAACTGCAGGCCGAGCGTGTCGCCCCGCCCGAGGAAGTTCCGCGTGTTGAACTGGAACTGGCCGAAGAGCCCGTCGAGCTGGGAGTAGCCCGCGCCGAACTGGACCTCGTTGCGGTTCGTGTCCGTGCCCTTGATCGAGATGTCGACCGTCTTCTTCTCGTTGTTGACCTTGAAGTCGGGGTCTTCCTCGACCTTGAAGTAACCGAGCTGCGTGACCTTCTGGATGCTCTTCTTGAAGGTCTCCATGTCCATGATGTCGCCTTCGTAGAGTTGCAGCTCGCGGCGCAGGACCTTGTCGCGCGTCGTCTTGTTCCCCTGAAACTCGACGCGTCCGAGCCGGTACTGGTCGCCCTCGGCGATCTTCACGGAGACGTCCACGACGTGGTTCGGCTTCTCCGTGTACTCCGGGTTCATGAAGACGTAGATGTACCCCTTGCTCCGGTAGATCGCCTCGATGGACTTCATCCCGTCCGCGAGGACGGCGCGGCTCAGCGGCTTTCCGCTCCGGTACGCGAAGAACTTCTCGAGGATCTCGGGCTTGTAGACCGTCGACCCGTCGACGTTGAGCTTGCCGAAGAACCAGCGCTCGCCCTCGACGACCGGGATCGTGATCTTCGCGCGTCGCTTGATCTTGTCGGGACGCTTCTCCCTCGGGTTCACGACGAAGGTGTCGAGGACGGCGTCCTTCACGACGACGTCTTTGTATCCGGCGTCCTGGTAGACCTTCCGGATGCCCTCGACGTCCTCGTCGTAGCTCGCCTGGTTGTACGTGGATTTGCTGTCGAAGAACCGCCACCAGTGAGCGGTTTTCGTCTTCTTCATGGCGTTGCGCAGCCTCTGCGCGCCGAAGACCGTGTTGCCCGAGAAGGCGATCGACTCGATCTTCATCTTGTCGCCTTCGTCCACGTTGAAGACGACCCGGCGCTGGGACGGCGAGACGGTCTCGAGCTGGGCCTCCACCACGGCCGAGCGGAACCCCTCGGCCTTGTAGCCGTCGAGGAGGACGCTCTTGGCCTTGGCCACGTCCCGCAGGGAGACGGGCGCGCCGATGCGGATCTCGGCCTTGCCTTCCTTGAGCTTGTCCTTCAGCTGCGAGGTCGTGAGCTTCTTGTTGCCGCGGAACTCGAGGTCCGCGATCGTGGGCCGCTCGACGACCGTCGCCGTGACGATGACGCCCTGGACCGTGACGTCCTTCTCGAGCGTCACGTCCTCGAAGAGGCCCGAATCCCAGAGCTTCGTGAAATTCCGCTTGATGACGCCGTCGTCGTACGGGTCTCCCGGCTTGATCCCGAGATAGAAGCCCACGGTCTCCGGAGCCGTCGTCTTGCCGCCCTTCACGACGATCTGGACGAGGAGCGGGAGAGTGCCGGAGGCGCCCTTCTCGCCTGCCGGAGCGAGCCGGACGGACGGCGTGGCGCCCATGGCGCCGGAGAGGGGCGATCCGGTCGTCGCGCCGAAGGCCGCGTCGGGTGCCGGGGTCGGGGTGGGCTGCGGGGACTGGGCGAGCGCCGGAAGCGCCCCGAGCAGTCCCGTGCCGAAAAGGCCGGCCAGGGCGACGGCGCGAATCGGGCGTGCGGCGCTCCCGGCGATGGCGCCGGCGAAGAGACGGGGCATCAAAGCGGTTACCGGCCCGTCCCGACGGGCTCCGGCGCCCGAATGGGTTCCGGCGCCCGGATCTGGACCTTGAGCTCGTCCCCTTCCACGGTCACTTCGACGCACTCGATCGGCTCTCGGGACGCGATGAGCAATTCCGATACCGCGTCCTCGACGTGCCGCTGGATCGTCCGGCGGAGGGGCCGGGCCCCGGAGTGCGCGTCGTGGCCGGAGGCCTTGAGGAGCCAGTCGACCGAGGCCTCGCTCGCGACGAGCTCGAGCCCGCGATGCCTGAGGGTGTCCGCGACGTCGTCGAGGAGCAGGCGGCCGATCCCGCGCAGCTGCTCGAGGCCGAGCGGGTTGAAGACGATGACCTCGTCGATGCGGTTGATGAACTCCGGCGAGAACTCCCGGCGGAGCTCCTTGAGGACCATCTCTTCGACCTCGCGCTGCTCGGGCGCGTTCTTGCCCTCGCCGAAGCCCATGCGGCTGCCCGTCACGAGGAACTTCGTCCCGATGTTCGAGGTCATGATGATGAGCGTGTTCTTGAAGTCGACGACGTTCCCGTAGGCGTCCGTGAGCTGGCCGTCCTCGAGGATCTGCAGGAGCAGGTTCGCGATGTCCGGATGCGCCTTCTCGATCTCGTCGAGGAGGATCACGGAGTAGGGCTGCCGCCGGATGCGCTCCGTGAGCTGCCCGCCTTCCTCGTGACCGACGTAGCCCGGGGGCGAGCCGATCAGCTTGGAGACGGCGTGCTTCTCCATGTACTCGGACATGTCGAAGCGCACGAGAGCCTTCTGGTTGTCGAAGAGGAACTCCGCGAGGCGGCGCGCGACTTCCGTCTTCCCGACGCCGGACGGCCCGAGGAAGATGAACGAGCCCATCGGCCGGTTCGGGTTCTTGACCCCGAGGCGCGAGCGGCGGATCGCGCGGCTGATCGCGCCGATCGAGCGGTCCTGCCCGATCACGCGCTTCTTGAGCGTCGCGTCCATGTTGAGGAGCTTCTCGGCCTCTTCCATCTGGAGCGACGTGACCGGAATGCCCGTCCAGCTCGAGATGATGTCCTCGATGTCCCCGCGCGTGACCTCGACCGCGGCCGTCTCGTCCTGGGCGGCCGTCTTCGTCCGCTCGATCTCTTCCTTGATCTCGATCTCGCGCTCGCGCAGGAACACCGCGCGCTCGAAGTCCTTCTCGGAGATCGCCTTCTTCATCTCCTTGACGATCCCCTTGACCTCGTTCTCGAGGCGGCGGAGATTCTGCGTGTCGGCGGTCTTGCGGAGCTTCACCTTCGCGCCGGCCTCGTCGAGGATGTCGATCGCCTTGTCCGGGAAGAAGCGGTCCGGGATGTAGCGGCTCGCCTGGTAGACGGCCGTCTTGATCGCGTCGTTCGTGTACCGCACGTGGTGGAACTTCTCGTACCGCTCCCGGACGCCTTCGAGGATCTGGAGCGTCTCCTCCTCGTCGGGCGGGGCGACCGTGATCGCCTGGAAGCGCCGGAGGAGGGAGCGGTCCTTCTCGATGTACTTGCGGTACTCCTTGAGCGTCGTCGCGCCGATGCATGAAATCTCGCCGCGCGAGAGGGCCGGCTTCAGGATGTTTGCGGCGTCGAGGGAGCCCTCCGCGGAGCCCGCGCCGATCAGGGAATGGATCTCGTCGATGAAGACGATGAGGTCCTGGTTCTCCTTGAGCTCCTTGAGGATCCCCTTGAGGCGCTCCTCGAACTGCCCGCGGTACTTCGTCCCCGCGACGATCAGCGAGAGGTCGAGCGCGAGGATCTTGCGCTGGGCGAGGAACAGCGGGACGCCGCCTTCCACGATCTTCTGCGCGAGACCCTCGACGATCGCCGTCTTGCCGACGCCCGGCTCGCCGAGGAGGATCGGGTTGTTCTTCGTGCGGCGCGAGAGGATCTGGATGATGCGCTCGACCTCCGCGTCGCGGCCGACGAGCGGGTCGAACGAGCCCGTCTGCGCGAGCGCCGTGAGGTCGCGCGCGTACTCGGCGAGGAACGGGAGCTCTTTCTTCTGCTTGGAGGCCTCGCGCTCCTTGATGAGGGCGATCGTCTCCTCGCGGACGCCATACAGGTTGAAGCCGTGCGCCATCAGGATGCGGCCGGCGACGCACGGGTCGACGCGGAGGATCCCGATCAGCAGGTGCTCGGTGCCGACGTAGGGATGCATCATCGATTCCGCCTCGTGCGAGGCGTAGGCGAGGATCTTCTTGGACTCTTCCGAGAGCGGCAGCTCCTGCGTCGAGGAGACGCGCTCGACGAACACGCGGTCCCCTTCGATCTCGCGGCGGATCTCCTCGGGCTTCACGTTGAAGCGCGCGAAGATCTCCTTGATGATGTCCTCACCCTCCCGGAGGATTCCGAGAAGGATGTGCTCGGACTCGATGACCTTGGAGCCCAGCTTCGAGGACTCGTACCGGGCGAAAAACAAGGCCCGGCGCGCCTTCTCGTTGTATTTCTCGAACATCGTTTTGACTGCCGTTTCGAGCTGGAAAAAGGGGTGGAGACGCGCCTAGACGACGTCGCTCAAGCCTTCTCCTCCCAACGATTTGATGCTAGCACAGCGACGGGCCCACTCCGGGTCGTGCGTGACGATGATCGCGGCCCCCGCGCGCTCTTTCGCGACCGAGGTGAGGAGGTCGAAAACGGCCGCGGCGTGAGCGGCGTCTAGGCTGCCCGTCGGCTCGTCGCAGAGGAGGAGCCGCGGCCGCCTCACGACCGCCCGCGCGATCGCGACGCGCTGCCGTTCGCCGCCGGAGAGGGTCCGCGGGAAGGCCGACGCGCGCGGCGCGAGGCCCACGCGGTCGAGGACCTCGCGCGCCTCCTTCCGGCCGTCCGCCTCCGACTGGCCCGCGAGAAAGAGCGGGAGGGCGACGTTCTCCTCAGCCGTGAGCTCGGGCAGGAGATGGTGGAACTGGAAGACGAATCCGATCGTCGTCCCGCGCAGGGCGGCGCGGGCCTCGGGCGAGAGCGCGTTCCAGTCCGTCCCGTCCACGCGCACGTGTCCTGCGTCCGGGGTGTCGAGGCCCGCGAAGAGGTGAAGGAGCGTCGACTTGCCGCACCCGGACGGCCCCGTGATCGCGAGGAGCTCGCCGGCCCGCACGGTCAGCGACACACCGCGGAAGACGTCGACGCGCGCGGCGCCGGCTCCGAAGCCCTTCGCGAGGCCGTCCGCGGCGAGGAGCGGCGCTCCCTCAGGCGCCACGGAGCGCCTCCACGGGAGAGAGCCGCGCGGCCGTCCGCGCGGGAATCGACGCCGCGAGAAGCGACCACAGAACGGAGAGGACTCCCACCGCGAGGACGTCGAGCGCCTCGACACGGAACGGGGCGTGCGACATGCCGTAGATCTGCGCCTTGAGCCCGATGAGGCCCGTGCGCTCGAGCACGAGGGCCACGGCGACCCCGAGGAGCAGCCCGCCGGCGGTTCCGGTGATCCCGATGCCGGCGCCGGCCGCGAGGAAGACGCGTCCCACCGCCCGCGGCGAGGCGCCAAGGACCGAGAGGACGGCCGCATCGCCCGCGCGCGTCGCCGCGAGGACCGCGGACGTGGCCGCGAGGTTGAGGCCGGCGACGATCACGATCAGGAACACGGCCGCGAAGATCACGAAGCGCTCCAACCGGAGCGCGAGGACGAGGGCGCGGTTCTGCTCCTCCCACGTCGCGACCGCGACCGACGGGCCGAGAGCCGCCGAGACGGCCGCGGCCGCCGCCGCGGGATGCTCGGCGTCCGTCAGGCGCAGCTCGTAACCCGTGGACCCGTCCGGCCCGAGCGCGAAGAGCCGCCGGGCGTCCTCGAGCGGCATCGAGGCCTCCGCGGCCTTCCGTCCGGTGGTGGACGGGGCCACGGCCGAAATCTTCATGGTCGCGACGATCGGCACGGGTCCGAGCGGCGAGAGGCGCGAGCGCGACGAGACGAGGGTCACGGTCTCGCCCGCGACGAGGCCGATCGGCCGGGCCTGCGTGGCGTCGAGGACGAGACCTCTCACCTTCTCGCGGCCGACCACCATCGCGGGCATCGCCTGGCCGCCGAGGCTGATCCAGGCGCGGCCCCTCGCGACCGGGGACACGGACGCGACGCCCGGCACGGCGGCGAGCTTCCCCGCGATCCGGTCCGCGTCGCGGAACTCGCCGCGGCCCGCGGGCGTCA
>JBBQDQ010000063.1:0-17127 GCA_038319835.1 Thermoanaerobaculia bacterium | reverse complement strand
CCCGGACGACCCTCCCGGCGCGTCTCTGGTATCGTGACGCGGATGGCCACCCGGGATCTCTACGCGGCGCTCGGCGTCCCCCGGTCGGCGGGCGACGCCGAGATCAAGAAGGCGTACCGCCGACTCGCGCGGAAATACCACCCCGACGTGAATCCGGGAGACGCGTCGGCCAAGAAGAAGTTCCAGGAGATCGCCTCGGCCTACGAAATCCTCAAGGACGCCAAGCGGCGCAAACACTACGACCTGACGGGCGACACGGGCGAGCCCCCGGAGCCGGGCGCACGGCCGCCCGGAGGCGGCGTGCCGCGAGGCGCCCCGCACGCGGGCGGCGGCGCGCCTTTCGGCGGCGGCCCCTCCGGCGGACCCGGCGGAGGATTCCGTTGGACGGGCGACTTCGGCGACCTCTTCTCCGAGCTCTTCTCGGGCGGAGCGCCGGGCGTCGGGCCGCGCGGCGTGGCCGAGGAGGACGACGACGCCGCGGCACAGCTGACGATCCCGTTCCGCGACGCCGTGCTCGGCGGCACCGTGGCGTTCCGCGCGCGTCTCCCGCGGCGCTGCGCGCGTTGCGGAGGCTCGGGCCGGACGGGCGGGAGCCCGTGCCCCGTGTGCCGCGGCCTCGGCGAGGTCGTCACGAACGAGAAGATCACGATCCGCATTCCGGCCGGAGTCTCGACGGGTTCGAAGGTCCGCGTTCCCGGCAAAGGGCGAACCGAGGAGGGCGACCTCTACGTCGCGCTCTCGGTCGAGCCGCACCCGTACTTCGGGCGCGAGGGCGACGACATCCTCACGGAGGTGCCCGTGACGGTCCCCGAGGCGTACGCCGGGGCCGAGATCGAGATCCCGACGATCCACGGACCGGTGCGCGCGAAGATCCCGCCGGGGACCGCGGCCGGCCAGCGGTTCCGGCTCAAGGGGTTCGGCGTCCGGAGCGGCCGCGGCGCGGACGGCGATCACTACTATCGCGTCACGATCGCGATGCCCGAGCGCGTCACGGACGAGGGACGCACTCTCGCCGAGAAGTTCGCGGCGCTCTACGAGCGCAACCCGCGCACGAACCTTCCCTCGGGACTCTGAACTCTTCGGACTACTGCTTTTCGGCCATCGACCCGACGACCGCGAGCGCGCGATCGACGGGGAAGTCCGAGCGGATCGCGATCGCGAGGGGCGGCCGGGCCAGCGACCCGGCGTCGCCGGACTGATAGTTCAGCGCGCCGTCGCGGACCCACCAGTACGTGGGCACGCCGCCGGGCGAGACGATCGTGCCGACCTGCAGCGTGAACGGCAGGTCGAGCGACGGGAGCGGGAACTCCGCGAACCCGCGCCCGATCGGCGTGGAGCGGGAGTTCGCCGTGCGGCCCGCCGACGCCGTGGCGCCGGCCGCGGGCTGCGTGTAGTCGTCCGGGAAGCTGATGTGGAGCACCTGCTGCACGCGTTTGGCGAGGTTCGCAAAGGAGACGATGACGCCGCCTTCCGTGCGGGGATCGCGCTGCACGGCCGGGTACATGTACGAAGACGTCGGGAGGTTCCGGTTGTCCGTCGGGCCCGCGGAGCCCGTGAGCTCGTTGAGGTTCGAGGCGGCGATGTCCTCGAGCCTCAGCGCCCCGTCCTCGATCAGGAGGGCGGCGTAGCGCGCCTGCGAGAGGGCGCTCTCTTCCCACCACACGATCGAGAGGATCGAGCGCGTCTTGGTCACGACGTCGCCCGCGGGGTCGAAGGTCTTGTACGACTGCCGCGTCACGAGGATGCGCGGGTTCACCGAGAAATACAGGCCAGGGTTCGAGATGAAGCGGACGTTGGCCCACCCGCCGTCGCGCCAGATCGCGAGGTGGGTGTCCGCGAAGAACCCCTGGACCTGGAGACTCGAGTAGACGACGAAGACGGTCTGCGTCGAGTCGTCGAACTCCAGGGACTCCCCGAACTTCAGGATGGGGCTGAAGCTGCCGCCCACGACCTCGACGCTCGGCGTCCGGTCGGGCACGGTCGTGCGCAGGGCGACGACGGGCGTCGACGCGTCGGCCGCGCTCGCGCCGGAAATGACTTGTCCGTAGGTGGTCGCGAAGACCTCGTAAAGCGTCCCGTCTTTCGCGAGCACGGCGCTCGCGGCGTCCGCCCGCGGCGCGGCGAACGCGCACGCGGCCACGAGCCCGAGGAGGGCGGCGCGGAGGCGGGAGGAGAAGGGACGGTTCATGGCGATGTGCGGCCTCAGCTCCGGAGGTTGATCACGTTGCGGAAGTCGAAGACTTCCAGGTAGGCACGAAGGTTCTTGAACTCGGGGTACAGCGTCGCGAGGCGGTCGAAGTAGCCCTGCGCCGCCGGCGTGTCGCCGGACAGGTGGCAGGCTTCTCCGAGGAGGTAGAGGAAGTTCTTCTCGGCCGGGAGGTCGCCGTGGACGGCGATGCGGGAGAGCCCTTCCTCGCCAAACCAGCGCGCCTCGGCGAAGCGGTTCTGACGGAGGTAGCCGAAGCACAGGTCCATGAGCGGGTAGACCGTGAAGCCGCGGGCATCCTAGCGCTCGAGCGTGTCGAGGGCGCCGTGGACGAGCGCGAGGCCCTCGGCGACCTGATCGAGGGAGATCAGGCAGTAGCCGAGGTTGTCGCTCCACTGGGCGCGCGAGATCGAGAAGAGCGGGGCTTCGGCGGCCGTGCGCGAGAGCGCGTCGCGGTAGGTTGCGACGGCCTCGTCGAAGCGGCTGTCGGCCGCGAGGGCGTTGCCCGTCTCGTTGAGGCACGCGCCGATGAGCCTGAGGTCGCCGATGGCTTCGGCGTGGCGCCGCGCGACGTTCGCGTAGAAGAAGACCTTCCCGTGCTCGCGGCGCAGCCGGTAGATGATGGCGCTCGAGTAAGCCGCGCGAAACGCCGTCTGGGGATCCCGCGAGCGCAGGAGGATGCGCTTGAGCTCGACGAGCTCGGTCTCCGCGGGCCCGAGCTCGGCCGCCGCGGCGGCGCGGCAGACGAACATCCAGTCGACGAAGGCCGGGTCGGCCCCTTGCCGCGCGGAGGCGAGAGCGGAGTCGTAGCAGGAGAGCGCGGCGTCGAAGTGGCCCTGCTCGAGGTGGACGAGCGCGTCGCGGCGCGAGGCCTCGGCGGCGAGGCGGGCCTGCTCGACCCCGACCTTCTCAGCCATTTGTGTCGTCTCCGGGGTCTTCGGTCGAGGCCTTCTCGGTCTTCGCTCTCTCGACCTGCATCTTCTTGAAGGCGATGAACTCGCTGACCTCGCGGCGGGTCTCGTCGGGGAGCGCGGCCCAGTCCTCGAACGGAGCGGCCTCGCGGGACGCGGCCGGCGCCTCGCCGGCGGACTCCTCGAAGAAGTGGCTCATGGACAGCTCGAACACCTGAAGGATCCGGAAGAGAGTGTCGAGACCGACCTTGTACTCACCGTTCTCCATCCGCGAGAGGTCGGACTGCGTGACCCCGATGCGCGAGGCGAGATCCGCCTGGGTCAGATGCCGGCTCTTCCGGATCTGCCGGATCTTCTGCCCCACTAGGAGGATCTGGGATGAACGTGGCACAGCGCTCATGAGCGTACATCATCTAAGATAGACCCTTGCGGCATGGAGTCAAGCGGATTCCAGGCCTCCGAAAGAACGCTAAGTCCATTGAAGAACAAGCTCTTCCTGCTCTCGGAGTTGCTCCGCCGGGACCTGGCCTCCCGGTACGCCGGAAGCTTCGCGGGGCCCTTCTGGGCGATCCTGAATCCGGCGATCGTCTGCGCCCTGAACGCCTTCGTTTTTGCGTACGTCGTGCGCCTCTCCCCGCCCGCGGGTTTCCCGGGCTCGTACGTCGAGTTCCTGCTCGCCGGCATCCTGCCGTGGCTCGGGTTCCAGGAGGCGCTCGTCCGCGGGACGACGTCGGTGACGGACCAGGCCCATCTCGTCAAAAAGATGAAGTTCCCGGTCGCTCTCCTGACTCTCTCGTCCGTCGCGGCCGCCCTCGTGATCCAGACGATCGGGATCGGGCTCCTGACGCTGGTCCTCGTCGCAACCGGGCGTGGCGCCGTCCAGCCGCTCGTCCTCGTCGCGGCCTTCGCGTTCGAGCTCCTCCTCCTGACGGGGCCGGCGCTCATCCTCGCGGCGCTCAACCCGTTCTTCCGCGATCTCGCCCAGATCCTTCCGCCCTTCCTCATGATTGCGTTCTACGTGACGCCGATCCTCTACCCCGAGTCCATGGTGCCGGCGTTCGCGCAGCCGGTCCTCGCCCTGAATCCCCTGCGCGATGCCGTCGGCCTTTTCCGCGCGGCGCTCTTCGGGATGCCGGTGCCGTCGTGGCACAGATTGGCCCCCGAAATCGCGGCATTCGTTGTGCTAGCCTTTGTGGGTCGTCTGCTTTTCCGCCGGCTCCGGCCGGTATTTGCCGACCTCCTCTGACCCCCATTTCCGGTTCGCCCGCCAGCCGAAGGTTCGCGGGATACGTGCGCCGACAGGAGCTTCCGTGAAATCGTCCTCTTCCGTCCTCGCGGCGGCCGCGCTCATCGGCGCATTGGGCTGCAGCACCTCGACCCCCGCCCCCACCTCCACGAGCGCCCAGCAGGCCAAGGCGAACCAGAGAGCGGAGGAGCTCCTCGGGCTGAGACCTCCGGCCGACGTCGAAGGCGAGGGGCCGACCGCCAACCCGAAGCCTTTCCTCGATCCGCAGACCGGCAAGCGCGTTCTGCAGATCCCGAGGGGCGGCCAGTACTACGAGAAGGACGGCCGGATCTTCCTCGCCATGGTCCAGAGCTCCGGGTTCCAGATCCTACGCAAGGACGACGCCTCGTGGATCGTGGAAGCGCCCCCGGAGCCGAAGAAGGCCGCCCCGAACGCGGAGCCGGAGCCCGGGGACCTCAAGCCGATCTTCGAGGTGCCCGCGAGCGAGGCCGGGGTCGTGACCCCGAAGACCTCGACGGACCCGTTCCGGTTCGAGGAGATCTCCGCGGGCCTGCCCCGTTCGGGCATGTGGCGTGAGAACTTCGACATGGGCGACGTGCTCGGCGTCGGTCACCCGCAGATCGTTGCGCCGCCGGCGCGGCTCACGGGCCAGTCGCTCAAAGTGTTCCGGCTCGACAAGGACGACAAGAGCGCCTGGCGCTGGCGCGAGGTTCCGCTCCAGGTCGACAACCCGGAGAACATCGACGCCGCCTACGGCGTTGCCACGGTTGCGGACATGGACGGCGACGGGGCCCTCGACATCGTGTTCGGCGGCCACGGCTCCGGCCCGGCGATCGCGTTCAACAAGGGCGGCGGCAAGTTCAAGGTCGAGTCGCGGGGCCTGCCGCGGCAGATCTCCACGCGCGCGATCGCGGTCGGCGACCTCAACGGGGACGGCCGCAAGGATCTTCTCGTCATCTCCGACGACGGGGAGTGGTCCAGCGTGGTCGGCCAGCCGGTCACGCAGCCGGACGGCCACGTCCGCGGATTCGACGTGCGGGCGTACCTGAACGAAGGGGACAGGTTCCGCGACGTGCACAAGGGGCTCGAGGGCGCGTGCTTCGGGTACGCGATCGCCGCCGCCTTCCCGCGGAACGCGGCCGACGGCCTGCCGTTCTACTCCTCGGGGTGCCGCTACGTCGGCGCGACGTCGAACCTCTACGAGTTCGACCCGAAGGCCGAGGAGTTCCGGTACGCCGGGGTCGGGGTCGTCGAGGGCTACGGCCAGACGACCGGCGCGGCTGCGGGCTCGTACATGGGCCACCCGTCCGTCTTCGTTTCGTGGTTCAAGCACACCCCGACCGGCGGGGTGCCGAAGATCGACGGGCAGGGCGTGACGGTCTACTTCCGGGGCGCCGACGGAAAGGTGGCGGCGAAGCGGATCGTGAAGACGCTCCAGTTCGACGCGGGCTCTCCGGCCATCGCGGTCGGAGACCTGAACGGCGACGGGCTTGACGACGTCGTCTGGGCTGACGAGAGCACGGGGCGACTGCGGGTCTTCTTCCAGAAGGCCGGCGGCGAGTTCGAAGAGCTGGCGGCCGACCGCGAGCCCGCCTTCGTGAACCACCCGACCTGCCTCAGGATCGTCGACGTGGACGGGGACGGACGCCTCGACGTCGTCCTCATGTACCAGTATCTGACGGGGGACGAAACGCGCGCCGGGGGTTTCCGGGTCTTCCGTGGCGTCGGGAAGTGAGCGCGTGAGGTGGACGGGGCTGCCGTCACCTCCGTATACGTTTATGGCACAGGATCATAAATTCGGGGAATTCCCTTGACACCCGGGAATTTTGTTCCTATCGTTCGGCCAGTGTCAGGGAAATCTATGTCCGTCTATCCATTTTCGTTCACCTCCGCCGACGGCGGGGCCAAAGCGATTTGCTTCGAAAAATTAACGGGAGGTGATTCGTTATCGGAGGCGGTCAGAGCCGGATCTCTTCTCAACCATTCCATCACTCGCGTTTTTTCACGTTCCATTCGGACAATTCGGTAGGAGTAAAAATGAAGAAGTTTTTCGCTTTCCTGGCCCTGGCGCTCGTCGCCGTCTCGGGCACGGGTTACGCGGTGACCTGCGCGTATGACAACGTGCCGGCCGCGACCCTCCTCGTGCCTTACTGGAAGGTGACGCTCAACGGCGCCACCGACTTCCCCATCAACTCGGGCGGCACCGACACCCTCGTGTCGGTCGTGAACGTGTCCGCGCCCGGCGTGATCGCTCACGTCACGGTGTGGAACAAGTACTCGCAGGCCGTCATCGACTTCAACATCCCGCTCACGGGCAAGGACGTCGTGTCCTTCTCCATGCGCGACATCATGAACGGCAAGCTCAGCCCGAACCTGCCGCAGTACGACACGACCAAGTACCCGCTTGATCCGTGCGGCATCGTGAACCCGGGCCTGCCGTCCGTGACCTACCAGCCGTCCATCGGCTGGGCGCAGACGCAGTTCATCCGCTTCTCGCACCCGGACGCGCTCTCCCTCGGTACCGACGTCGTGCGCTCGATCTCGCAGTACAACCTGATTAGCGTCGACGCCATCGGGCCGCTTTTCCGCCCCACGGTGTGGCACTCGCTCGACCAGTCCGGCGACATCACGACGTTCTCGACGTCGGCCGGCGCGAACATCCTCGACACCGACAACCCGCAGTGCAAATGGACGACCGCGGACGCCTCGTACAAGGACGCCCTCTCGGGCTACCTGACGATCGACGTCGTCAACTACTGCACGAACTTCTTCCCCGACCAGGCTGACTTCTACACGAAGGACGCCATCGCGACGACCGGCTGGACGGGCGCGGGCTTCACGTACACGCCGAACGTCCTCATCGGCGACGTGTTCTTCGTCGACACGGCTTCCAACGGCGGCAACGTCTCCGGCGACCCGGCCGTTGCCATCGAGTTCGACAGCCGCCTCCCGTACACGACGACGACGAAGACCTTCTTCGGCAAGTACGTGACGGCGACGGTGAGCGCTGCAAACTGCATCGGTGAAGTCACGAATCCGGTCGTCGGCTGCACGGCGTACATCGCCTCCTACGCTCCGACGTTCCAGTTCGCCGGCGACGGCCGCGAGCCCCTCGGCGACCGTTACGGCTTCCGTTACCTCGCCGACGCGGCTCAGGGCCTCCAGTCCTGGATCACCGTGTGGCGCAGCGACTACTACGGCGGGACCACGCCGAGCCTCTGCTCGTGGGCGAACCCGACCGGCAACAAGGGCGCTGCAAACAGCGGTCTCTATGACGCTATCCACCAGGTCAGCATCGTCACGTACGACAACGACGAGAACGTGTACCAGGGTTCCGGCATCCCCCCCGGCCCGTCCGGTCAGAACCCGGGCCCGCCGTCGAACACGTACATCTTCCTCGAGTCGCAGCGGATCAACCTGCTGACGGCCTCCGACTGGAACCCGGCCGGCTTCAAGGGCGGCTGGGTCGACATGACCCTCAAGGGAGCCACGATGACGGGCGCCACCGCCTCCACGGGCCTCTACAACATGGGTTGGGTCGGCGTCATGCACACCGCGCCCGGCGCGTTCATCAGCGTCGGCCACGCGGCCTCGAACCTCAACAACCAGTTCCTGTGCTCGCCGTCCATCGGGCAGGGTGTGGGCACTCAGGTCTACAGCCCCGCGAACTAGATTCCCGGCGACTTTACGTTCCTGACGTCTCAGGAGAACGGGCGGCTTCGGCCGCCCGTTTTTTTTCGTTTTTGGGAAAGATGGTTCCGCGTGACGGCACTTCCCACGGAACGCCCGGGCCGGGCGTGTGCGTCCGCTCTGCCTGGACAGAGGGCGCCCGGGGGCGATACGATCCCTATGTTGTTCTGTATCAGCTCCTTGCCGAAGAGGGGCTCAACGTGAACCACCACTCTTGGAAGACCTCAAGCCTATGAACCTTTCCCCGTCCACCCGTCGCTCCGTGCGCACCCTCTGCGCGGGGTTCGCCGTCGCCCTCGTGGAGCTCGCCCTGGCGTCCGGTCGTCTCGAGGCCCAGTGCACGCTCGCCGCTGCGCCGGTTCAGTTCGAGCCGCGCCCGCCGGGTGCGACGCGGCCCGGGTCCCTGTCGACCGGTTTCAGCACGGCGCTCGCGCTCTATCAGACTCAGGCCGGAGCGCCTCGCATGATGATGTACGAGGCGTTCGGCTACTCGGTCCTCGACCTATCGAACCCGGGCAGCCCGACGGCCATCAAGTACGACGACTTCCGGGTGGACCCATCCTCCCCCACGCAGAACACGATCACGGCGCACGGGGACGGCCAGAGCTACATCGCGACGATGGGCATCTCGCCGGACGGCCAGCGCGCCGCGTTCTCGGTCAACGGCCCGGCCGATCCGCCCTGGCACACGCTCGTGGGCCGGAGCGACGGGAACGAGGGCATCGGAATCTGGGGCGACTTCGCCCCGAGCCGGGCCTCGGGCGGCGTCGTCCAGAAATCCGGAAGCCGCTACATCGCCTACACGATTCACGCCACGATCAACGGCACGGCCGCGGACGTCACGACGCTGCCCACGAACAACGTGGACTTCCAGCCGCTGAACCTCGCGTCCGAGACGACGAGCTTCGTGCCCGGGCAGTCCCTCATGCTGGCCGGGAACTACCTCGTCTACATGGCGGACTTCGGCGTGCAGGTGATCGACGCCTCGAATCCCGGCCCGCCCGGCGCCATCACATCCGCGTTCAAGAAGGCTGCGGTCACGAGCGTCCCCGGCGACCCGTACGCGCGCATCCCGGCGAACTTCACGGCCGCCGTGGATCCCGCGGACCCGACGAAGCTCTGGGTCCTCGTGGAGCTGGGGGCTGCGGCCGGCGAGAAATCGCCGAGCTACGGCCTCGTCTCGATCACGCGGGACGGCAACGGCAACCTCTCGGCTCCCGCTTCCGCCGGCGCGATCTTCCGCGTCCCGGCCGTGGCGGGCGAGCTCTGGGGCCGCTCGGGCAACAGCGCGTCCCTCGTCGCGAGCAACGGACAGCTCTTCGCCCTCATGTGGGGCACGCGCATCCTCCCGGGCCAGCAGTTCTGGCTCTACTCGACGACGGCGAGCGGGTGGGCCACTCCGTCGTCGGCTCAGGTGAGCGCTTCGGGCTTCACGAGCCTCGCGGCGTCGAGCGCGGCCGCGCTCGCGGGCGCCGGCAACTCGGTGTACGTTTACCTTCCGACGGGTCCGGCGGCCTTCGTCGTTCCGCTGACGTGCGCGCCGGTGAACGCGCCGGCCGTTTCTGGCCTCACCGTGACGAACGCGAGCGCCGGCGGCGCGTCCGTCTCGGACGGCGCCACGGTCTTCGCGGGCGACCAGCTCACGATCGTCCCCACGGTGATCCCGTCGCCGGCCTCCAAGCCGGTCTCGAGCTGGGGATTCGACTTCGACTTCCACGCAGGCGTCCCCGTGGAGGACAACGGCGTGGGCGTCTCTCCGCGCATCAAGATCCCGGACAACGTGCAGTTCGGCAGCCCTCCGAGTCCGCCTGCCCAGGCGACCCTCGTCGGCCCGTGCGACCCGCAGGCCAGCGGCTCCCCGAACAGCGGCGCGGCCTGCTGGACCTCGGTGCAGACGAATAGCGCCTTCGGCGGACCCGACTGGACGGGGGCCGAGCAGCCCGGCGCGACCAAGCCGCAGAAGATCGCCTTCGAGGCGACGAACGCGTACGGCAGCGCGAACACCGTCGTTTTCACGGTGAACTGGAAGCTCCCGGCGGCGAGGATCGCATCCACGCAGGTCCTCTCCGGCCAGCCGCTCACGAGCGCCTCGGACGGGCACCCGGCGACGAACGGCTTCAAGTGGTACTTCGGCCCGACGCCGGCGAGCCTGGCGCTGGCCGCCGGGTGCGACACCGCGACGTGCGTGCCGACGCTCGGCACCAAGGGAACCTACTTCTACTGGCTGACGGCGACGTACTCGAACGGCTACCAGACGCCGGACTACGCGGGCTCGGTTGCGATGGGAACGTACACGGTCACGGACTTCGCGCCGTCCTTCGCGGTGAACGGCAGCGCGACAGGCCCGATCACGGCCTTGATCAGCTCGAACGTCAGCGTCACGAACAGCTCGCAGCGCGGCGCCGGGATCGCGGGGACCTACAAGTACAACCTCTGCCTGGTCCCGTGCGGAGCCGACGCCTTCGCGGCCTGGAACATGACCGATCCTGCAAACGGCACGGGCACGCCTCCGTCTACGGCGAACATCCCGATGCCCTCCACGGCGGGCACGTACGCGCTCAAGATCCAGATCACCTACGCAAACGGGACGACGACCACTTACTGGCCCGACCCGGCCAACGTGGGCACCTTCACGATCAACGTGACGGCGGTGACCCCTAAATTCCGGATCTGGGTGAACGGCGCCAACCCGTGCCCGCCCGGGGTCTTCTGCATCGAGAACCAGGTCACGGCGCACGTGGGCGACGCGCTCGTCGCGCACGCGCAGGTCAACGGCGTCGACGATCCCAACGACGGCACGGACCACTGGGACTTCTCGAGCGCGCCCGGAGGCTCGACGGCGAGCCCGCAGTTCGTGAACGGCAACCCGGTCTCGCTTCAGTACACGGGCGTCGGCGTCTTCGACATCACGCTCACGCGCAGCGGCGTTCCCTATGTGTTCCCGAACTCGGCCGTGATCACCGCGCGGCCGAACAATGTCTCGGTCTCCGCGAGCGCGAACCCGAACCCCGTTCAGAGCGGCCAGAGCGTCACGTTCTCGTGCTCGGCGACCGGCGGCTCGGGCTCCGGATACAGCTACACGTGGTCCGGTTCGCTCGGCACGATCAGCACACAGCAGAACTTCAGCTTCACGCCGTCGAACAGCAGCGGCTCGAACATCACGCAGCAGATCAGCTGCGGCGTGACCGACAGCGCCGGCGCGTCGGGCTCGTCCACGGTCAACCTCGTCGTCACGCCGGCAGGGGCCGGCGGGGCCGTGACGGTGCAGGCCCAGGCGACGCCGAATCCGGTCTCGGCCGGTCAGCCGGTCGTCTTCGGATGCCTCGCGAGCGGCGGGAGCGGAAGCTTCAGCTACGTGTGGTCTTCTGGGTTCAACACCCTCAGCAATCAGCAGAGCTTCACGTTCAACACGACGGCCGGGATGGCGGGACAGAGCCAGCAGGTCACGTGCACCGCGACGGATACTTCGAATCAGAAGATCGGGACGGCGAACGTCAACCTGAATATCATCGTTCCGCCGATCGCCTGCCAGCCGGTGGACTTCAAGGTGTACCGCAACGGCGTGCAGATCGTGGAGACGCCCAGTCCGTTTGGAACGCCCCTGCCCATGGCGGCGAGCGCGGGTGACGTCCTGAACTTCTCCATCACCCTCGGCTTCCCGACCCAGTTCCGGTGGAACTTCGGCGAGGGCCCCACGATCCAGGGAATCCCAACGGACCCGGCCATCAACAGCCCCACACACACGTACACGGCCGCGGGGTCGTACACGATCACGCTGCAGCCCACGTGCTCGGACGGGACGTTCAGCGGAGGCACCTCGTACCGGATCCAGATCACCGGCCCGAGCGGCGACTTCACGCCGGGCTACAGCGACGGATCGCCGTTCGTCGTGAGCAACGTGACCGCCGGGAAGACCGTGCGCTTCACGGCCACGGAGGCCGCCGCCACGTCCTACGACTGGGACTTCGGCGACAACTCCACGCACGGCTCGGGGGCGAGCGTCACGCACGTCTTCTCGACCTCCGGAGCCCGCGCGGTGAAGCTCAGCGTCGTGAAAAGCGGCGCCACCGCCAGCTCCACGCTGACGCTGACCGTCGTCCTGCCGCCGGAGCCGCCCCGCTGGGTCGCGCCGGGCATGGCGTACCTCGGGGGAGCGATCCCGGGAACGCTCTGGACGTCGGACGTCACGCTCTTCAACCCCGACCCCGCTCTCGCCCAGCGGCTGCAGGTCGCCTTCCTCGACGCGACGCAGCCGCTCCAGGCGGGCGAGAGCCCCTCGTTCGTCGCGCTCAATCCGATCGCGCCGATGGCCTCGTTCACCGTCGCGAACGCGCTGGCCGTCCTCGGCAGGCCGCTCGGCAGCTACGGAGCGCTTCTCGTCAAGGGCGACGCGACCGTGGCCGCGCTCGCGCCGGTCATCGTGTCGCGGACGTTCAACGACCAGAGCGCGCAGGGGAAGGGAACGTTCGGCCTGTCCGTTCCGAGCACGTCCGCGTCGACGAGCGGCGGCGTCTCCGCCCAGGCCGCGCCCGCGGCCAGCGTGCTCGTCGGCCTCCGGCAGAATGCGGCCGCTTACACGAACTTCGCCCTCGTGAACCTCAACGGCGAGTGGCCCACCGTCCAGCTGGACCTCTACGACGGCGCCACCGCCGCCGCGCTCGGCACGATGGCCGTGCCGATGAACCCGTACCAGTCGCTTCAGATCAACAAGATCCTGCAGGATGGACGGCTCCAGAGGACGGCGGCCTGGGCGGATGCGAGCGACCTCTTCACGGTCAAGGTCTCCATCGTGCCGGTGGGCCCGGACGCGAAGCCGTGGGCCGTCTATCCGTACGCGACGCTGATCGACGCGAGATCCACCGACCCGATCGTCGTGACGCCAACCGCGGCGCCCGGCAACACGTACCGGATTCCCGGCGTCGTCCGCCTGACGGGCGCCAAAGGCGAGAAGTGGCGGAGCCGCGTGACCGTCACGAACCCGTCGACGACGGCGCGCCGGGTGAACTTGAAGTACTCGTTCGTCCCGTGCGACGCGAGCGGCGCCTGCCTCGACGCGAGGACGTACTCGGCCTCCGTCTCGATGGCGCCCGGCCAGACCCAGTCCTGGGACGACTTCGTCAAGGTCTGGTTCCCCGCCAAGTACGGCGCCGTCTTCGACGAGACGTGGACCTACAAGAACTCCCTCCTCGACGTCTCCCCGGAACCTGGAGACGCGAACGTGGACCCGCTCGTCGTCCTCGGCGAGACGTACAACGACACGCCGGACGGCCATGTCGGTCTGCAGGTCCCCGGCTACGGCCCGCTCGACGGCGCCAGCCGGTCGGGCGCGGGCGCGAACGGAAACAAGCGGCTCGTCCTGACCGGGCTCAGGTCCGATTCCTCTGCGGGGGCCGGGTTCCGCACGAACGTCGCGCTCTTTCTCGCGGCGGGCTCGACCGGCGGCTGGTGCAGCGCGCACGTGTACTCGCTGGAGGGCACGAAGCTCAACGACATCCCGATTCAGGTGAGCCCGTTGGCGCAGTTGAGCGACGCGACCCTCCTCGCGGGCGTCGCGTCTCCCCCGACCAAGTACTCGATCGTGATCGACAACTTCGACGACGGGATCGCGGTGGCGGGATATGCGACGATCATCGACAACACGTCGGGCGACTCGACGTTCGTGAAGGCCCAGCCCGTCCCCTGACGGGCGGCTAACATCGCGGGGCGCATGCCCGAATCGCCCACGACCTATTCCTTCACGAACGTCTCGAAGGTCTATCGCCACTACGCGGCGCCCCGCGACCGCCTTTTCGAGGCGCTCACGGGCCGGTCGAGGCACGCCGAGGTTCACGCGCTGCGCGGGGTCTCCGGTGCCATCGAGAAGGGCGCCGTCCTCGGCGTCATCGGCGAGAACGGGTCGGGCAAGAGCACGCTCTTCAAGATCCTCGCGGGCACGACCGCGGCGACGTCGGGAACCGTGGACCTCCCCGGCCGGATCGCGTCGATCCTCGAGCTGGGCTCGGCCTTCCACCCCGACGACACGGGCCGCCGCAACGTGATCCTCCAGGCCGCGCTGGCCGGGCTCTCGCGCGACGAGGTCGCGAGCGCCCTCCCCGAGATCGAAGCGTTCGCGGAGCTCGGCGACTTCTTCGACCGCCCCGTCAAGACGTACTCCTCGGGCATGCAGATGAGGCTCGCGTTCTCCGTGGCGACGGCCGTCCTGCCCGACGTGATCCTCCTCGACGAGGCCCTCGCCGTCGGGGACGGCCGGTTCCAGAAGAAGTGCATCGACCGGATCTTCGAGCTGAAGGCCTCCGGGCGCACGATCCTATTCTGCAGCCACGCGATGTACTACATCTCGACGCTCTGCGACAAGGCCCTCTGGCTGAACGCGGGGAAGGTCGAGGCCGCGGGCGACTCCCAGTCGGTCGTGCTCGAGTACGAGAAGTTCCTCGCGCGGAAGGACCGGGCCGTCGCGCCCCACGGCGCCGAGGCCGCGGTGCCCGCGGGGACTCACGGGAGGATCCGCGACGTCGTCGTGACGGGCGCGGGCGGCGTCCCGAAGGAGGAGTTCCGGCCCGGCGATCCGTGGGCGGTCGAGGTCGAGTTCGAGGCGGACGATCCGGCGCGCCCGCTCCAGATCCACCTCGCCGTCTCGACCCGGGACAACGTCACCTGCTTCTCGGCGGACTCCCGGCTGGACGGCACGGGCCCCTTCGTCGGCCGGAGCGTCTACCGCGTGCGCATCGGTGTCGACGCGCTGCCGCTCGGGAAGGGAGAGTTCATCGTGTACGCCTACCTTGCGGACGAGAAGGCGCTCGCGCTGTTCGACGCGCGCAGCGACCGGATGTTCCACGTCGAGTCGGAGGCGTGGCGGAGCGGCCTCCTGACTCTTCCCGTGACGTGGAGTACGGTCGCGCCGCACGGCGGGCCCGCGTGAAGATCGTCTACGTCGTCGAGTCGCTCGGGATGTCTGGCGGCGTCAAGGTGATCGTCGAGCACGCGGAGGGCCTCGCTGCGCGCGGGCACGACGTCACGATCGTCTCGAAAGACGCGCCGTCCGGCTGGATGCCGGTCCGCGTTCCCGTCACCGTGGTCCCGGCCTTCGACGCATCGACGCTCCCCGTGGCGGACGTGCACGTCGCGACGTGGTTCCCGACCGTCGCGCCCGTCGTGCGCGCGCGCCGCGCCGCCCGGATCTTCCACTTCTGCCAGGGCTACGAGGCGCCGCATCCGCACACGTTCAACCGCCTCGAAGAGATCGACGAGGCCTACCGGCAGCCGGTCCCGAAGCTGGTCGTTTCGCCGCACCTCGAGGAGATCCTCGCGCCGCGGTATCCGGGCACGTACGACGTGCTTCCCCAGGCTTTTCCCGCGGCCGACTTCGCGCCGTCCGGTCCGGTCCGCGACGCCCCGCGCAAGCCCTCTGTGATCGGCGTCGTCGGGCCGTTCGAGGCGCCGCTCAAGGGCATCGCGGTCGCGCTCCGCGCGGTCGCGAAGCTGCGCGACACCGGGCGTGAGGTCCGCCTCTTCCGCGCGAGCGCGCTCCCGCCGTCGGACGCCGAGCGGCAGCTCCTCTTCGCGGACGCCTACGGACAGGCGCTTCCGGCCGACGTCATGCCGATCTGGTACCAGGCGTGCGACGTCCTCCTGCACCCGTCCTTCGACGCCGAGGGTTTTCCCCTGCCGCCTCTCGAGGCGATGGCGTCCGGGGTTCCGGTCGTGCTCACGGACATCCCGTCGTTCGCGCCCCTCGGGGACGACGTCGTGTCGCGGGTGCCGGCCGGCGACGCGTCGGGCATGGCCCGCGAGACCGCGCGCCTTCTCGACGAGCCGTGGCTCTGGGCGACGCGCCGGGCCAAGGGGATCGAGGCGGCGCGGGGCTTTTCGCTCGACCGCGTCCTCGACCGGCTCGAGGAGATCTTCGGTCAGAAGATCTCGTGATCGAGCGCGCGATAGTCGAACGCCCGCGCGGCCGTGTCGACCGGGAATGCGGAGTCCAGCGCGCGCACGGTGAAGTGCGTGTCGGACGGAGCCGGGGAGAATCCCAGCTCGACCGCGCGCGCCGCGAGCCCCGATGCCGAGCCCGCGCGGAGGACGAGCGTCTGCGCCGCCGAGCCGGCGTACGCCCCGGCCACGGCATCGAGGAGGTCTGCCGTGTCGCCCGCGGACTCGTCGGCGGACTGCAGGTCGACGAGGAGCGCGCGGTCGCCGACGAGGCGCACGGCCGCGTACGCCCGCGAGCGGCCGCGGGCGTCGAGGAGCTCGAAGAGCTCGTAGTCCGCACCGGGCTTCGCGAAGCGCCACGCGAGCGTCTCCGGCGACCGGTCGGAGCGCCAGCCGGCGCGGGCGTGGAGGATCTCGGCGAGGGCCGCGTGGCCGGGCGAGAGCGCGGTCCCGCGTGCGACCTTCAGGAATCGCCGGCGCAGGCGGGAGACGAGGCCGGGGCGCGCGACGGGCCGCGCCCACTGGGCCGCGGGCTCGACGGAGCGGTAGGCGAGCGTGCGCTCGCCCGCGAGGCGGTGCCGGTCGTTCGGGAAGCCGAGGACGAACGGGGCGCCCGCCTCCCCGTTGAGGCGAAAAAACGCTTCCGCGACTTCCTGGAACATCGCACGCTTGCCGAGCGTCCGGGCCGAGGGCGCCGTCATGACGTCCACCGCCGCGAGGCCGGGGAGGTCGCCGGACGCGCCGCGGAACCGGGTTCCGAGGCCGCCGAAGAACCCGAGCGCTCGCGCGCCGTCGAAGGCTCCGATGGAGATCGCCCGGTGGGGCGCGCGGTCGTACTTCCATTCCCACTCGGCAGGGGACGCGTCGTGCCCGAAGGCCTCCCGGAAGAGCGCGAGAAGAGCCGGCCGGTCGGCGGGTGCGGGCGGACGCAGCACGATCGGCATCCGGCTCAAAATACCTCATGCCCGTGATCTCCGCCGTGGTCGTGAGCTACCGGTCGGGCGCGCTGGCCGTGCGGGCGCTCGAGAGCCTGCGGGCCGACGCGGCCGCGTCGGGTCTCTCCCTCGAGACGGTCGCGGTCGTGAACTCGGACGACGCGGCCGAGGCGCGCGCGCTCGAGGGCGCCGCCGACCGCGTCCTCGTCCCGG
>JBBQDQ010000062.1:0-17129 GCA_038319835.1 Thermoanaerobaculia bacterium | reverse complement strand
TTCCAGCTCCTCGACGTCCGTGAGCCCGCGGAGGCCGCGCTCGCCGCGATCGACGGCTCCCTCCTCGTTCCCCTCGGGATGCTCGCGGACCGCCTTTCCGAGGTGGACCGGACGCGCCCTGTCGTCGTGTACTGCCGCTCCGGGGCGCGCTCGGCGCGGGCCGTGGAGCTGATGAGGCAAGCCGGACTCACTCGCACGTACAATCTGGCCGGTGGGATCCTCGCCTGGGCGCGCGACGTGGAACCGGGCCTGTCGCTCTGAAGAAATCCTCCGCCTCGAGAGAAGAAATGCCTGACCCCGCTTCGAAGACGCCGTCGGCCATGCGCTGGTACGAGAGCATCCTGGACACGGTGGGCGACACGCCGCTCGTGCGCCTGAACGTCGTGACGAAGGGCCTCGCACCGCTCGTTCTCGCCAAGCTCGAGTCGTTCAACCCCGGCAAGAGCAACAAAGACCGCGTCGGGATCCACATCGTGGAGATGGCGGAGAAGGACGGCACGCTCGCGCCGGGCGGGACGATCGTCGAAGCCACCTCGGGCAACACGGGGCTCGGCCTCGCGCTCGCCGCCGTCGTGAAGGGCTACAAGTGCATCTGCGTGATGCCGGACAAAGTGGGGCAGGAGAAGCGCGACCTCCTGAAGGCGCACGGCGCGCGCGTCGTCATCACGCCGACGAGCGCACCTCCGGGCTCGCCGGAAAGGTACACCGAGGTCGCGAAGCGCCTCGCGTCCGAGATTCCGGGCGGTTTTCTCGCGAACCAGTACTTCAACCCGCACAACCCGGGGATCCACTACCTCACGACGGGGCCCGAGATCTGGCGCGACACCGCGGGGCGCGTGACGCACTACGTCGCATCGCTCGGCACGGGCGGCTCGACGAGCGGCGCGGGGCGCTACCTCAAGGAGCAGAACCCTGCCGTAAAGGTGATCGGCGTCGAGCCGGTCGGCTCGATCCTCGGCGCGTTCCAGAGGACAGGGAAGATGATCGACCCGGCTCCGTACCTCGTCGAGGGAATCGGGCAGGAGATCATCCCGGGCAACGTCTGGTTCAAGTACATCGACGAGATCCTCACCGTCACCGACCGCGAGTCGTTCCACCTCATGCGGCGCCTCTCGCGCGAGGAGGGGATCTTCGTGGGCGGCTCGTCGGGTACGGCTCTTGCGGGAGCCCTGAAGGTCGCCGCGAATCTCACGAAGGACGACGTCGTCGTCGTCATGCTCCCCGACACGGGCGAGCGCTACCTGAGCAAGTTCCACAGCGACGGCTGGCTCGCGGACCACGGGGTGCTCGACGCGGCGGAGATGCGCGTCGGCGACCTGCTGCGTCAGAAGGCCGTCGGCGGCGACCTGCCGGCGCTCCTCTCGTTGAAGCCGTCGGATCCGGTGCGTGCCGCGCTCGCGCTGATCCGCAAGCACCACGTGTCGCAGGTCCCGGTCGTGAACGAGGCGGGGGAGGTCGTCGGGACGGTGGTCGAGCCGCACCTCTTCGAGGCCGTGCTCGACGGGCGCGCGACGCCCACGGACCCCGTATCGAACGCGATGGAGCCGCCGCTGCCCCGGCTTTCCGCGGACGAGCGCCTGCCCGCCGCGACACGGATGCTGACGGCCGGACACGCGGTTCTCGTCGAGGAGAAGGGCCGCGTCGTCGGCATTCTCACGCGCATCGACGTCGTCGGGTACGCCGGGCGCTAGACCACGCGCCGACGGGGCTCAGGGCACTCGAAGAGCGAGCGCGGGCGCGGTCGTCCCGGGGGGAGCCGGGACCTTCTTTCCGGCCCAGCTGACGTAGGCCGCCGTGCCGATCGTGATCCGCATGTCCGCGAGCCTCTCGGAGCCGGGCTGGGCGACCTTGAGAACGGCCCCGGGGCCGTCCGACTCCGGCAGGAAATGGAAGTGCAGGCCCGCGCCGATTCCCGTGATCGAGTTGACGTCGTAGACGTCGCCTTCCCCGCCCGGAGGCGGCGCTCCCCAGATCTCCACGCGCACCGTGCGCCCCACGAGAGGCCGGAGGGCGGCGGCAAGCCGTCCGGCCCTTCCGAGGAAGCTGGCCGCGAGGAAGAAGGCGGCCATGGCGAGGGCGACGCCGAAGAATCGGTATTCCGCCGCCTGCAGCCCTACCCAGATTCCGGCGAGGCCGAGTGCGACGAAGAGGAGACCGCGCCAGTTCAGAAGGACGAGTTTCCAGCTCACGGAGTCGGAGACTACCGCGATGGTTCGAGCGACGTTAGACGTTCGTCCATCGAGGGCGCCCGAAAGCGCCGCCATCCCCGCGAATGATTCAGATGCCCCATCTCGGTCGAACCCGGGTTTCACTAGATTCGCCCGGTGCCGGGCGACGTCCTGACTCTCCTGTGCGGCCGCTGCCGCTCGGAGAAGCAAATCGAGCTCGATCTACTCGAGCGCGTCCCGTTCTGGCTGTCGCAGCTCATCGAGGCGTTCGGTCAGGCGGACGTCCGTGCAATCCGAGTGCAGACGTGCCACGTGTGCATGGAGATGCCGGCCCCTCGGGACGCCGGGGCTATCCTCGCGGAGTTCAAGAGGACGATCGAAGGGGCCTGAGCGGGGGGCGCGATCCTCAGCGCATGAACTGCCGGATCGAGGCGCAGACGGACAGAAGCTGCGGGCCGTCCATCCGCCCGACGATGTTGCGGATGGCGGACCCGATCATCTGCGTGGCGCCGGCGATTCCGAGGCTCGCGGACTGCCTGACGAGGAAACCCGCGCCGGTCGCCTCGAGGGGCTCCTTGAAGTAGGCGTCCATGCCGGCGGCCGTCAGGTCCACCACGAGGTTCGCGAGGGCGTCGCGCTGCACCGCGGGATCTTTCGCCTTCTCGACGCTCCCGAGCACCGCCAGCGTCTTCGCCCGGAGGGCGGCGGAGTGGTGGAAGCGCAGCGAGGGCTTCGGCGGGGCGGCCTTCGAGCCGGACTTCGCGGAGGCGGCGGGTTTTGCCATGCGGCGATCTTAGTCCGCGCCGACGGGTGAGCCGGGCGCGGGGCGCCGGATCCCGTAGACGAGGAGCCGCGTTCCGTTCTCGGCGATCTCGCCTTCCAGACTCGCGCCGAGGCGGCGGGCCAGGAGGATGGAGCGCGCGTTCGCGGGCTGGATCACGCAGATGACCGAATCGCGCCCCCGATCAGGCGGTTCGTGCTCCGCTCGACGACCGCCCAGAGGCCGTAGCCGCGCAGCTGCCAGTGCCCCATGTACCGGGCCATCTGCCACCAAGCGTCCGTGCGGGACAGGGCCCCTATGCGGATGTAGCGCATGACCTCCGGGTCGGCGCAGATCCCGGCGTGCGCTTCGAAGTCGGCCGCGACGAAGGGTCGGAGGTGCAGACGTTCCGTGGCCAGCTCGGTCATTCGGATTCGCTCCGGCCTTCGACGTGGACGAGCTCTCCGTCCGACGCCACGACGGTCACGACGATGGGCTGGCAGCAGACGCTGCAGTCCTCGACGTACTCCTGGCGCGCGACCGAGCAGTCGACCTCGAGCTCGATCCGCTCTCCGCAGTACGGGCACGCGATGAGCGCGGACTCGAGGTCGGTCATTGCAATCCGTCGGTCGGAGACATGTTGAGTCATTCGCCATCGGCCCATGACAGTGAGCTTCATGACCGTAAGGTACGCGAAGTCACCCCCTTGGCGGTCTGACTAGTCGTCGACGGCGAGTAGACACGACTCGTATCGACATACTGTGCCAAGTCCCACCTTAACCCGGCGTCAGGACGGTGCAGACCGATGCGCAGATGGGGCCGCCAATGTTGAAGGTCGCGGCGGCTCGCGCGTCTGGCACCTGGAGCTCCTTCGGCACCTTGCCGAGAAGCTGCCATGCCGCCCAGCCCACCATCGCGATGCCCGTCGCGCCGATCGGGTGGCCCTTTGCGATGAGGCCGCCTGACGTGTTGATCCCGCATTCTCCGTCGGGCCTGGCCTTGCCCTCGACCCAGTAAGCTGCCCCCTTTCCGGCCGGCGCCTTGCCGATGACCTCCGTGCCGATCGCCCCCATCACGGTGAAGCAGTCGTGCACCTCGGCGACGTTCACGTCCGGCGGCGACACCCCGGCGCGCGCGTACGCCTTCGCCATCGCGGTCTTCGCCCCGCACGGGTGCAGGACGTCGCGCCCGGCCTTCAGGAGCGGGTCGGTGGCCTGTCCGAATCCGGCGAGCCGCACGGCGTCCTTCTTCGCGACGCCCAGTTTCGCGAGCCCCTTCTCCGTCGCGAGGACAAGGCCGGCGTATCCGTCCGTGATCTGCGAGCAGTCCAGCGTCTTGAGCGGGAGGCCGTCGACGACGTACCGGTTGATCCCCTCGATGGCAAGCGCCTTCTCGAGTGTGACGTCGTTCTTCTGCATCTGCGCGTACGGATTGCTCCGCGCGTTCGCGTACTCCTGCACGGCGATGGCCGCGAGGTCGGCCTCGGTGACCCCGTACGCTTTCATGTAGAGGTCCATGACCTCGGCGAAGAGGTGGGGAAACACGAACGTCTTGCCCGCGCGCTCGTCGGGGTGCGAGAAGTAGCCGAGCACCTTGCCGATGAGCTTTCCGTCCATCTTGCCCTCGGCGTCGCGCATCTTCTCGAAGCCGACGGCGATGCCCGTGTCGCCCTCGCCGAGGAGCAGCTTGCGGGCGACCGAGAGGATCGCCTCGCCGCCGGAAGCGCAGGCGTTCTCGACGGCCTCGACGGGCTTGGCCGCCATGCCGGGCACCATTGCGACGAGTCCCGCGAGAAGGCCCTGCTCGTTGAGCGTGAAGTTGCAGGTGGCCCCGATCGACGCGACGTCGAGGTCCGCGGGGTCGGCCCCGATCGAGGCCGCCGTCTCCGTGACGGCGCGCGAGACGATCTCGGGGACGGTCAATCCCATGAGCTTCCCGAATTTCGACTGGTGGTAGGCGGCGACGTACAGCATGGGCACAATCTAGCGCCGCGCCTCGAATTCGGCCACGTTTGTAGAATCGCCCGTACGGAGGGCACCATGCCGGCCAAGAAGGCGAAATCGCTCGGGGACCAGTTCCAGGACGCGAAGGCGCGGGTCGAGAAGCTCTCGTCGCGCCCGTCCAACGACCAGCTCCTCGACCTCTACGGCCTCTACAAGCAGGCCACGGAGGGCGACGTCTCGGGATCGAGGCCCGGCCTCCTCGACCTCAAGGGACGCGCGAAGTACGACGTCTGGGCGAAGCGCAAGGGCGCCTCGAAGGACGACGCGATGAAGAAGTACGTCGCCCTCGTGGACGACCTCGCCGGGAAGCTCGGCTGAGCCTCCGTTGCACCTGATCGAAGAGCTGCGCGCCGAGCACGTCGTCATCGAACGGACGCTCGGTTCGCTGCGCACGTTCGTCGAGGCCCGGCTCGCGAGCCGCGGCGACCCGGCCGACGCCGCCGCGTTCCTCGCGTTCTTCCGGCTCTGGGCGGGGCGGTATCACCACGCGCGGGAGGAGGACACGCTGTTCCCGGCCCTCGTCGCCCACCTGCCGATCCGTCCCGACTCGGGTCCGGTTCGGTCGCTCTCCGACCAGCACGCGTTCATGGCCCGGACACTGGAGGAGATGGCCCCGCTCCTCGCCATGCCCCAAGGGAACGGCGGGCGGCTTCTCGATCTGTCGACGCGCCACCGGCGCGATCTTCTGGCGCACATCGACGCCGAGAACTCCGTCCTGCTGCCCGAGGCCGAGGCCCGACTGCGCCGCGCGGGCGTACCTGATCTCGGAGGGCGTGCGCCCGACGCCGAGGAGAGCGCCGCGCGGGACGGAGCCGAGCGGCTCCTCACGCTCTATACGCCGAGCGAGGACCGGGGCGCCATCCGCGGAGAGGGCTGCGTCATCTGCCCGTCGTACGGCCTCACGTGCGAGGGGCTCGAGCGCGAGTGGTGGAGCGAGCAGGAGTGGGACGACTTCCGGGAGCGGGACGGCTAGCCGGACGGCGGCCATTGCGCGAACAGGGTGGCCCTTGCTAGCTTCCCCACCATGAGAAATCGTTTCCTCGTCCTTGCCGCCGCCTTTCTCGCCGCCGGAACCGCTTCCGCGAAGATCGTCACGAAGCCTGTGGCTTACGAGCACGCGGGCGTCAGGCTCGAAGGCTTCCTCGCGTACGACGACGCGAAGACCGCCAAGGGCAAGCTCCCCGGTGTCCTCGTCCTGCCCGAGTGGTGGGGTCTGACCGCCTACCCGAAGGGCCGCGCCGAGCAGCTCGCCGCGATGGGATATGTCGCTTTCGCGGCCGACATGTACGGCGCGGGCGTCGCGACCGACGACGCGAAGAAGGCGGGCGAGCTCGCCGGGGCCTTCTACGGCAAGCCGCTCATGCCCGAGCGCGCGCAGGCCGGGCTCGACGCGCTCCTGAGAACGGGGCTCGTGGATCCCGCCCGAATCGCCGCGATCGGATTCTGCTTCGGCGTGTCCGCCGCGCAGACGCTCGCGTACGCCGGCGCGCCCCTCGCCGGCGTCGTGAGCTTTCACGGCGGGCCCGTGAACGCGCCGGCCGAGGCCGTGGGCAAGGTGAAGGCGAAGTTCCTCCTCCTGAATGGCGCCGCCGACCCGATGGTCAAGCCCGAGGCCAAGGCCGCGCTCGAAAAGTCGCTCGAGGACGCGAAGATCGACTACGTGTCCGTGGACTACGCGAACGCGCTCCACGCGTTCTCGAACCCGGGAGCCACGGAGGTCGCGAAGAAGAACGGCCTCACGGCGGCGATCGGCTACAACGAGCCCGCCGCGCGCCGCTCCTGGAAGGCCATGCAGGTCTTCTTCGACGAGATCTTCGCGGGCCGCTGAGATGCGCTGCTCGAGGCTCCCGTCCGCTGCGCTCGTCCTCGCTCTTGCCGCGCCGCCCCTCTTCGCGGCGGACCTCGTCACGCCCGCCCAGAGGGAGGCCGCCTCGGAGATCACGTCCGACGGCCTCAAAGCCGACATCCGCTTCCTGTCGTCGGACCTCCTCGAGGGCCGGGGGCCCGCGAGCCGCGGCGACGCGCTCGCCGAGGCCTACATCCAGGCGCAGATGGAGTCGATCGGCCTGAAACCCGGGGCTCCGGGCGGAGGCTGGATCCAGAAGGTCCCGCTCGTCGGCATCCAGCCGGCGTATTCGAGTCCGCCTGCGTTCGCAGGCCCGAAAGGGTCGGCAACCGGCGTCCTCGGCGAGAGCTTCGTCGCCGTGTCGGGCGTCCAGAAACCCGAGTCGACGATCGAGAACGCCCAGATCGTGTTCGTCGGGTACGGGATCGTCGCGCCCGAGTACGGGTGGGACGACTACAAGGTGGCCGACCTCAAGGGCAAGGTCCTCCTCGTCATGAACAACGACCCGGAGGGCTCTCCCGCCGAGCCGAACCTCTTCGCCGGGAAGACGCGCCTCTGGTACGGCCGCTGGGACTACAAGTACCTCATGGCCGCGAAGATGGGCGCCGTGGGGGCGATCGTCATCCACACGACGCCGTCCGCCGGCTACGGCTGGCAGGTCGTCCAGACGTCCTGGAAGGGCGAGCTCTTCGAGCTGCCCGAAGACGGCGGCCCGCGCATCACGATGAAGATGTGGGCGACCGACGAGCTCGCGAGAAAGCTCGCGGCGCTCGGAGGCAAGGACCTCGACGCGCTGCGGGCGGCGGCCGAGTCGCGGTCGTTCAAGCCCGTCCCGCTCGGGGTCACGATGTCGCTCGCGTTCCGGAACACGGTGTCGAAGAAGGAATCCGGCAACGTGATCGGCGTCCTGCCCGGTGCGGACGCGGCGCGGGCCGGCGAGGCGGTGATCTACACAGCGCACCACGACCACCTCGGCATCAAGCCGTCCGTGAAGCCGGGCGACGACACGATCTACAACGGCGCCCTCGACAACGCCTCGGGCGTCGCGGGCGTCCTCGCGGTCGCGCGGGCGTTCGTGGATCTCGACAAGAAGCCCGCCCGGAGCGTCTACTTCGCGCTCGTCGCGGGGGAAGAGCAGGGCCTCCTCGGCTCCGAGTACCTCGCGGCCCACCCGCCCGTGCCCGCCGGGAGGATCGCCGCGAACATCAATCTCGACGGCATCGGGTTCTACGGGAGAACGAGCGACGTCGGGATGATCGGCCTCGGCAAGTCGTCGCTCGACGTCGACTTCACGGCGCTCGCGAAGATGCAGGGCCGCTCCGTCCACGGCGATGAGTTCCCGGAAAAGGGCGGCTTCTACCGATCGGACCAGTTCAGCTTCGCGAAGATCGGCGTCCCGGCCGCGTACGTGAAGAAGGGGACGGACGTGATCGGGAAGCGGGGCCTGGGCAAGGCGATGGTCGAGGCCTACGAGAAGAGCGACTACCACCAGCCCTCCGACGAGTTCAGGGAGAGCTGGGACTTCTCGGGCGCCGTCGAAGACATGCGGCTCGCGTTCTGGCTTGGATGCCGCGTCGCGGACGCGCCGGAGATGCCCCGCTGGAACAAGGGCGACGAGTTCGAGGCCGCCCGCCTCAAGGCGCTGGCCGACGTCCGGTAGAGTGACGAAAGCCCGAAGGAGGACGACATGAACACCCGCGAGTACTTCAACCAGTGTTTCAAGGCCGAGGTCCCGAAGTTCGTCCGCGTCCTGAAAGCCGTCCCGGAGGCCGGGGCGGCGTACCGCCCGCACCCGAAGTCGATGTCGGCGGGGGAGATCGTGTGGCTTCTGGCGAGCGAGCTGAGGGACGCCTGCGAGATCCTCGACAAGGGCGAAGTGCACTTCGCGCTGCCGCCCGCGCCCGCGACGCTCGCCGAGGCCGTCGCCGCCTACGAGAAGAACGCCGCAGGGGTGAAGCGCCGGCTCGCAAAGATCAAGGACGGGGCCTGGAAGAAGCCCGCCCGCTTCCTGATGGATGGGAAGGTCGCGTGGAAGGCGCCGCTCGGCGACATGCTGTGGGGATTCCTTTTCGACGCGATCCATCACCGGGGCCAGCTTTCGACGTACCTCCGTCCCGTGGGCGCGAAAGTTCCGTCGATCTACGGGCCCTCGGCGGACGACCCGGGGAAGTGAGGGGAGGGGCTGAGACGGAATCTCACTCTGCTAGTCTTGCACCCATGAAGATTCTGCTGCGCCCGCTCGCCGCCGCCGTCCTCCTCGCCGCCTCGAGCTTCTCCTTCGCCGCCGAGCCGCCCGCGGCGGGCGCGAAAGCCCCGGCCGTCGTGCTCCCGAGCCAGGAGGGCAAGACGGTCACGCTGGACGAGTTCAAGGGGAAGTGGGTCGTCCTCTACTTCTACCCGAAGGACTTCACGTCGGGCTGCACGGTCGAGGCTCACAACTTCCAGCGCGATCTCGCTCTCTACGAGAAGTTCAACGCGGTCGTCCTCGGGGTCAGCGTCGACGACGTGGACTCGCACAGAAGCTTCTGCACGAAGGAGCGCCTGAACTTCAAGCTCCTCGCGGATACGAAGGCCGAGGTCACGAAGGCCTACGGCTCGGCGATGACCTATGGCGGCAAGGAGCTCTCCGCGCGCAACACGTTCCTCGTCGACCCGGCGGGCGTGATCCGGAAGACGTACATCAAGGTCAACCCGCAGACGCACAGCGACGACCTGCTCGCGGACCTCGCGACGTTCCAGGCCGCGAAGAAGCCTTAGCGCCCCGCGCCGAGGGCGGAGAGGGCGCGCTCGAGGTTCGCCCGCGCGAAGTCGTAGTCCGGCTTCAGGCGCAGCGCCTCGCGGAACTCTTCCGCCGCCTCGGCGGGCCTGCCCAGGCCCATGAGGGCCACGCCGAGCCCGTTGTGCGCGAGGTGCGCATCCGACGTGCTGAGCCGGAGGGCCTCGCGATACAGAGGGATCGCCGCGTCCGGGTGGCCGAGGCGGGTCTCGACCGTCGCGAGGTTCACGAGAACGGCGTTGTCTTTCGGGTCGATCGCGTACGCGGCCCGGAGGCGCGAGGCGGCCTCGCCAAAGCTCCCGCGCTGCTCGGCGACGCGCCCGAGGTTCAGGAGCGCGGGGACGTTGTCGGCCTTGAGCCTCAGGGAGGCTTCGAAGTGCGCGACTGCCTCCGACGTGCGTCCGGCGTTCGCGAGCCAGAAGCCGAAGTTTGTATGGCACATGAAGCACGCCGGGTTCCGGGCTAGCGTGTCGGTCCAGAGCGTCTCTTCGCCCTCGTAGACGCGCGCCTGCCGGAAGGAGAGCGCACCGCACCCGGCGAGGAGAACGACCGCCCCCGCGGCGGCGGCCCGGCGGACGACTGCGGGCGCGGAGGCGAGGAGCGCCGCGGCGCCGCACGCGAGACCGGCCGACGCGACGGCCACCGCCTGGTACGCGAAGTGGTCGGCGACGTACGAGTACCGCATCGCGTAGACGTTGAAGAAGCCCATCGCGGGGAAGAGGACGCCGCCGAAGAGCAGGAGGAAGGCGAACGGGCCGCGGCCGAGGCGCTCGCGGAAGCGCCACGCGAGGGCGAGGAGCGCGAGCGCCGCGAGGGCGGGCAGCCACTGCACCAGCGACGCCGGGTCGACATCCCAGTGCGGGTAGATGAACGAGAGACCGAGGGGGACGAGGAACTTCTGCAAGTAGAAGAAAAGCACCCGGCCCGCGAGGACGACGCGGCCCGCGAGGCTCAGCGACCATTCCGACCCGGTGGCGGCCACGACGGTCCTCTCGAGCCACGCCGTGTGGGCCGCGAGCGCGAGCCCCGCGGCGAACCAGGGGAGGAGGCGCCCGGCGTCCTTTCCGCGGATCTCGCCGCGCCGGAACCAGACGAGGACGAGGAGGACGGCGGGGACGACGACGGCGGTCGTCTTGGCGAGGAGGGCGAGGACGAAGAGAAGAAATCCTGCGAATGAAAGCAGTGGGCGGCGCGTTGCCGCGGCCTCGCGTGGCGGGCTGCCGCCCCTCTTGCCCTTTCTGAGAGAATCTCCGGTCTTTTCCCTCCCGTCCCGAGCGGCCAGGTACGCGAGCATCGCGGCGAGCGACAGGAAGAGCGAGAGCGTGTTCTTCCGCTCCGTGACCCATGCGACGGACTCGACGCACATCGGGTGGAGAGCGAAGAGCGCGGCGGCCCAGCCGGCGCCCGGCAGGCCGAGCCGGGCGAGCAGCCTCCAGAGCAGCAGGGCCGACGCCGCGTGAAGGAGGACGTTCACGAGGTGGTAGCCGAACGGCGCGAGGCCCCAGAGCCGCTTCTCGAGCCAGTAGGTCGTGAAGACCATCGGGTAGTACTGCTCGTTCGCCTTCGTGTCGGTCCAGATGAGCCGGAGCCCGGCCGCGCCGTCGAGCGTCGGATTCTCCGTGACGTACGTGTCGTCGTTCCAGACGAACCGGGCCTTGAGGGCCGGCACGTAGGCCGCGGCGACGGCGAGGACGAGAACGGCTCCGAGAGCGAGGAGGGCCTTCTTCGGCACGGCGGGAGGATAAGGCCTCTAGAATCCCCGGCGGTCCCGCCCGGGACGAGGAGTCCTCCCATGCGCACGTTCATCCGGGTCTTCGCCTGCCTTCTGCTCTGCGTCCCTGGCGGTCTCCGGGGAGCCGAGCTTCCGGCCGCGGCGCGGGCCGCGATCGACGAAAAGGTGGCCGCGGTGCTCGCGGAAACGGGCGCGCCGAGCGCCTCGATCGCCGTGGTGCGCGACGGCGCCGTCGTCTACTCGAAGGCGTATGGCTCGGCCCGGCTCGGGCCGCCCGCCCTTCCGGCCGCCGCGTCGATGCGCTACAGCATCGGGTCGATCAGCAAGCAGTTCACCGCGGCCGCGGTCCTCCTCCTCGCCGAGGAAGGGAAACTCTCGCTCGACGACAGGGTCGGCCGCTGGCTGCCGGGCCTGACGCGGGCGAAGGACGTGACGATCCGCCAGCTCCTGTCGATGACGTCCGGCTACCAGGACTACTGGGCGCAGGACTACGTGATGCCGGCCATGAAGATGCCCGTGACGGCCGACGCGATTCTCGACGGCTGGGCGAAGAAGCCGCTCGATTTCGAGCCGGGTGCGAAGTGGCAGTACAGCAACACGAACTACGTCGCGGCGGGAGTCATCGTCGAGAAGGCGTCCGGCCGGCCGCTCCTCGAGTTTCTGAAGGCGCGCGTCTTCGGGCCGCTCGGCATGGAGACGATCGCGGACACGGACGCCGCCCCTCTCGGCCCGGCCGATCCGGCGGGCTACGTGCGCTTCGCGATCGGACCGCCGCGCCCGGCGCCGAAGGAAGGGAAGGGCTGGATGTTTGCGGCCGGCGAGCTCGCGATGACGGCCTCGGACCTCGCGAAGTGGGACGTCGCGCTCATCAGGGGTGCGGTCCTTCAGCCCGCCTCGACGCGCGAGATGACGCGCGACGTCCTCCTCGCGAACGGCGCGGCGACGCGCTACGGGCTCGGCGTGAACGTGTCGATCGTGGACGGCCGGCGCGTCGTGGCCCACGGCGGGGAGGTCTCGGGATTCACCGCGACGAACGAGGTCTACCCGGATGACGCCGCGGCCGTCTGCGCCTTCGTGAACCTCGACGCGACGGGGGCGTCGTCGACGATCGTGAAGAAGATCCGCGAGATCCTGTTCGCGTCGGCCGGCGACGGGCGCGACGAGGCGACCGCACAGGCGACGAAGATTTTCGAGGGCCTGCAGAAGGGGACGATCGACCGCGCGCTCTTGACGGACAACGCGAACGCGTACTTCGACCGGACGGCGGTGGAGGACTTCGCGGCGAGCCTCGGGCCCCTCGGGACGCCGAAGTCGTTCGCGCAGACGCAGCAGGGCCTCCGCGGCGGGATGACCCGCCGCCGCTTCCGGATCGCGTTCGAGAAGAAGAATCTCGACCTGACGACGTTCACGACGCCGGACGGGAGGCTCGAGCAGTACATGATCGCGGCGGCCGAGTAGTGGCGCGGCGCGTCGAGCCCAGCCGCAAGAGCCCGGAGGAACGGTTGGACGACCTCCTCGCGGGGCACGGGGAGGCGACGCTCCGGAACGAGGGCGCCAAGTACGCCCGCCGCGCAATCGAGCAGTCGGACTCGATGCCGAACGGTGTGAAGTTCTTCGCGTGGGCGCTTCTCGCGGCCGACGCGCCCGACGAGGACGAGGCTCTCGCTGCGCTCGGCGAGGCGGAGAGCTACCTTGGGGTCGCGCAGGCGGATCTCGGCCGCCGGTTCACCAGGGAGCTCGCAGGACTGACGTTCCTCGAGCGCGGCATCGCGCTCCGGAGCGACCGGGCGGAGTTCGAGGAAGCCGTGCGTCTCTGCGACGTTGCGCTCGCGCTGGGCCTCGGACTGCCGTACGAACGGCGCAGGGCGTCGCTCCTCCGGATGATCTGATCGGAAGGCGCGTCCCTCACGCCGGCGTCCCGGCGCCCGCCGAGCGGTACAGGCCGTCGAGGCGCGCCGTCACGGCGGGCCAGTCGTGGCGCGTCGCGACGAGGCGGAGCGCCCGCCCCGCCAGCCCGCCGCGGAGCGTCTCGTCGCGGAGTATCCGCGCGACGGCTTCGACGAGCGTTTTCGGGTCTTCGGCAGCGGTTGCCCGGGCGGGTCACGTAGGCTTACAGGGTCTCGAGGTGCATGTCGATCAGTCCGTGCTGTTTGAACGCGCCGATGCGCGGAGCGATCAGGCCGATCACGAACAGCACCAGCGCGCCGCCCGCGATCGCGGCGAGGGCGAGGAGCGACGGCACGCGCGACGCCCGGACCCGCTCGGCGTCGTTGATCCGGACCGTGGCCTCGGAAACGACGAGGGTGGCGGCGCCGTTCTCGCCGGCGAGCATCAGTCGCTTGTCCGCGATCGCCTTCTCGAGCGACACGCCGCCTACGAGGACCTGGGTGCGGTCGGCGACGATCGACAGGGGGGGCGCGAGGTGTGCCGGAGTCAGGCTCATGTCCACGGGGGCGCTCTGGACTTTCCAGAAACCCGCCAGCGCGAGCACGAGGACGACTCCGCCACCCAGGAGCGCCCAGAGCCGGAAATGACTCTTCTGCATGGCAACCCTCCCGGACCGGGGAAAGCCGGTCCTGACAGCAAGCTAGGGCCTGTCCCGCAGGGCCGCAAGGGAGCCGGGCGCATCAGGTTGCGACGGAGCGCCGGGGCCGTCTTGGTCCGTTTGCATCATGTCCCTGAAGAGACGCCGTCTCTAAGCTCCATCCCATGGGAAATCGACGCCGAATCGTCTGCGACGGCAACACGGCCGCCGCGTCCGTTGCCTACCGCCTGAGCGAAGTGATCGCGGTCTATCCGATCACTCCTTCGTCCACCATGGGCGAGCTGTCCGACGAGTGGATGGCCAAGGGCCTGAAGAACGTCTGGAACACGACCCCGGAGGTCATGGAGATGCAGTCTGAGGGCGGCGCCGCCGGCGCCGTGCACGGGGCGCTCCAGGCGGGCGCGCTCACGACGACGTTCACGGCCTCGCAGGGCCTGCTCCTCATGATCCCGAACATGTACAAGATCGCGGGCGAGCTCACCTCCTACGCGATGCACGTCTCGGCGCGCACGCTCGCGACGCACGCGCTGTCCATCTTCGGCGACCACTCGGACGTCATGGCCTGCCGCCAGACGGGCTTCGCGCTCCTCGCGTCGGCCTCCGTCCAGGAGGCGCAGGACCTCGCCGCGGTCGCGCACGTCGCGACGCTCGGCGCCCGGATCCCGTTCCTCCACTTCTTCGACGGCTTCCGGACGTCGCACGAGCTCGCGAAGATCGAGACGCTCACGGACGACGACCTCCGCTCGCTCGTGGACGAGGCGAAGATCGACGCCCACCGCGCGCGGGCCCTCAGCCCCGACCGGCCGCTCCTCCGCGGGACGGCGCAGAACCCCGACGCGTTCTTCCAGGCGCGCGAGGCCTGCAACCCGTTCTACGACGCCTGCACGGGCTTCGTCGTCGACGCGATGGCGAAGTTCGGGGCGCTCACGGGCCGCCACTACAACCTGTTCGACTACGAGGGAGCGAAGGACGCCGACCGCGTGATCGTCGTGATGGGCTCGGGCGCCGAGACCTGTGACGAGACGGCTAAGTGGCTGAACGCGAAGGGCGAGAAAGTGGGCGTCCTCAAGGTCCGCCTCTACCGCCCCTGGTCCCTCGCGCACTTCGTCGCCGCTCTCCCGACGACCGTCAAGACGATCGCCGTTCTCGACCGGACGAAAGAGCCGGGCGCTCCCGGTGATCCGCTCTGGCTCGACGTCGTCGCGGCGCTCGCCGAGGCGCGTGTCACGGGGCTCTCGAAGTTCGCCTCCGAGCCGCGCGTCGTCGCGGGCCGGTACGGCCTCTCCTCGAAGGAGTTCACGCCCGCGATGGTCGCGTCCGTCTATGCCGAGATGGCGAAGGCCGCCCCGAAGCGGCAGTTCACGATCGGAATCGTCGACGACGTCACGCACACGTCGCTCCCGTGGGACGAGTCGATCGACATCGAACCGAAGGATCGCGTGAAGGCGGTCTTCTTCGGCCTCGGGTCCGACGGCACTGTGAGCGCGAACAAGAACTCGATCATGATCATCGGCGAGGACGCGGGCAAGGAGGCGCAGGCCTACTTCGTCTACGACTCGAAGAAGGCAGGCGCCGTCACGACGTCGCACCTGCGCTTCGGGGACGCGCCGATCCGGGCCGCGTGGCTCGTCTCGAACGCGGATCTCGTTGCGTGCCACCAGTTCTCGCTCCTCGACCGCTACGACATGCTTTACGCGGTCAAGCCGGGCGGCGTCTTCCTCCTGAACTCCCCCTACGGGCCCGACGAGGTCTGGGGGGAGCTTCCGTTCGAGGTCCAGGACCAGATCGTGAAGAAGAAGCTCCGCTTCCACGTGGTGGACGCCTACGGCCTCGCGAAGGAGATCGGGCTTGGCGGGCGCATCAACACGATCATGCAGGCCTGCTTCTTCAAGCTCTCGGGCGTCCTGCCCGCCGAGGAGGCGCTCGAGCGCATCAAGAAGGGCATCCGCAAGAGCTACGCGCGCCGCGGCGAGGACGTCCTCCAGAAGAACTTCGCCGCCGTGGACGGCGCCGCCGCCGGGCTGAAAGAAGTCAAGGTCCCCGCGTCCGTGAGCACCGAGCGGCACATGCCGCCCCCGGTCTCGAAGGACGCTCCGGACTTCGTCCAGCGCGTCTCGGGCGTTCTCCTCGCGGGCAAAGGCGACCTCCTCCCCGTCAGCGCGTTCCCGCCGGACGGCACGTGGCCGACCGGGACCGCGAAGTGGGAGAAGCGGAACATCGCGCTCGAGATCCCCGTGTGGGACGAGAAGCTCTGCATCCAGTGCAACAAGTGCGCGCTCGTCTGCCCGCACGCCGCGATCCGCGCGAAGCTGTACGAGCCCGTCGCGCTCGCGGGCGCCCCGGCGACGTTCAAGTCCGTCGACTTCAAGGCGACGGAGTGGCAGGGGAGCAAGTACACGATCCAGGTCGCACCGGAAGACTGCACGGGCTGCACGCTGTGCATGATGGTCTGCCCGGCCAAGGACAAGTCGAACCCGAAGCACAAGGCGCTCGACATGGTGCCCCAGGCGCCGCTCCGCGAGGCCGAGCGCGCGAACTACGACTTCTTTCTCGACCTCCCCGAGGCCGATCGGACGAAGCTCCGCATCACGGACGTGAAGTCCGCCCAGTTCCTCCAGCCCCTCTTCGAGTACTCGGGCGCGTGCGCGGGCTGCGGCGAGACGCCGTACATCAAGCTCATGACGCAGCTCTTCGGCGACCGGACGATGATCGCGAACGCGACCGGCTGCTCCTCGATCTACGGTGCGAACCTTCCGACGACGCCCTACACCGTCAACAGGGACGGGCGCGGCCCCGCGTGGTCGAACTCGCTCTTCGAGGACAACGCCGAGTTCGGTCTCGGGATGCGCCTCGGCGTCGACCACCACATGCTCACGGCGCAGACGGCGCTCCGGGCACAGGCCTCGGAGATCGGTGCGCAGCTCGTCGACGAGATCCTCGCGGCCGACCAGTCCGGCGAGTCCGGCATCGCGGCGCAGCGTGCGCGCGTCGCAGAGCTGAAGAAACGGCTCGCGGCGGGCGGAAAGCCCGAGGGCAAGCGTCTCGCGTCCCTCGCGGACTACCTCGTCAAGAAGGGCGTCTGGATCGTCGGAGGCGACGGCTGGGCGTACGACATCGGCTTCGGCGGCCTCGACCACGTCCTCGCCGTCGGGCGCGACGTGAACATCCTCGTCCTGGACACCGAGGTCTACTCGAACACGGGCGGCCAGTCCTCGAAGTCGACGCCGCGCGGGGCGGTCGCAAAGTTCGCGGCGGCCGGCAAGGGCACGGCCAAGAAGGACCTCGGGGCGATCGCCCGG
>JBBQDQ010000061.1:0-17239 GCA_038319835.1 Thermoanaerobaculia bacterium | reverse complement strand
AGATCGCCCACCGCCTTCTTGAGAGCCGCGGCGTCGCTCGACTGGTTCTCGAGCGTCTTCTTGGCCTCGGCGATCGCCGACTCGACGGCAGACTTGTCGTCCGCCGCGATCTTGTCGCCGTTTTCCTCGATGAGCTTCTGGGTCGAGTAGATGAGCGAGTCGAGCTGGTTCTTCGCTTCGATCGCCTCGCGGCGCTTCTTGTCGTCGCCCGAGTGGGACTGCGCGTCCTTCACGAGCTTCTCGACCTCGTTCTTGTCGAGGCCCGAGGAGGACGTGATCGTGATCTTCTGCTCCTTGCCCGTTCCGCGGTCCTTCGCCGAGACGTTCAGGATCCCGTTCGCGTCGATGTCGAACGTGACCTCGATCTGAGGGAGACCTCGCGGCGCCGGCGGGATGCCGATGAGCGAGAACACGCCGAGGAGCTTGTTGTCGCCGGCCATCTCGCGCTCGCCTTGCAGGACCTTCACCTCGACGGACGTCTGCCCGTCGGAAGCGGTCGAGAAGACCTCGCTCTTCTTGGCCGGGATCGTCGTGTTGCGCTCGATGAGCTTCGTCATGACGCCGCCGAGCGTCTCGACGCCGAGCGAGAGCGGCGTCACGTCGAGGAGGAGGAGGTCCTTCACGTCGCCCGCGAGGACGCCGCCCTGAATCGCCGCGCCGATCGCGACGACCTCGTCGGGGTTCACGCTCTTGTTGGGCTCCTTGCCGAAGAAGTCCTTCACGATCTGCTGAATCTTCGGCATGCGCGTCTGGCCGCCCACAAGCACGATCTCGTCGATCTTCGAGGCCTCGACGCCCGCGTCCTTGAGAGCCTGCTTGCACGGGCCCACCGAGCGCTGGAGGATGTCGTCCACGAGCGACTCGAGCTTCGCGCGCGAGAGCTTGACGGTCATGTGCTTCGGGCCGGAGGCGTCCGCCGTGATGAACGGCAAGTTCACGTCGGTCTCCACGGTCGTCGAGAGCTCGATCTTCGCCTTCTCCGCGGCCTCCTTGAGGCGCTGGACGGCCATCGGGTCCTTGGAGAGGTCGATGCCCTGGTCCTTCTTGAACTCGGCCTCGAGCCACTCGACGATCTTCTGGTCGATGTTGTCGCCGCCGAGGTGCGTGTCGCCGTTCGTGGACTTGACCTCGACGACGCCCTCGCCGACCTCGAGGATCGAGATGTCGAACGTACCGCCGCCGAAGTCGTAGACGGCAATGAGCTCGTTCTTCTTCTTGTCGAGACCGTACGCGAGCGCGGCCGCGGTCGGCTCGTTCACGAGGCGCTCGACCTTGAGGCCCGCGATCTGCCCGGCGTCCTTCGTAGCCTGCCGCTGGGCGTCGTTGAAGTACGCCGGCACCGTGATGACGGCGCGGTCGACCTTCTCGCCCAGGTAGGCCTCGGCGGCCTCCTTGAGCTTCGTGAGGATCATCGCGGAGATCTCCGGAGGCGAGAGCTCCTTGCCCCCGGCCGAGACCCGCGCGTCGCCGTTCGCCGACCGCACGACCTTGTAGGGGACCATCTTCATTTCGTCGTTCACTTCGTCGAATCGGCGGCCCATGAACCGCTTGATCGAGTAGACGGTGTTTTCGGGGTTCGTGACGGACTGGCGCTTGGCGACCTGCCCGACGAGGCGCTCGCCTGTCTTCGCGTAGCCGACCACGGACGGCGTCGTCCGCCCGCCCTCGCTGTTCGCGACGACCTCCGCGGTGCCGCCCTCGAGAACGGCCACGACGCTGTTCGTCGTGCCGAGATCGATTCCGATGATCTTGCTCATTTGCGGTGGACTCCTCTGGCCCGCCCTGCGGGCCGGAGTACAAGATAAGATCTTAGCGTTTCATTGTCAAGTCCGAAATCGCACACACCTACAGCCGCAAGTTAGATCCCGTAACTCACTCAACAACAGTTATTTCGCGCGTCGAGTGCGGCGCGAGCTCCTGCTCCTTCGTCTCCCTGAGGACGAGGGACCTCGAGAACAGGAGATCCGGATCGGTGTGGCCGTCCGGGTCGAAGCCGACGAGATAGAACTTCTCGCCCTGAACGATGTAGCGGTACTTCGTTCCCCAGGGGTCCTCGGCGTCCCTCGGCTGGACGATCCCCGAGGCCATGAGCACGTCGAGCGTGTCCGGCAGCCGTCCCGAGATCAGCATATATGTGTCCACACCCTCGGCGAGCCGGCGCAGCTTCAGGAGGGAGACGGCCTTCCGGTAGCCGCTGATGACCGCGTCGCGCCGCGGCGGGAGCGTCACGAGGTTGAGCGGGTTCTTCGACTGGAACCTCAGGCCGATCGCGAGGGCGAGGGCAAGGCCGACTCCGACGATCACGCTCAGGTCGAGCGGTGCGCGGGCCGCTCGCGCGGCGGGGACGCCGATCGCCGCCCCCGGTTCGTCTGGCGCCTCGACGGCGCGCGGCATCGCCTCCTCGACGAGGCCGCGGCTCACGAGGTCGAAGAACGCCTTGCAGCCGTCGAACTCCGACAGGAACCCGAGCTCATTGACCTCGGCGACCGTCCGCTGGCCGTCCACGAGCTCGTAGACGGACCACTCCGCGCGCGAGACGCGGATCGGGTCGAACCGCTTGTCGCGGGCGCGCCGCGCGAGCGTCGTGTCCTCGATGACCTCGACCTCGTCCTCGTCCTCCGCGGGGACCACGGGCTGGGCCACCGGCACCTTCTGGTAGATCAGGTCCAGCGACCAGACGACTTTTTCGACGATCGGCCACTCGTCGAGCATCCGGGCGCCTTCCAGGAGGAGCCGGTCGACGGAGATCGGGGTCGTCGACTCGGGGTCGTAGTCCACGTGGTCGGTCTGCTCGAAGACGTAGTCGCCGTCCGTCCAGCGGAAGAGGCCGTAGGCGATGCGCCGGATCTGGATGTCGAGGCCGTCCGCGAGGTCCTGCGCCGAGCAGAACCCGTTCTTGAGGAGGATGAAGCCGAGGCGCTGGAGCGTCTGGGCCTGCATCTCGAGGGCGCGCGCGAGCATCTCCGGCGACAAGCGGCGGGTCTTCACGAGGACGGTGCCGAGACGCGTGTCGAGACGCTGCGCCGACGACTCTGCCGACACGAGCTGCCCGTCGGCGAAGCCGAGCGTGACGGTGTCGCCCGGGCTCCGCACGGTCAGGAGGCCCGTCTTGTGCTGCAGCGAGATCAGCTGAAGGATGTCCGCCAGGGAGAAGTCGCGGAGAGTGCCTTCGAGCGCCATCGTCAGGCCTTCCGCGGGGACGTGAAGGCGCCGACGAGCCACCCCGCGAGGGAGACGAGGCACCAGAAGACGAAGGAGGCCAGCCCGCCGGACAGCGTCGGCCGCGGGAGCACCGCGAGACGCGGACCCAAGAAGGCGGCGAGAAGCCCGAACGCGAAGAGGCCGAACGCGGCGGCCGCGAGCGGGAGGCGCGAGTCGAGGAAGGCCGCCGCTCCCGGAAAGACGGCGTTCAGGATCCCGCGGACACGTTCGTCGTAAGACTTGCGGCGGCGCACGTCGTCCAGCTTCTGGAGCTTCGTCTCGATCGCGACCCCGTCCTTCTTGAGGTACACGTGGATGCACTGCGAACACAGGAGCGCGCTCTCCGTCGACGGCTTGCAGAGGCGACAGAAGGCGCGCCCGCACTTCTGGCACTCGGACGCGTAGCCGCGGCCGCGCTTGCGCGAGGCGTCGAGCCCCCAGGCCGCCGCAACGGCGAGCGGAAGCGCGAGAACGAGCGGGACGCGGAACCCGGCGAGAGGATCAAATGAGCGGAAATGCCCGAGCATCCGGCGGCTGCGGCCGACGCGCTCCATCTCCTCGATCTTGCGCCGCGCGTCTTCGGGCGTGAACCCGATCGAGACGACCTTCACGAGGGTCGGCGTGTCCTGGAAGTTCTGGACCGCGCGCGCGTCGAGCGCGCGGGCCTCCTGGAGCGTCTGGGCGGCCTCCACGGTGCGGAAGGTCTCGGCGTAGAGCAGCGCGAGGTTGTAGCGCGCCGCGATGGAGCGCGGATCGCGCTTCAGGGCCTCCCGGTAGTCCTCCTGCGACGAGCCGAGGTCGCCGTCGACGAAGCGGATGTTCCCCCGGTTCACGAGGCACCGGATGTCGCGTGGGGCGAGCTGTGCGCCGGCCGTGTACTCGAAGATTGCGCGGTCGTTCTGGCCGAGGGCCTGATAAAGGCGGCCGAGCAGGAACCGGATGTCCACGTCGTCCGCCGCGACGTTCTTGGCGGCTTCGAGGTTGTCGAGAACCCGCTGGTCGTAGCGCGCCTCCTGCAGGGCCTCGGCCCCGCGGAGGATCGGCGAGGAGGAGATCGCGAACTCATACGCGAAGCGGTCGATCGTCGGGAACAGGGCGACGAGTACGAGGAGGGCGAAGGACACCGCAATCTTCTGGTCCAGCGCCGCGTACCCGAACAGGAGGACGGACAGGAAGAGCGCGAGCCAGACGAGGTCGAGGCCGAGGAGAAGCGGCAGGACGAGGGTCCCGAGGACGAGGACGACGGTGGCGCGGCCGTGCAGGAAGCCGCTCGCCGTCTCCCTCATGTCGTGGACGAGCCGTCCGCCGTGACGGATGAGCAGGATCACGAGCGCCGCGAGCGCCGCCGCCGCGACGGTGCCGAGCGCGAGGAGGATGACGCGCGCGAGGTTGACGCGGCGCGACTCGCCGTCGGCCCAGGTCGCGCGCAGGGCCCCTGCGAGACCGCCAGGGAGATCGCCGGGCTCCCGGGCCGCGAACGCAACCCCGAGGCGCGCCCAGCGTGGCTCGGGCAGATCGGGATCGAGGCGGATCGCGGCCGAGAATGCTTCGCGTGCGAGAGTCGGCTTGCCGGAGGCGAGCTGACGGCGGCCGAGCTGCGTCGCCGAGAGCGCGAGGTCCGTCATGCGGCGAATCTCGATCTTCTGGGCGTGCTTGAGGATCTCGTCGACCTTGCGGCGCGCGAGCGCGGTGTCGCCTTCCTCCTGGGCCGCGAGCCAGCCGAACCACTGGCCCCGCACCTGCTTGCGGAAGGCCGTTTCCGTGCCTTCGCCGGGGGCCATGAGCACCTGCGCCCCGACGGGAAGAGCGGCCGCAAAGGCGAGGAACGCGCACGCGACGAACGCCGCGCGCGCCGTCGTGCGGCGGAACCCGGACGGCTTCGCGGGCTTCCTCAGCCTCGCCTCGCAGCAGACGGCGGGACCGGCCCCTTCGGCCGCGGACCGGCCGCGAGGCGCGTGAAGACGAGCTGCAGCTCCCCGAGGATGCCTTCGATCGCGTCGGTCTCCTCGAAGGAGAGCTTCCCACGGGTCTTTTCCCGGAGCGCAAGGAGCGCGTCGACGATCTGCCGGGCGCCCGCTACGTTGGGCTGGCGGCGGCCGCTGGCGTCCGGCACGCCCTCGAGGTAGACGAGCCCCGTCTGGGCCAGCATGTCGAGGAGCGCGAGGAACGCGGGGCTCGTGGGCGTCACGGCCTCGGCCGGAGCGGCCTCCTCCGCGGGCGCCGGGGCTGCCGGAGCCTCCGCGGCCGGCGCCTCGGGCGGCACCGCGTCGGATTGCACCTCGTCGCGAACCTCGCCCTCGGCTGTGAAAAGCCGACGGTCCACGACCTTGATGGTCTTCGGGTTTTCAGACATAGAACCCCTCGGGTCGTCGTATTTTACGGGACGGGAGCGAGGGGGCAGCGCCGATGCAGAAAAATCTTTCAACCGGGTCCGCCGGCGACGCCGCCGACGCTCTCGTCCAGCTCATGGAAAAGCTCCGGAACGAATGCCCGTGGGACCGGAAACAGACGTTTCAGACCCTGTCGGGGTACCTCCTCGAGGAGTCCTACGAGACCCTCGACGCTCTCGCGCGGGAGGACTTCGACGAGCTGGAGGGGGAGCTCGGAGATCTTCTCTTCGAGATCGTCTTTCTCGCCGAGCTCGGCCGGGAGAGGGGCGACTTCGACTTCGCGTCGGTGGCCCGGCGTATCCACGACAAGATGGTGGCGCGGCACCCCCACGTGTTCGGCGAAGCGAGCGTCCATGACGCCGAGGGCGTGCGCGTTCAGTGGGAGGAGCTCAAGCGCAAGGAGCGCGAGAAGGAAGGACGCCCGTCCTCCCCCTTCGACGGCGTTCCGAGGGCTCTCCCCGCGCTCCTGAAGGCCGTGCGGCTCGCGTCGCGCGCCGCGGACCTCGGCTTCGACTGGGAACGCGACGCCGACGTCCTCGCGAAGCTCGACGAGGAGGTCGCGGAGTTCAAGGCCGAGCTCGAGGCGCCCGCTGGCACAGACGCGGCCGCCCAGAAGGCCCGCGTCGCGTCCGAGATTGGCGACCTCCTCTTCACGGTCGTCAACGTCGCCCGCCGCCACGGCGTCGACCCCGAGGCGGCGCTCCAGGGCACGAACGACAAGTTCCGGCGGCGGTTCGAGGAGGTCGCGAGGAGAGCCGGGGCGCAGGGAAAGAGTGTCAAGGACACTCCCCTCGCGGATCTGGACGCGCTATGGGATGAGATAAAAGGAGAGGAGAAGACTTCTTAGAAGGTAAGAGGGGTCAAGGCACCAGCTCGGAGACGCGCACGAGTCCTACCCCCGCGGCCTTTTCCGAAGCGAACCTCCTCTTGAGGAATGCGAGCGTCTCGCGCCGCGGGTGGCCGATCACGATGGCCTCGCCCTTCTTCGCGGCGAGCGCGAGCGCCTTCTCCCACGCGGCCTCCAGGGCGTCCGGCGCGCCGCCCTTGGACGCGGTCTCGGCCGCCACGTCGTCGAGGAACACGTCGCGCGCGAGGAACGGCACGTGGAGCGCTGCGGCCTCGGCGCCCGCGACGGAGGCGTTCGTCGTCCTCGAGTCGAGAAAGAAGAGCCCCCGTTCCTTCACGACGCGGAGGACGGCCCTCACGACGCGCGCGTTTGCCGTTGCCTTCGATCCCTGGTGGTTGTTGATCCCGAGGGCGCCGGGCGTCCGCCCGAGAGCCTGGATCACCTTCTCGCGGATCGTCGCGTCGCCGTCGTCCGCGCCGATCGCCTCCGCCTCGGACCGGCCGGCCTCGGGCTCCATCGGCAGGTGGACGAGGAGGTCCCATCCCTTCGCCCGCGCGAGGGCGACGGCCCTCCCCGCGAACGGCGCGCTCGGGATCACGGCGACCGCGAGGGGCGCGTCCCAGCCCGCGAGCGTCTCGAGCGCGCGCTCGTCGTACCCGAGGTCGTCGAGGACGACCGCCACGACGCCACCCGGCCTACGGTCCACCGACTCGAAGTCGGCCGGCATGCGGGCTGCCGGAGCCTTCGGGGGACGAGCGGGCACAGACGGAGCGGCAGAAACCGGTGTCTTCGCCGAAGCCGGCGCGGGTCTCTCGGGCGCCCGGCAACCGCGCAGGCCCCACGTCGCGGCCGCGCCGAGCGCGACCGCGAGAACGAGGAGGAGCGCGGCGCGGAATCCGCCGCCCGACTTCTTTTTCCGGGCGCGGGAGGGCCGGGCCGTCACGCCGCCGCTTTGAGGTGGCTGGACTCGCCGAGAATCTTGAGCCCGCGCTTGAGGATCTGGTCGCCTTTGCCGGTGGCCTCGTCAGGCGGACCGTGGAAGACTCGGTCGTCGGGCTGAAGGCCCTTCGGACAGAGCGACTTTCCGGCCAGCGAATGGATCTTGCCGACGGAGAGCTTGAGCGACCCGCCGCTCGCGAGCTTCACGACCTGGGCCGTGAACGCCATCCCGACGGTCGTCTCGCCCACGAGCCGCACCGGCAGCTTGTCCGCGCCTTTGACCGAATCGAGGCCCGGGTCGCCCTCGAAAGCGTCTTCGTCGTCCTTCTTCGCCTTGTCCTCGCGCACGAGCTTCGGCGCGGACGCCGGCGCGCGGACGGTGGCCTCGCGCAGCGCCGAGGCGAAGAGCTCCGCCGGCCCGGCCGTTCCGCTGTCCACGAGGACGACGAGCCGGCTTTCGTGGACGCGCTCGCCCGGTTCGGCGCGGAAGGTCTTGGACTCGATCCTGCGGCCCCGGAGCTCGCCCAGCGGGCCCGCGGTCACGAAGAGCGCCGCGGCGCGAGCCGCCTCCTCGTAGGTGCCGGTCGCGTTGTTCCTCACGTCGACGATGAGCGCGTGGGTCCGGTCGAGCGGTTCGAGGATCTTCTTCACGGCCGCGGCCGCGCCCGGCGTGAAGGCCGGGATGCGGATCACGGTCTCGCCGTCCACGCGCTGGGCCGTCGGCGTCGCCGGCGACCAGCTCGCCCGCACGATGTCGATCGTCCGGTGTCGGGGCTTGCCTTCCCGCACGACCTCGAGCCGCACGCGGCCCCCCGCCTTGCCGGAGAGCTTCGCGTCGAGCTCCCAGAGCGCGAGGTTGCGCGTGAGCTGCCCGTCCACCTTCTCGACCACGTCGTCGCTCTTGACGCCCGCGGAGGCCGCGGGGCTCCCGTCGACCGCCGCGACGACGACCGGGTAGCCGAAGCGCCGCGCCAGGACGATTCCCGTGTCGACGACGTCCTTCTTCTCCTTGGACGCCTCCCAGGCCGAGAAGGCCGCCATCCGGTCGGGCGGCACGTATTCGGAGAACGGGTCGAGGGCCTCGGTCATGCCCGAGAACGCCCCGGAGAGGAGCGGCTTGAGCTCGACCGGCTCGACGTAGTTGGACCTGACGAGCCCGAGAACCTCCGTGAAGAGGCCGAGCGGACGATAGAGGGCGTCGTTCTTCTCCTTGTCCTTCTCGTCCGCGCCCATTCCGGGGAGGACCACGAAGAGCGCCAGGAGGAGGGACGCGGAGGCGAGAAGGCCGGCGACGCGGGATTTACTCACCAATGCATGATACTGCGCCGGTAAAGCCGATGGTCGACCACGAGCGCGTCCGGACGGTGCCCGGAGATGTGGCCCGCGATTCCCGCCCCGCGCCCGACGACGTGATCGGCGACCGCAACGTCCTCCTCGTCGTCGGAATGGCGTCCGTCGCCGGCGCGTGCCTCGCCTTCGCGATCGCCCGCTTCGCATGGCACCTCCGCACGGGAGAGCCAACGCCCTGGTGGGCGAACGCGGCCGGCCTTGGCGCCGCCGCGGGCCTCTATCTCTGGTACCGCCGCTCCCCCGCGACCCGGTCCGGCGTCGCCGCCCACGGGACCGCCCTCATCGCAACGCTCGCGCTGCTGATCCCGATCGCGTACGGCATGACGTCGAGCGTCTGGTGGCTTTCGCTCGTCGGCTTCGCGATGGTGCTCCTCGGACGCCGGCGCGAGGCGCTGGTGTGGGGCGTCGGGATCCCGGTCCTCGTTGTCCTGGCAACCGTGGCGGGGCCCCTCGTGCGCATCCCGGGCGCCCCCGGCGAGCCCCCGCTCGAGGCCGCGCTCTCGAAAACCGTCTTCGTCGCTCTCCTCCTGGTCCTCGCGGCCGCGTTCCGTGGCGTCGCGGAGCGGCGTGCGAGCGCCCTGAGAAAGAGCGAGGAGACATCGCGAGCTCTCGCCGAGGCCGTCCGGGAGTCGCGCCAGAAGCTCCTCGTCGTGCTCGACAACATCCCACAGCTCGTATTCTGGAAGGACCGCGACTCCGTGTACCAGGGCTGCAACACGAACTTCGCGCTCGCGGCCGGCGTGGGAGAGTCCGAGGGGATCGTCGGGCTGACCGACCTCGACCTCCCCTGGAAGGCCACGGAGGCGGAGAAGTACCAGGCGGACGACCGCGAGGTCATGGAGTCCCGGAAGGCCAAGGTGCGGTTCCCCGAGACGCAGCTCATGGCGGACGGCAAGCTCGCCTACATCGAGACGAGCAAGATCCCCCTCCACGACGCGGACGGAAACGTCGTCGGGGTCCTCGGGACCTACGAGGACGTCACGGAGCGCCGGGCGGCCGAGACGCGAATCGAGTACCTCGCCTATCACGACGGCCTCACGGGCCTCCCGAACCGCATGCTCCTCGAGGACCGGCTCTCCCAGGCCGTCGCGTCGGCCCGCCGCATCGGTCGGAGCGTCGCCGTCCTCTTCCTCGACCTCGATCGGTTCAAGGCGATCAACGACGGGTACGGGCACGAGGGAGGGGACGCGCTTCTCAAGGAGATCGCCCGCCGGCTGAGCGAGGTCGTCCGTTCCGGCGACACGGTCGCGCGCCTCGGCGGCGACGAGTTCGTGGTCCTGCTCGTCGAGCTCATGGGGCACGACGACGTCGTGGCCGCGATCCAGCGGGTCATGGCGGCCGTGCGCAGGCCGGTCCTGCTCGAGGGCGCGTCGGTCTCGGTCACGGCGAGCCTCGGCGCCTCCGTCTTCCCCGACGACGACGCCGACGGAGAGGGCCTCCTCCGGTTCGCGGACGCCGCGATGTACCAGGCGAAGGAGTCCGGGCGCGACCGTCACGTCTTTTTCGACCCGGGCGTCGCGCAGTCCATGACGGCCCACCACCGCGAGCGCGACCGGATCGGCGCCGCCTTCGCGAACCGCGAGTTCGCCCTCGCGTTCCAGCCGACCGTGAACATGCGGACCGGAGCCGTCATCGGCGCCGAGGCCCTCCTGCGCTGGAAGCCGCCGGGCCAGGAGACGAAGCTGCCCGGCGAGTTCCTCCCCGCGATCGAGCGGACGGACCTGATCGTCGACGTCGGCACGTGGGTGCTCGAGGAGGCGGTCGCGCGCCTCGAGACCTGGAGGTCCCGGGGCCTGGACCTCCGCATCGGCGTCAACGTCGCGTCGCGGCAAATCCAGCACCCGGCGTTTTTCGACACCGTGAGGGCCGCGCTCGCGCGCCACCCGCTCGTGGCGCCGGACCGGCTCGAGCTCGAGATCCTCGAGACGACGGCCCTCGACGACATCCGCGTCGTGCAGGGCGCGATGGCCCGCTGCCGCGAGCTCGGCGTCCGCTTCTGCCTCGACGACTTCGGCACGGGATACTCGTCGCTCTCGTACTTCCGGCGGCTCCCCCTCGACGTCGTGAAGATCGACCAGAGCTTCGTGAGGGACATGCTCGACGACCGCGAGGACCTCGCGATCGTCGAGGGCGTGCTCAGCATGGCGGCCATCTTCGGGCGGGACGTCGTCGCGGAAGGCGTCACGAGCCCCGGTCATCCCCTCATGCTCCTCCGGCTCGGGTGCGAGCTCGCGCAGGGATTCCTGATCGCCCGCCCGATGCCGGGCGAGGAGTTCGCGGCCTGGCTCGGATCCTGGTTGCCCGACCCGGCGTGGTCCTCCATGCGGAGCCGGACCTGGCCGCTGGACGACTTCCCGCTGATCACCGCGGTCCCCGACCACGCCACCTGGGTGGAGCGCGCCCTGCAGAGGACCGACGGCGCGGGCTCACGGCTCTTCGCAGAGGGTCCCGCCGCCACGGAGGGCTGCCGTCTGGGCCGCTGGCTCCAGGGCTCCGGCCGGCGCTACGAGCTCCTGCCGTCCTTCGCGGAAGTCGCGAGCCTGCACCAGCTGATCCACGACGCCGTGACGCACCTCGGATCGCCGGACGCGCGCCCGGACGGGCCGATCCCCGCCCTCCGGACGGACGTTCTCGCGCTCCGGGACCGGCTCGCGGTCCGGCTCCAGGCGCTCCAGGCGGAGACCGAGGCCTGGATCGCGCGCTGACCGGGCTGCGCGCCGGATCAGCGCAGCCAGGTCGCGGGGTCGACCGACGTCCGGTTGTCGCGGATCTCGAAGTAGAGGCCCGCCGGCTCGTCCTCCGGCGACTCGCCGAGGATGCCGATGCGGTCTCCGATGCCCACGCGTTCGCCCCGCCCGATCGTCCCCGTCGCCAGGCGCCCGTAGAGCGTGAAGACGCCGTCGCCGTGATCCACGACGACGAGGTTGCCGTAACCCTTGAGCCACTGCGCGTACACGACCTCGCCCGAGAAGACGGAGCGGACCGGCGTACCCGCCGGCGCCGCGACCGTCCAGCCGGAAGAGCGCAGGAACGTCTTCGGGAACTTCGGGTTCGCGATGCGGCCGAACGGAACGGCGACCGCGCCCTTGAGCGGCCAGTCGACGGCCCCTCGGTACTTGCGGATGGACGCCGCGCCCGGGGCGAGCGCGCGGCCGCGGCCCTCGAGGAGGTCGAGGAGCGCGGCGAGGCGCTCGGACTTGTCCGTGAGCGTGGAGACCTGCTTCTCCTCGACGCGCGCGGTTTCGTGCACCTGGGCGAAGAGCGCCGCCTTCCGCGTGCGGGCCGCGGCGAACGACGCCTCCTTCTTCCGGCTCTCGGTGAGGAGGTCCGCGAGGTCCCGCTTCCGCGCGGCGAGCTCGTCCTCGCGCAGGGCGAGGGTCGCGGCGGCCTCTTCGTGGCGCCCGAGGAGCGACGCGTCGCGCCGCGCGAGGTGCGTCAGGAGCCTCAGGCCGCTCAGGAACGACGACGCCGAGTCCGCCGCCGCGAGCGGCCGCAGATAGCCGAGGCGACCAAGGCGATAGAGGGCCGCCATGCGCGTCGCGAGATCCGAGCGCCTCATGTCGGCTTCCCGGTGCGCGGTGTCGCGGTCCGTCGCGGCTCGCGAGGCCTCCCGCTCGGCCTCCGCCTTGCGCAGGTCGAGAACGCGGCGCTCGCCCGTCTGGATCTGGAGGTCGAGCTCGGCCGTCTCGAGCTGGCCCTTGAGGTCGGCCTCGCGGCGCTTCGAGGTCTCGAAACGGCTCTTGAGCTCCGCGAGGCGCCGGCGCAGCTCCGTGAGCTCGCGCTTGCGTTCTTCGACGCCGAGCGAGGCCGCGGGGCGCTCGGGCGTCGGCTCGGGCGCCGCCGCCGTGGCCGGCGCGGGGTCCGGCTCCTGCGCCGAGGCGCGCTCGAGTGCGAGCGCCGTGGCGAGGAGCGGAGCGGTGAGGCGCAGCCTCAGAACAGCGGGACTCCGTCGAGCTTGTCGCGCCCGGGAACGCCGAGCACGTGGAGGATCGTCGCGGGCACGTCCGCGATCCAGGGGGTCTTCCCCGCGGGCAGCGGCCGGTTCGCAAAGAGGATGCCCGGCACGAGGGCCGGATCGAGCGAGCAGTGGTCCCCCGACCACACCTGCGCGTTGTCCTCGAACATCTCCTTCGTGACGACGCCGAGGCTCCCCTGCCAGCCGATCCGGTACGCCGTCGCGTTCGTGACGAACAGGTCCGGGATCAGGTCCGCGTCGAACGAGCCATACGCCTCCTCGCGCGTAAAGATCCGCGAAACGGCACGCGCGCCCGTCTTCGGGTCGACGAGCGTCACGAGCTTCTTCTTGATCTCCTCGCGCACGGCCTCGTACTCGGCGCCCGGTGCGACGATCCCCTTGCCCTCACGGCCCTTGAGGTTCACGTAGATGTCGCCGAGGCCCATCGCGTAGGCTCTCGTTTTCGACCAGTCCACGTTCGGCCAGAACTCGCCCTGCCCGAAAAGCGCCTCGAGGTCGGCCTGCTTGCCGTCGTTCCCCGTGAGGACCATGAAGCCGTTCTCGACAAGCCACGTGTTGTAGTTCACTGAGCGCCGCCACGTGGCGAAGCCGTGGTCCGAGAGGACGATCAGGACGTCCTGAGGCTCGAGCTTTTTCATCGCGTCGCCCACGAGGTCGTCCATCTGCCGGTACGTCGTCTCGAAGGCAGGCGCCCACTTCTTCGCCTTCTCTGCGTCGTACGCAGGGTGCTGCGGGTCGAGAAACCTCCAGAAACAGTGGGCGACGCGGTCCGGAAACTCGTAGATCTGGACGAAGAGGCCGACCTCTTTCTCGTCGAGGAAGTCGTTCATCATCTTGCGGAACGGCACGATCGTCTGGGCGACGTCCTCGAGGAACGTCCCCTCGTCGATCGTCTCCTCGCTCATTGACCACGTGTCGATCTGCCAGCCCATCGTCTTGTACGGGCCATAGTGCGCCGCGAGCTTCCTCGCGAGGCTGCCGGGCGCCGTGATCTTGATCGAGGGCGGGAGGTCCGACGGGTTGAAGTGGATCGGCGAGAGGTAGAGCTTGATCTCCGGGCTGATCGCCGCGAGGTGGAAGCGCCCGATGCCCGTCAGCGTCACGAGGGAGTTGAACGGGAACTTGAAGACGACCCAGGGCGACCACTCGCCGACCTTCAGCGTTACGGGCTCCGACCCCTTCGGCGCGACCGTGAGGCTTCCGCCGTCCGGCGCGACCGTGAGCGTCATCGGCGCCTTGATCACGGGCGGCTCGGGAAAGAGCTTGTTGTACGGCCCGAATACTTCCGTCTGGATCGTCCCCTTGTTCGACTCGAGACGCACGAGCTCGACAGAGAACTCGTTCTTGTTCTTCGGCGCGAAGAACGGGTCGGACGTGTAGTAAGACGGCGTCCCGATGCGCCCGCGCACGTCCGGCACGCCGAGACCGGAGATCAGCCGCCCGTTGTCGTAGTCCACGGCCGGGAACGTGACCGGCACGTGCATGACGACGGAGTGGATCCCCTTCTCCCCCGCGAGCTCCCAGAACGGAGTCCCGCGGCGGTTATTCGTGGCCCAGGGAATTTCCGTCGGGAGAAGAGAAGCACTTCGGATTCCTATGAAGGTGAAGAGGGCGGCGGCGACACACGCGGCGATCGCGATCCCCGGGCCGAGGCCCTTGACGCGCCTTCTAAGAAGAATCTTCAGCAGCGCTGCGACCAGCACGAACGCCAGCAGGCCCAGCGCCGCCGGAATGGCGACCCGATTCATCTTTCCGAGCAGAAAGTCCTTCTTCCCCTCTTCCGCGATCGCGAACTCGGGGCGGTAGGTCTTCGGGTTCCGCTTGAGGAAGTCGAAGATCATCGTGCGGCCCGGGGAGAGCCCCGTCGAGAACGTGGACCACGAGACCGGCGTCTGCGCGGGAATCGTCGGGAGGAGCTGCGAGAATCCGCCCTTCTTCGCGAGCGCGGCGAGGTTCGGGAGCTTCCCCTCCTCGATCATCTTCTTCACGAGCGCGTGATCCGCGCCGTCGAAGCCGAGGACGACGACGCGCGGCGCCGAAGCGGCCGCGGGCGGCGCGCCCAGGGCGAAGAGGATCCCGAGGAAGGCGGCGGCGGCCGCCGGACGGACGCTAGACTGCGGGGACTTGAACGGCATGGCGCATTCTAGCCGCGCGCGGGCCGCGCTTCTCGCGGTCGGCGCGATTCTCGCGGCCCTCGCCGGGTGCCGCCGCGGCGAGCCCGCGTCGAAGGACACCCTCGTCGTCGCGATCGAGTCCTCGCCCCTCCACTTCGACCCGCGCGCCGGCACGGACCAGGCATCGTGGCGCACGCACGACGTCCTCTACGACGCACTCCTGAAGAAAGGGGCCGGCGGAGAGTTCCTGCCCGACCTCGCCGAGAGCTGGTCCACGGACGATGCCGTGACGTGGCGCTTCCGCCTGCGGGCCGGGGTGACGTTCCACGACGGTCGGCCGTGCGAGGCCGAGGACGTCGCCTTCACGTATCGCAGTCTCCTCGCGGACGGGTTCGCGAGCGGCAAGAAGGAGCCGCTCCGGATCATCGCGTCGATCGAGACGCCATCGCCCCTCGACGTCGTCTTCCGCCTGAAGCAGCCCTACGCCTCCTTCCCGCTCCAGCTCCTCCTCGGCATCCTTCCGCGCGGGACGACGCAGCTCGAGGCGGACGCAAAACCCGTCGGGACGGGACCCTGGCGCTTCGTGGAGTCGCGCGCGGACGACCGCGTCGTCTTCACGCGCTTCGCCGGAGCGACCGGCGGGGACGCGAAGCTCTCCCGCCTCGTGATGCGCGTCGTCCCCGACGCCACGACGCGCGCCCTCGAGCTCCTGAACGGCTCGCTGGACCTCTCCCTCAACAACCTCCCTCCCGACCTCCTCCCGCGTCTCGCCGAGAGCCCGCGCCTCTCCGTGACGATCCGGCCGGGCTCGACGTACGCCTACCTCGCGTTCAACTTCCGCGACCCCGTGCTCGGGAACGCGAAGGTGCGGCGCGCGCTCGCGCTCGCGCTGGACCGTGACGCGATCGTCCACGGGCTCTTCCGCGACACGGTCGAGACGACGGAGACGCTCCTCCCGCCCGGGCACTGGGCGCGCCTCGACGGCCTGCCGCCCCTCGCGCGCGACCTCGCCGCGGCGCGGCGCCTCCTGGACGAGGCGGGCTTCCCCGATCCCGGCGGCGGGAAGCCGAGGCTCGCCCTGACGTACAAGACCTCGACGGACGAGACGTCGATCCTGCAGGCGACGGCGATCGCGGCGCAGTGGAAGGAAGCCGGGGTCGAAACGAAGATCCGTTCGAATGACTTTGCTACGTTCTACCAGGACGTCGTGAAGGGGAACTTCCAGCTCTTCTCGCTGCGCTGGCAGGGCATCGTCGACCCCGACCACTACCACGAGGTCTTCCTTTCGACGTCCGTCCCACCGAAGGGATGGAACCGCGGGTTCTACTCCGACCCCGACGTCGACCGCTGGATCGAGGAGGCGCGCCGCACGGCCGACCGCGAAAAGCGGAAAGCGCTCTACGCCGACATCCAGCGCCGCGCCGCGGAATCGCTCCCCTACGTCTCGCTCTACACGATGAAGGCCATCGCCGTGCATGCGAAGGACCTCACGGGCTTCGAAACGATGCACGAGACGGCGGACTTCACGTTCCTGAGAAACCTCGGGCGGAAGTAGGCCCGTACCTCTCCACCATCTGGCGGATCGGGTTCACGTTGCGCAGGGTCGTCGGCTGGCCGAGCGCTTTCTCCACCGCCACCTCGATCTTCGCGTCGAGGCCCCTCACACTCTTCGCCGAAAATACGACGTTTCCGCTGGCCAGCAGCGTCTCAGGATTCGCGGCGTCGGCGGGAACGCTTACGGCGTCGCGGGCGCGGGGTCGCGGTCACCCGTGTCGTAGACGACCTTCCACGATCCGTCGTCCTGCTTCTCCCAGACGGTGACGTAGTCGCCCGTCCGGACGACCTTCTTGCCGTCCTTGAGGCTCGTCGCCTTGAAGCGGCCCCACGTCGTCCCGACGTTGCCGCCCTTCGAGACATCGGCGCGCACCACCGACCACTCGAGATTGAACCCGGGCGTCGCGTACTGCGGCGCCATCTGCTTGCGGATCCCGGCTTTTCCCACGGCGAGGCCCGTCGCGCCGTCGGGGTGGACGCCGTTCCCGGCCCAAACCTCGACCCACGCCTCGACGCCGCGCACCTGCGCCGCTGCCGCGAAGTCGCGGTCCGCCCTGAGCAGCGCCTCGCGGGCGGCGGCGGCGTCCGCGAAGACGCGCGGCGCGAACGCGAGCGAAAGCAGCGCAAGGGAGACGACGCGACAAGCAAGGGCCAGGCGGTGCTTCATGCCGAGAGTATCTCCGCGGGCGCCGTGCGTTTCAATTCGCCCCACTCAGTCCGGCGACGGCGGCGTGGCGACTTCATCGGCCCCGCCGGCGCGCGCGGTAAAGACCGTTCGGCCGGCCACGGCCGCGAGGACGATCGCGCCGCCGAGCGCCGCCCACGTGGACGGGCGCTCGCCGAGCCCGAGGTACGCCCAGAGCGGGTT
>JBBQDQ010000060.1:0-17311 GCA_038319835.1 Thermoanaerobaculia bacterium | reverse complement strand
GCTCGACCTCAAGATCGCCGTCTTCATCGTTCGGTACGGTCTTGCGAGCATCGACCTCAGGACTGACAAGCTGTTCCGGGCCCTTCAGTCCTTCGAGAGGATCGCTGCGGACGCGCGGAATGAAGGCTTCATTCAGCGGGTGATCACCGCAGAACTGAGAGCAGCCGAGTGCCTCGGTCGCCTCGGCAAGCCGCAAGAAATGCTGACGCGGGTTCGCGTGCTTCGCCGGGAGGCGGATGGCCTTTCAGTCGAGTTCGATCCTCCGCTTCGCGAGCTCTTCGCCCAGGCCGACGCGGCCGACGTTTCGGCCGAACTGGTCGGGTTCGTTGTCGAGTACCTCGAGGCGCGCGACCGTGGCGTTCAAAAAGGGTACAGGCCGTTCAAGCTGGTGGCGAACGGCAACTGATCTTTCTCTAGACAACGTTCATTAGTCAGGGGGCGGGGTGCCATGAATCGGGTGCCTCAAAAGAAATCTTTTCAGAGGGGGGTCAAAGGTGTGCCCCCCTCTGTCCGTATATATAGCCCACGGTTAGATAGCCCAAGTTCAACCAACTGTTGGCCGCCCGAAGTGGTCGGGGGGCCTTGGAGGACACATGCACTTCATGCTTGATCTTTTCTTCTCCTTCTTTGGGTTTGGCGCAGAATCTGCCGACCTCAACGCCAGCACCGGCCCCATCGGCGGCGTATGCTCGAACGCGAGCACGGGACCTATCGGCGGCTGAGCTCCTAACCACCTTTCGCCCAATTTGACCGGTGAGGCCGGCCTTGTGGCCGGTGTATTCGTGTGTCCAAACATCGCGGTGGCGTAGTTCTAGACCGCCAGCCTGCGGATCGACCACTCCCCGGAATCCCTCTTCAACCCGATCGCGAACGCCCCGCTGTCGTGCGGGGATGCCAGTTCCTCGGCCTCGACCCCCGGCGAAATCTCAGCCGTCATGAACGGCGCGCCGCCCGCGGCCTCGTAGGCGCAGACGAAGAGGCGCTGATCCGGCTGGAAGCCTTCGGGGCCGTCCGGCTCCACCGTTTCCCAGATGACGAGGTGCGAGGTCTTCCTCTGGTCGAGGACGGGGAGGACCGAGGCCGCCCGAAGCCGATGGTTCGATCCGTCCACTTCGGGAGGCAGGAGGAGGACAGGATCAGTGCGTCTCTTCATGAAGCGCCTCCATAGCGTCGGGCGGGTCGCGAACGTCTTTGACCATGGATTGCACGTGAGGTGCCGGGAGTGACCCTTCGTGGACGACGTACCGGCCCCCACCGCTCGGTCGGTGACAGGGGCCGGCGTTGGAGCCTACGTCCGGCTGAGACTGCGAAGGCGGAGAAACATCGCCAGGAGGAAGGCGGAGTTTGCTACTGCCGAAAAGAGGAACCCGAACTGGGCCCAGTCCTGGAACGTGGGCCGGCGAAGAAAGAGGACGACTGCCGCGAACGTCAGAAGGCCGATGAGTGTCAGGCGTCTCCGAATGGCCCGAATGTCGTCCGGCGAGCCGGTCGCGCGAGCGGTCCTGACGAAAGCCCCCGCGCCGAAGATCGAAAGGCAGTAGCCGACGATCGTGGTGAGGACTGATTACGGGCTCATCAGCCGCAAGCCCTCCCAATCTCCCGCTCCGACGGTCGTTACCGTGGTTAGTGCGCCGACCTCGGCGATGCAGGCCGCGATGAGGACGCCACTTCCGCACTCGGCCGTCCAAGCACCCCAGCTTGCGAAAATCGCCGTTCCCCATCCAACCGCGTTGAAGACGCAGTTCCATGAGATCTGTGCCCGTCGGCCATAGGTCGAGTCTGAGGTTGCTGACGGCACGATGGACTTGAGGTGCTCGAGCATCGCCAACATCGTCGCACGCTTCTGCGCGTCATGGAACACGGGGTTCAGAGTCACCAGGGACGCAACGGAGAGGTCACCCGGTGTTGCTCTCGCCGCGCTCATGGCCGCGACAAAAGTGGTCTCATCAGCCGGCAGCTGGTTGCCGTCGAACGACGCCAGGCCGTCATCGATTCGAATCCGGAGCTCGTGATACCCGGCAGTTCGGTCGCGAAAGACGACGCTTCGCCCGGCCCCGGAGCCTTCGACGGCCACGGTCATGCGGCCGACGGATGAAACAGCGAGTTCGTTCGCTGCCAGGGCGGGCATCGCACCCCCACGGTCCGGGAGAGCCGAGTCGGGTTCAACAGCGACACCGACGTGGCCGTGGATCGCGAGGGCAAGAACAATGATCGAGGAGGTCAGGCGGAAAACGCGGCGACATTTCATGTGGGTTTCCTTTCCCGTCGATTTCGTTCGGCGTGAACCAAGTGACGCCTTTTGTCGATAGAGTGCCGGCAGGCAGGGTCGACTGACCCCGAGTTTCCCGGCGAAGTTGCCGAAGGCCGTGCAAGTGCCTCCGTCGGGTACGCATCGCCCCCACATTCGGCAGTTCCTCACGCCCTTGAATGCCGCTGCGCCGCGCGTGCGCACTCCTCTACGCGGCCCATCTCGCGATGCCGAAGGTCTCGAGCGACCCGGCGATGTTCGTCGAGCTCGCGAAGGCTCTCGCCTCCGCCTCGCGCAGCCTCCCGTTCCTGAAGGACCAGGGCCCCGCGCAGCCGGTCTGCCGAGAGCAGGTCATGGGCGAGGCGCAGCTCCTCGAGTCGAACGCGCTGAACTACCTCGGCAAGTGCGCCGAGTCCCGCGCGGTCGCGCAGCAGGCGCGCGCCAGCTTTGTCGAGGCGGGCGAGGACAGCTTCGCTCTTTCTCTCGCTGACTACTTCGAAGGGTCGGCCGCGAGCTTCGAAGGCGACTGGTCGTCGGCTTGGAAGCTCCTTCGCAAAGCACTGGGAGAGTTTCAGCTGTATGGACAGGAAAACTGGGCAGGTCGAACTCAGGCGGCTCTCGGAACCCTCCTCTTGAATCGGAACCGTAACGAGTCTGCGCTTCACTTCTTTGAGGGAGCGCTACAGGATCTTCATCCGACACTCGATGAAGCCGCGTACGGGATGACCCTCCTCAACAGGGGCGCGTCACTGATGCTGCTGGGAAGGCTCGACGCGGCGAAGGCGACCTACGCGAAGGCCCTCGGCTTCGCCCGCCGGCTGAATCTCAGGACCGCTCTCTTCTCGATTCGTTATGGATTCGCCCAGATCGAGCTGAAGAAGGGGCAGATCCTCAAGGCCCTGAATTCTTTCGCGCGTCTTTCCGAGGATGCGCGTGCAGACGGGCTCGAGCAGTTCGTTCTGTCCGCGCAACTGCGCGAGGCCGAGTGCTTCCGACGCCTTGGAAAGCACGAGACAATGCTCACGCGCGTTCGAGATCTCCGGCGCGAAATCCCCAACGTCACAGTGGAATTCGATCCGGCTCTCCGCGAGCTCTTCGCCCAGGCCGACGAAGCCGATCTCTCAAGCGAACCGGTCGCTCACGTCGTCACGTACCTCGAGGCGCGCGACCGCGGCGTTCAGGTGGGGTACAGACCGTTCAAGCTGGTGGCGAACGGAAACTGATCTTTCTCCAGGCTTCGTTCATTCGTCCGGGGCGGGGTGCCATGAACCTGGCGACGCTCTCCGACGTCATCCCTTTCGCGACTTCTCCAGCCACTCGACGTCGAGCAACGTGACGGCGTGGGCGCCCACGATGAGGTAGCGCGGCTCAGCGGCGTTCAATTTGGAGAACAGATCTCTGAAGTCGGGGTTCACCGGCATCCTTCACCCGACCCTGGATTTCTCCATGGCCGCATTCTACGCGGCGCACTTGGGGAGCCGTCCGCTGGTATTCTTCGAAGGTGAGTACGGCCCCACAGACCCCGCCGGAGACGCGAATCCTGAAGGTCTCGCCGGACGAGCCCTCCGAGGAGCAGGAGCTGAAGTTCGAGCTCGATTTCCTGGCCGGCCTGACGGTCCAGGCGCGGTTCGAGCTGATGTTCGAGCGTTCCCGCCAGATGGCGGAGGCCCTGGAAGCGAATGGACATCGAGCGCCTGCTTCGATCCTTAAACGCTCGTAGCGTCCGTTACGTCGTCATCGGCGCGACGGCGTTTCCGGTGCACGGCTACGCCCGGGCGACGCTCGACGTGGACTTCTTGATCGACCCGGAGCGGGGGAACGCGGAGCAGACCCGCGATGCCCTTGCCGAGTTCGGCTACGACGTGACGGACCTGACCGTCGACGACCTGCTCTCGAAGAAGGTCCTGATCCGGCAGTACCGCCTCCAGACGGACATTCACCCGTTCGCCAAGGGCGTGACGTTCGAGCAGGTATGGGGGAACCGGGTCTCCGGAGTCATCGGAGAGACGCCGACGGCGTTCGCGTCGCTCGACGACCTCATCGCCATGAAGGAGGCTGCCGGACGCCCTAAGGATCTCGAGGACCTCCGGGTCCTCCGGGAGCTACGAGCGGCGAAAGGCCCCTGAGGTCGGCTCGACGAGCTTGTGCCCGGCCAGAGTCAGCGCGGCGATTGCCTGCTTCGCATGCGTCCGCTTCACGAGGATGTAGTCCGTGTCGAACGTCGTGAGCGCGAAGAGGCTGATCGCCGCCTCCGCGAGCGGCCTGGCGACGGACGCGAGGACGCCGATGGCGTCCAGCGGGAACGGGCCGTGTAGCTTCAGGAGGACCCAGCCTCGCTCGAACTGGAACTCGACGCCGTCGAGGTCGGCTGGGAGCCGGCGCTCCTCGCACACCATCGACAGCTCGTCCTCGGTGCGCGTGATGGATGTGAACGCCTTGCCAACCCACGCGGGGAGCGCGGCCTTCGCCGGCATCCGACAGATCGCGAAGTTCCCGGGCAGGACAGAGAACTTGAGAGCGGTCATCCGGACGGCATCGTAGGGCTTCCCGGCCCCGCGCGCATCCGAAGAGGGCGAATCAGGCGCCGGAGGGACCCTCCGCGGGGCGCGGCCCCATGTTGTGCTTGATGATGTCGCCCTGCGCGATGTAAATCGTCTCCTCGCCGATGTTCGTCGCGAGGTCGCCGACGCGCTCGAGGTTCCGCGAGATGCCGATGATCTCGAGGCTGGCCGTGATGAGGGACGGATTCTCGGCCATGTAGGTCAGCAGCTCGCGGATGATCGACTTGTTCTTCTCGTCGAGGAGGTCGTCGCGCTTGCAGACGGCGAGTGCGAGCGCCGCGTCCTTGCGCACGAACGCGTCGAGCGAGTCCTGGAGCATCCCGCGCGCGATCTCGGCCATGTAGGGGATGTCGATCCACGGCTTGAAGGGGCGCGTCTTCGACAGGCGCTCGGCCGCCTCGGCGATGTTCACGGCGTGGTCGCCGATCCGCTCGAGGTCCGCGTTGATCTTGAGCGCCGACACGAGCAGCCGGAGGTCGCCCGCGACAGGCTGCTGCGTCGCGAGGAGGTCGACGGCGCCCTCGTCGATCCGGATCTCCATCTGGTCGATCGCCTTGTCTCCCTCGATCACGGCGCGGGCCTTCGCGGCGTCGCCCGTGACGAGGGCCTCGATCGCGGCCGCGATCTGGCTCTCGGCCTGGGCGCCCATCGTGATGAGCTGGCGGCGCAGGGTCTCGAGCCGTTCGGAAAAATGCTCTTTCATGTCGTCTCCTCGGGGGCGGGGGCCTCGCGCGGCGTAGAGGCCGGCAGCGAAACGGTGAAGCGGCTGCCCTTGCCGGGCTCGGACTCCACGCGGATGGAGCCGCCGTGGAGGATCAGGATGTGCTTGACGATCGCGAGGCCGAGGCCGGTGCCGGGGACGGACTTCGCGCGCGAGGGGTCGACCCGGTAGAACCGCTGGAAGATCCGCGCCTGCTCCGACCGCGGGATGCCGATTCCCCGGTCCACGACGTGGACGACGCTCGGCGAGAGCCCATCGGGGCCTTCGGCGCCGCCTTCCGCGAGGACGTCCACACGGGCGCCGGCGGGGGAGAACTTCACCGCGTTATCGACGAGGTTCCGGAAGACCTGCGCGAGCCGGCGCCGATCGCCGCTCACGGCGAGCCGCTCTGGAACCTCGACCGCCACGGTGACGTCGCGGGCCACGGCGCCGGATTGCAGGTCGCGGACGACGGACGTCAGGAGCAATTTCATCGAGATGCGCTCGGGCAGGAGCGTAACGGCGCCGGACTCGATCTGGGAGAGGTCCGTGAGGTCCGAGACGATGGCCTCCATCTCCGAAGACTGCCGCTCGAGGATTCCGAGCAGGCGCGCGATGTCGGCCGGCAGCTCGTCCTCGCCCGCGAGCGTCTCGACGGCGGCGCGGATCGCGGCGATCGGAGTGCGCAGCTCGTGCGACACGTCGGACACGAAGCGGCGCCGCATCGTTTCCGTTTGCTCGCGTTCCGTGACGTCGCGGACGACGCCGATTGCCGCTGGCTCGCCGTGGGTGAGGCCGTGCGGGACCGCGCGGACAGTGACCTCGAGCACCTGCTCCGGCGTGAACTCGCCGCCGAACCGCAGGACCGCCGACTCTGGAGCGTCTTCGCCCGCTCCGGCGGCGACTCCCGCCTCGAACAGCCGCAACGCGTCCCGGTGGCGGACGAGGTCGACGAGCGCGGCGCGGGGCGCGCCCGCGGGGACGCGAAAGAGCGCGAGCGCCTTTGGGTTCGCATCGAGGAGCGCGAGACCGCGGTCCACGACGAGGAGGCCGACGGGTACCTGCTCGAACACCGTCCGGGCGAGAAGACGGGCCCGCTCGCTGCCCTCACGCTCGGCGGCGACGAGGCGCGCGAAGCGCGCGAGGGCGACGAAGACCTCCTGCGTCTCCTCCGAACCGCCGGACGGCGGCGTCGGGTGCTTCCCGACAGCCGCCTCGGCCACGCCGCTGCGCACGCGCTCGAGGGCGCGGGCGTGCTGCTGGCGGATGAACGTCACGACGACGGCGACGCCGAGCCCGGCGAGAAGGGAGACCTGGAAGAGCGTCCTTCGGAACGGGGCCTCGAGGGCGTCGAGCTCCTCTTCACTGACGGCGAGCCGGACGTAGCCGGCGGGGCTGGCGGCGTCGCCAACGCGCCGCGCGACGTAAACGAACGGCTTGAGGACCGTTGTCGACGTGCGGTCGCCGAACCCCATGCCGACGGTGCGCGCCGCCTGAATTTCAGGCCGGGTTCCGTGGTTCTCGACGCGCTCGACCCGGTCGGGCGCCACCTCGCTGTCCGCGATCACCGTCCCGTCCGGCCCGATGAGCGTCAGGCGGGCGCCGGCCTGCCGGGCCGCGAGGCGGACGCGGTCCGGCGCGGCCGAGCGAGCCGCGAGGTCGGCCTCGAACTCCGGTGCGAGCCGGTCGAGCTTCTGGATGAGCTCGCGCCGGCTGCGCTCACGCACGGCGCCGTCGAGGACTCGTCCTAGCACCAGCGCGAACAGCACGCCCAGAACGAGGCCAGCGAGCGTGGGCAGAGCCGCGCGTCGGAAGAAGCGGTTCATTTCGCGAACTTGTATCCCACGCCTACGACCGTCTCGATGACGTCCTCGCCGATCTTCTTGCGCAGAGAGCGGATGTGGACGTCCACGGTGCGCGTCTCGACGTCGGCCGCGTAGTCCCAGAGGCGCGACAGGATGGTCTCGCGCGAGACGACCCGTCCGCCGCTCCGGATCAGTAGCCAGAGGAGGTCGAACTCCTTCTTCGTGAGGTGGACCTGCTGTCCCCGGACCTCCACGGTGTGGCGGGCGCGGTCGATCCGGAGTCGCTCGTCCTCGAACACGTCGTCGAGCGACTCCGGGGAGGACGACCGGCGCAGATGCGCGGCGATGCGCGCGAGGAGCTCCCTCATCGAGAAGGGCTTCGTCACGTAGTCGTCCGCCCCGAGCTCGAAGCCGAGGAGCTTGTCGCGCTCCTCGACGCGCGCCGTGAGCATGATGATCGGGATGTGCCGTGTCTCTTCGTGCTTCTTGAGCTCGCGGCAGATCGTCAGGCCGTCCACGTCCGGGAGGTTCAGGTCGAGGACGACGAGATCCGGCGGGCGCACGAGTAGCTCGTCCATCGCGACGAGGCCCCCGCCGAAGCGCTCGACGTCGTACCGCCCGTCTTTCTTGAGGTTGTACGTGAGCGTGAAAGCGAGATCGTCGTCGTCCTCGACGATGACGATATGGTGGCGTGAGGGGCCGGGCGCGACGGCGCTCTCGCGGGCCAGGGCGGGGCGCGCCGTCATCCGAACCTCCCCGTGATGTAGTCCTCGGTCGTCTTCACGCGGGGCTTCGTGAAGATCGTCTGTGTCTTGTCGAATTCGATGAGCCTGCCGAGCATGAAGAACGCCGTCTCGTCCGAGACGCGCGCGGCCTGCTGCATGTTGTGTGTCACGATCACGATCGTATACCGCTCCTTGAGCGCGAAGATGAGCTCCTCGACCTTGCCGGTCGCGATCGGGTCGAGCGCCGAGCAGGGCTCGTCCATGAGGAGCACCTCCGGTTCGACCGCGAGCGCTCGGGCGATGCAGAGCCTTTGTTGCTGCCCGCCCGAGAGGCCGAGCGCGGACGTCTTCAGCCGGTCCTTGACCTCGTCCCAGAGAGCCGCCCTGACGAGCGCCGACTCGACCGCCTCCACGAGCTCCGAGCCGCTCCGGGTGCCGTTGATGCTCAGGCCGTAGGCCACGTTGTCGAAGATGGACTTCGGGAACGGATTGGACTTCTGGAAGACCATACCGACGCGGCGCCGGAGGTCCACGACGTCGACTCCCGCGCCGTAGATGTCGTTGCCGTCGAGGAGGACGTCGCCCTCGACGTGCGTCTCCGGGATGATGTCGTTCATCCGGTTCAGGCACCTGAGGAATGTCGACTTCCCGCAGCCGGACGGCCCGATGAGGGCCGTCACGGACGTTTCGCGGATCGGGATCGAGATGTCGTGCAGCGCCTGGTTCGACCCGTAGAAGAAGTTCAGGCGCCGCGCTTCGATGCGGACCCGGAGCAGTGGGCCGCCGGCCGCGGCCGTTCCGGCGGCGGGAGACGGCGACGGATGCGGGTTGGCGGCGGTTTCGGTCACGGCGTTCTCCATCATGTTCGGTGCATCCTCTCGAGGCGCTTCGTGACGACGCGCGCGAGGACCGAGAAGAGGAAGATGAGGGACACGAGGACGAGTGCGCCCGCCCAGGCCTGCCGGTGCCAGTCCTCGTACGGCGAGATCGCGTACGTATAGATCTGCACGGTGAGGGACGCGATCGGCTGGTTGAGCGACGTCGACCAGAAGCGGTTCGAGAAGGACGTGAAGAGCAGCGGGGCCGTCTCGCCCGCGATCCGGGCGAGGGAGAGCAGGATGCCGGTGATGATGCCCGGCAGCGCCGCCGGAAGCATGACCGTGAACGCGGCTCGCGAGCGCGTCGCGCCGAGGGCGAGCGCGCCTTCCCGGAGAGTCGGGGGCACGAGGTTGAGGAGTTCCTCCGTCGTCCGCGTGATGATCGGGATCATCATGAATCCGAGGGCGATGCCGCCCGCGAGCGCGCTGAAGTGCTTGACGGGCAGCACGACGAGCGCGTACGCGAATATCCCGATCACGATCGACGGGATCCCGTTCAGGACGTCGGCCGTGAAACGGACCGTGGTCGCGAGCCTCGACTTCGGGTATTCGGACAGGTAGACGCCGGAAATGAGGCCGACCGGGATCGCCAGGGAAGATGCGATTGCGATCAGGATCAGCGTGCCCGCGATTGCGTTCGCCATGCCGCCGCCGCTCTCGCCGACGGGCTTCGGCATCTTCGTGAAGAAGTCCCAGCTCAGCGAGGAGAAGCCCTGCTTGAGGACATAGAAGAAGACGAAAAACAGCGGAACGAGCGCGAGGAGCACGGAGGCGCCGCAGAGCCCGACCACGACGTTCGAGAGGGCCTTGCGCCGGAACGTGCGATTCACGTGGCCTCGGGCGCGGACGCCGGGAGGCCGGCCGTCTTCGCCGTCTCCACTTTGACCTCGCGGTTGACGCTCCAGATCAGAAAGCGCGAGGCTGCGTTGATGACGAGAGTGATCGCGAACAGGACGAGGCCGATCTCGATGAGGGCGGACAGGTACAGGTCGTCCGCGGCCTCGGTGAACTCGTTCGCGATCACGGCGGCCATCGTGTATTGGGGCGAGAAGAGAGATGCCGTGACGCGCGGACTGTTCCCGATGACCATCGTGACGGCCATCGTCTCGCCGATCGAGCGGCCAAGACCGAGAATCACGGCGCCGAGGATGCCCGTGCGCCCGTAGCGCATCGCGACCTGAATCGCCTCCCAGCGCGTCGCCCCGAGCGCGTACGCCGCCTCGCGCTGGGTCTGGGGCACCGCCTTCAGGACCTCGCGGGCGACCGAGGACGTGAACGGAATGACCATGACAGCGAGGACGAGCGCCGCCGCGAGCATTCCGACGCCGACCGGCGGACCCGAGAAGAGCGGCGTCTTGCGCAGGCCCTCGGGCATCGCGACCTCGAGCTGCCTGACGAGCGGAACGAGGACGAAGACGCCCCAAAGCCCGTAGACGATGGAGGGGATCGCGGCGAGGAGCTCCGTCAGGAACGCGAGAGGCGTCCTCAGGAAACGCGGGGAGAGCTCCGAGAGGAAGATCGCGATTCCGAGCCCGACGGGCGTCGAGATCAGGAGGGCGAGGAACGACGAATAGAGGGTGCCCCAGATGAAGGGCAGGGCGCCAAAGTCGCCGGCGACCGGGTCCCAGGTCTTGGTCTTCCAGAAGAGAAGTCCGAACTTCGCGATCGAAAGGCGGGACTCGCGCCAGAGGACGAACGCGATCCCCGCGACGAGAAGGACGATGAGCGCGGCGAAAAAGCCCGTCCCCATGCGGAACCCGAGGTCCCCGCTTTTGCGCCGTGAAGCCGGGCTGCTCGACATCGCCGTTCTCCCGGGCCTAGAGCTTGATTTTTCCGAGCGCCTTCATCTCGAGGGCCACGACTTCCTTCGGAAGGGGAGCGTAGCCGAGGCCGGCGCTGTACTTCTGGCCGTCGGTCAGCGCCCACTTGAAGAAGTCGACCATGATCTTCGCCCGCGCCTTGTCCTTCGGGTTCTCGTAGAACAGCATCCACGTGAACGAGGAGATCGGGTACGCGCCCGCCCCCGGAGCGTTCGTGATCGAGACGCGGAAGTCGGGCGGCATCGCCATCGCGGCGCCCTGGGCCGCCTCCGTGACGCTCTCGAGGGAGGCGTTCACGAACTTGCCGTCGTGGTTCTGGACGAGGCCGTAGCTGATCTTGTTCTGGATTGCGTAGATGAGCTCGACGTAGCCGATGGCGCCCGGCGTCTGCTTCACGAGGCCCGAGACGCCTTCGTTGCCCTTGCCGCCGACGCCGCCCGGCCAATTGACGGACGTCGCGATGCCGACCTTCTTCTTGAACTCGGGGTACACCTTCGACAGGTAGTCACAGAAGATGTAGTTCGTGCCGGAGCCGTCCGAGCGGTGGACCGGCGTGATGTCCGTCGCCGGGAGCGCGATGCCGGGATTGAGCTTCGTGATCTGCGGGTCGTTCCACTTCGTGATCGTCCCGAGGTAGATCTCCGCGAGGATCGCGCCCGTGAAGTGCAGGCTCGCGGTGACGCCCGGGATGTTGTACGAGGGCACGACCGCTCCGAGGACCGTGGGGAAGTGGAGCACGGCGCCGGGCGCCGCCGCGAGTTGGTCGTTCGTCATCGGGCCGTCCGAGGCGCCGAAGAATACGGTCTCGTTCGCGAGCTGGCGGATGCCGCCGCCGGAGCCGATCGACTGGTAGTTGATCTCGACGTTCGGGCGGGCCTTGTGGTACTCGTCAAACCACTTCGAGTAGATCGGGAAGGGGAACGTGGCCCCCGCGCCGTTGATCTGGACCGTTTGCGCGCCGGCCGTCGAGCCGAGCAGCAGGGCCGCCGAGAGTCCGATGAGGGTGGCTTTGAAGCGGGTCGTCGTCATCGTATTTCTCCTAATGGTTTGCCCGGAGCGGCTTCGCCGTCACGATGTGTGATCCCTGTTAAGCCGGTATGAAGCGCTCTCGCCGGGTGAAAAGAGGCGTCAGAAGTTGAAGAGCGTGTGGAGCGCGTAGAACTTGTTGTCGGCCTTCGCGGGCGTGTAGTTGTCGAACACTTCCTGCGTGTAGTCCGCCATGATCGACGAGACGATCCCGTGGCCGAAGTTGAACCAGTACGCGATGCCGACGATCGTGCGCTTCTGTCTCTGGTCGGTGAGCTGGCTCGGCTTGAGCTCGTCGTACCGGATGAGGCCCTCGAGGCCGAACGGCGTGCGCGGCGTCACCCAGACGGACCAGTCCTTCGGCTTGACCTCGATGGAGCCGGGCGCCGACTGGTTCGTCGCCTCGATGTACGTGAAGCCCGCGTTGACAGACGGGTTCTCGAACGTCGCGTCGACGAGCCACCGGTTTCTCTTCTGGCCCTTCGCGACGTTATCGGAGACGACGAAGCCCGTGACCCGCCAGCCCTTCGCGATCGTGACGCCCGGGAGCGGCCGGAGCGACGCGCGCATCTCGAAGCCCTTCTGGTCGTTCGCCTCGGCCCTGTTGTAGCCCTCGCCGTTGTAGTAGCCGACGTGGACGTCGCCGTAATTGTTCGGGAAGTTGACGTGAGCGGAGAGGCCGAGGTCGGAAGACGTCAGGAAGCCGTCCCTGTCGACCATGGTGGGGGACTGGAACCGGTAGCGGTATATGCCCTCGGCGTAATCGATGTACGGGGTCTGCTGGAGGCCGAAGCGGGCCCAGGAGCCGTTCGGGAGCCAGTCGTCCATGTTGAACTGCGCGAAGGCGTACTTGACGCGGACCGCGTAGCTGCCGGAAAGCGTGCCTGTCGTGTCCGTCACCCGGACGAGGTCCGTCGTGACGCGGTACGAGAGCAGGTGGTGGAGCTGGCCGGTGAAGTTCAGGTACGCGCGGCCGATGTTGAACGCATTCGGGTTGTAGATGCTGCCGTCGGCGTTCGCCGCAATGGGAGAGTCGGTGTACGTGTAGTCGGCGAACAGGGTAAGGCCCACCTTCATCGACGGCTTGTCGTCCGGCGGGACGTATCCGGAGGCTGCGGTGACCTGGGCTTGCGCGGACGGAGCCAGGACGCAGAGAAAGGCGCCGATCGCGACCGCGAGGGCGACGCGAGGGACGGCGGAAGTCCGTTTCGACATGGAAGAGTCCTCCTTTTCCGCGTGGACTCTCCCTGAGCGCGATGAACCGTGAGCGTGGGTGGTGTTAATTCGGCGGGAAGGTGATCGAAGCCACCTTCCGGTCCTCTCGTGACGTCGTCTTTACAGAGGGCACTCGCTGCCCTCAAGACGTAGGGCTATCACGTGGCAACACGAGGGCGCCTTCGCGGGTACGCCCTCCCGTCGGCGGCCTCGTCGGAGCCATTCCTCCGGGCTTTCGAGGTCTTCAACCCCCATCCACCGGCGGGGCGCGGGTCGGCCGCGCTTCGCCGCCCTTTTCCGGGCGTCAGGGCACGAACCGCTCGGTGACCGGGAGTGACGTCTCGAGGTCGGCGCCCGTGAGCTCGACCGACGTGACGTGCGGGAGGAGGCCCTTCGTGGAGGTCACGAAGACACGCCGTAGGCTCGCATCCGCTCGATGAAGTTGAGACCCTCGCGGCGGCCGTCCTGCGCGTCGAGGCGCCACGAAACGGTCAGCGGCTTCTCCGGGTCGAGCGTTCCGTCGCGCCGGTACGCGGCCTCGTAGAGGACGACGTTCGCGTTCAGGCTCCGGGCGATCACGAAGAGCGGCCCGCACGTCTCCTCGGCGCGGGCTCCGGCCGATGCGAGGAGCACGAGGGCGAGAGCGCGCCCGAGCCCGGCGTCCCTCACCGCGCAGCCGATTGCCTGCCGAACTCCGCGATCACGGCGGAGGGCAGGACGAACATCCCCGCCCTCGACCTGGTAATGAGAGACCGCGACGCCCCACGGGCGGGGCAGGTCCTGCGGCGGAAACGCGCTCATCTTCGAGCCGAGATTACAGAACCTGGGATAACGTCCTGTGAAGATGGCGGCCGGCAAGATCCTCGCGGCGATCGACGTCGGCTCGAACTCGATCAAGCTCCTCGTGGCGCGGCGCGATCCAGAGGATCCGGGACACGCGTTCGAGATCCTGCGCGAGAAGGAGATGGTCCGCCTCGGGCAGCAGACGCTTGCCGAGGGCGCGCTCTCCGAGGAGGCGATGGAGGACGGCCTCGACTGCCTCGCCCGGTACGCGGCGCTCGCGCGCGCGGCGGGGGCTGAGTCGATTGCGGCCGTTGCGACCTGCGCGGTCCGCGAGGCCGCAAACGGCGGTGAGTTCGTCCGCCGCGCGCGGCGCGAGACGGGTATCCGCCTCGCCGTGATCTCCGGGGAGGAGGAAGCGCGCCTCATCACCCGCGCAGTCCGGGCGGACCTGCCGCCGTCCTGCGACCCGCTGCTCGTCCTCGACATCGGGGGTGGCTCGACGGAGGTCGTAGTCGCCACCGGCGAGAAGGTCCTCCTCGCCGAGAGCCTCGACCTCGGCGCCGTGCGCCTGACGGACCTCCACGTCTCGTCCGATCCGCTCTCGTCGTCCGACGAGAAAGCCCTGCGCAAGTCCGTCCGTTCGCGCCTGAAGCGCCTCGAGAAGCCCGTCGCGCGGGCGAAGATCAAGACCGCCGTCGGCACGTCGGGCACGATCCTCGCGGTCGCCGAGATTGCCGCGCACCTGAACGGCCGCGAAGGCGCCGGAGCGGGCCACCGTGCGCTGTCGCGGCGGGACCTCAAGAAAGTCGTCGACCTCCTCGTGTCCTCGACGCTGAAGCAGAAGGCGCGGATCGGCGGCCTCGACGCGGACCGCGCCGACATCGTCACGGCCGGCGCGATCCTGCTGCAGGAGCTCTTCCGGGCGTTCGGGATCGAGACGCTCCTCGCCTCGGAGCGCTCGCTGCGCGACGCGCTCGTCCTCGAGTCCCCGCTGCCGGCCCGCAGGCGTCCGGGCGAGCGGAACGTCCGGCGCGAGTCCGTCCGCCGACTGGCGTCCCGGTCGGGAGCGCCGCCGCGCCACGCCGAGCGCGTGCGCGACCTCGCGGTCGGGATCTTCGACCAGACGCACGCGCTCCATCAGCTGACTGCGCTCGAGCGCGAGTGGCTCGAGCACGCGGCCCTCCTGCACGACCTCGGCCTCTCGGTCGCTTATGCCCGCCACCACCACCACTCGCACTACCTGATCCGCCACGGCGACCTGAAGGGCTTCACGCAGGACGAGGTCGAGGTCATCGCCCTCGTCGCCCGCTACCACCGCAAGGCGCCGCCCGACCCCTCGCACGAGGCGTTCCGGTCGCTCGACCCGTGGAAGAAGCCCGTCGTCGAGAAGCTCGCGGCGCTCCTGCGGGTGGCCGACGCCCTCGACCGGACGCACCGCGGCCTCGTGACGCGCGCGCGCGTCACCCTCCGCGGCAAGAAGGCTCACCTGACGCTCAGCGCGCGGTCGGCGTGCGATCTCGAACTCTGGGCGCTGAAGAAGAAGGGGAAGCTCTTCGAGAGGCTGTTCGGGACGAAACTGGCCACGCGGGTGGTTGTCGGATAATCGGCGGGATGTCCATGTCCCTGGCCCCTCTGATCCTGGCTGCGGCGACCGCGGCGACGCCTGCACCCGCGGTGACGCCGACCCCGGCGCCGACGCTCTCCGAGACGCCGAAAGCGCGCTCGCTGGCGGACGTCGCCCGCGAGCGCAAGCTCGTGCCGCTCAAGGACGGCGCGGGGGAAGGTGCTCCGCCCGAAGCGCAGGGACCCCTGCGGGTCGAGGAGCTGCAGGACAACGGCGCCGTCACGGACGGGTATCTCTCCGTCTACGGACGGGTGCGCAACACGGGGCCCGTGCGCGCCTGCCGCGTGCGCCTGTTTCTGCGCACGTTCGACGAGCACGGCGTCCTCCTGTCGAAAGGGGAAACGACGACGGACGTCAAGGTCGTGTCCCCGGGCGGCGCGGTTCCGTTCGGCGGGCGCCTGAAGGTGCCCCCGGGCGTGCGCGGATCGCAGGAGAGGGCCCCCGACGTCCTCGCGGAGGGCCCGGCCCGGACGAACTCGCAGCGGGTGGCTCGCGTCGAGGGCGAGGTCCTGAACTTCTCGGAGGACTGCCCGTGAGCGTCCTGGCGCTCGGGTTCGTCCTCCTGCAGGCCGCGGCAGCCGCGCCCTCGCCCGAGGCCACTCCGGCGCCCACGCCGCGGCCCGTCTCCGCTGGCCCGCGCACGCTGCAGGACGTCGCGCGCGAGCGGAGGCTCGGCGCCGGCGCGAAAGGCAAGGGCTCGCTCGTGACGATCAGCGGGAGCCCCTCCACGCAGTCGCCCGCTCCGGCGGCGACACCGGAGGCAGCGGCCACGGCCACGCCGGAGCCCGAGCCGGCCGTGTCCAGCGCGAGCGTCCGCGTCACGATGGTCACGAACGACGGGGTCGTGGACCCGACCGGCGGCGTCCGCGTGAACGGGACTGTCCGCAACGGCGGCTTCAAGGCCGCGTGCAACGTCGTCGTCTCCGTGAGGATCATGGACAGCCGCGGCAACTACCTCTCGAGCGGCCAGGCGACCGCGGATGTCGCCGTCATCCCGCCGGGTGAGGTCGTGAGCTTCCACGCGATCGTCCAGGCGCCGCCGGGCGTGCGCGGCGCGCGGGTGAACCCCGACCGAAAAGACGTCACGGACGGGTCGACGACGATGGGCGGCGACTGGAAGCTCCTCGGCGGGACCGAGGCAACCGTGGCGAGCGCGTCCGAAGACTGCGTCCGTTAGCCCCCGGGCGTTCAGCGCGCCGGCGGCTTGCTCTTTGCGAGGGCCTTCTTCGCCTTGATATAGCTGCTCGAGATCACAAGCGTCGCGGCGCGCGTGTTCGGGTTCCGGCTGAAGACGGCCTCGCTCGCCTCCGGACCGGTCGCCTTGTTGCGCCAGACAAAGTCCTCGATGAACTTGTTCGGCTGCTCGGGGCGGCCCCATCCCTCCTGGAGGTCCCGGAGGACGCGGTCCGCCGAGACGGGGGGGATCTCGATGTGCGCGTCCGAGAAACGGTTGCTCCAGTACTGGTAGACGATCTTGTCGAGGGGCGCGCCGCTCCAGGTGAGGTCGTCCTTCTCGAGGTGGCAGAACTTCTCCTCGCCGTGATCGTCGAGGACCTCCATGTCCTTGTGCGGCTGGTCGCCCCACTTCATCTCGCGGAATCCGGCCTTCAGACCGCCGCTCGCGCCGCCGCCTTTCGAGAAAAGACCCACGCCTGCTCCTCCGGCTCTTTAGAGAATACTCCGCACGCCGTTCAGGCCGGCGCGTCCAGGATCTCGCGGACCTTTCGCGCGAGGACGAGCGGCGAGAAGGGCTTCTGCAGGAATGCGATGTCGGCGTCGATGATGCCGTGACGCATGACCCCGTCGTCCGTGTAGCCGCTCATGTAGAGGATCCTGATCTTCGGGCGTTCGGATCGGACCCGGTCGGCGAGCTCGCGGCCACCCATCTCCGGCATCACGACGTCCGTCACGAGCATGTCGACGGCG
>JBBQDQ010000059.1:0-17512 GCA_038319835.1 Thermoanaerobaculia bacterium | reverse complement strand
CGCTGAATGTCCTCGGGTCGTTCTGCGACGTCGTCCCGGACGTCGAGTTCCCGGACTTTCCGTACGGGCCCGCCGTCGGGACGATCGTCGCGGCCGAGGGCGCGAGCGCGTTCCGCGACCTCGTCGAGAGCGGCCGCGCGAAGGAGCTGAAGGTCCCGAACGACCGCTGGGGCGGCTACGCGGCTTCCATGGTCTTCGCCGTGGACTACATCCAGGCGATGCGCCTGCGCGCGCCGATGAAAAAGGCGCTCGGCGCGCTCTACGCGAAGTTCGACGCGCTCGTCTCGCCCGCGCGCGCGAGCGTGGCGTACCCGATCGGGCCCGACTTCGAGAACGTCTACCCCGGGATCAGCGGCGGCCCCGGCGTCATCGCGGCTGGCAACCTCGCCGGCCAGCCCGCGCTCGTCGTCCCGAACGGCTTCGGCGAGAACAACCTTCCGACGGCATTCCAGCTCACGGGCCGCGCGTTCTCGGATGAGACGCTCGTCGCGCTCGGCGCGCAGGTGCAGGCGCGGACGGAGTGGCACCGGAAGAGGCCGCCGGTCTGAGGGGTCTTCAGTGCGCCGTCCGCAGCGTCCAGCCGAGGAGGAGGAGTCCCACCGCGGCGATCCAGCTCCCCGTGACGCGCACCGCGACGTGCGTCCACGGCTTCCTCAGGGAGACGACGAGCGCGGAGGCGAGCGCGACGACGGCAAAGAGCGCGAAGGCGATCCCGACGAGGCCGAGGCCGCCGGGGCCGGCAGCCAGCGCGGCGCCGTTCCAGAAACCGTGCGCGAGGCCGAGCGCGGCCGCGAGCGCCGCGACCGCCGCGTCGGGCAGCTTCAGGTTCGCCGCGACGAGGACGCCGAGGGCGAGGAACGAGACCGGCGCGAGCGGAAAGCGCGGCTCGGCGCCCGCGGCGACGCTCGCGAGCCCGCCGAGGAGCCACGCCGCCGGGAGAATGAACAGCGCAAACCGGCCCGGACGCGCGCCGCGCAGCCCCGCATAGAGCGCGAGGGCAACGGCCGGCACGAGGTCCTCGGGCGTCAGGAAGAAGTGTCCGATCCCGTCGTAGACGGGCCCGAGGCCCGTCGTGACGAGGTGCGCCTCAGCGTGCAAGGGACCGAGGAGTGCGCCGGCAAGCGCGAGGCCGCACAGCACGCGCGTCCTCATCTGATTGCCTTCCAGAGAAATCCGAATCCGGCGATCGTGACCAGGATTCCCGCGACGCGGAGCGTGATCCGGCCCCACCGCCAGCGGTGGACGAGCCCGATCGCGATGCCGCAAAGATGGAGGCACCCCGTCGCCGCTACGAACCCGAGGCTGTAGAGGAGGCCGCTCTGGCCCGCGGGCAGCTCGGTGCCGTGCGCGTGGCCGTGGAAGATCGCGAAGAACCCGACGAGCGCCGCCGCGATCCAGACGGGCGGCCGCGCCTCGCGCGCGACCACGAGGCCGAGGAGGACCGCCGAGAGCGCGATCGCGGTCTCGACCCCGGGTAGCGGCACACCCACGAGGCCGAGAAAGCCGCCGAACGCCATCACCATCGGGAACGTGACGGGCAGGAGCCAGACCGCCGGGGCGCCGAGCTGCGCGCCCCAGAGCCCGACCGAGACCATCGCGAGGACGTGGTCCCACCCCGAGATCGGATGCGCCAACCCGGCGAGAAAGCCGGCGGCGTCGCCGCGCTCGACGTGGGCGTGCGCCGGCGACATCGCGAGCGCGAGAACGAGGAGGGCGAGGACGGCCTCCGGCTTCGCTCGCCTCATCGCGCCGCCCCGAAGAGCATCGCGGTCCGCTGGATCGTCCAGTACGCGCCGAGGGAGCCGACCGCGTAGCCCGGCAGCGCCTCGACCCACCGCGGCCAGCGGATCTCGAGCGTCCGGAACGACCGCTCGAGGAGGAGGATCAGGGCGACGAAGAACAGCTGTCCGATCTCGACGCCGACGTTGAAGAGGAGGAGCGCGAGCGGGATCTCCGCCTGCGGCAAGCCCATGGACGTGAGGCCGCTGGCGAAGCCGAATCCGTGGAGGAGGCCGAACGCGAACGCGACGACCCACGGGTGGCGGATCGTGAAACTCGTCTCGCCGCGCCACGTGCGGACGATCTCGGGCCCGAGGAAAAGGATGCTGAGCGCGATCGCCGCGTTGAGCGGCGGGAGCGGCGCACGCGCAAGGCCGAGCGTCGCGACCGCAAGCGTCAGGCTGTGCGCCACCGTGAAGGACGTGATCGTCTTCACGAGCGCCCACCGGTCCGAGACGATCAGGAGGAGCCCGAGCACGAAGAGCAGGTGGTCGACGCCCATCAGGATGTGCTCGACGCCGAGTCGGACGTATCCCGCAGCGCGCTGCCGCCCCGTGGTCGCCGAGCCGAGCGTCACCGCCGGACTCGCGGGCCGGAGCAGGTGGCTCTCGAGGCGCCCGTCGGCGTGGAAGACCCGCACGAGGACGTCCGTGACAGTCGTCTCGAGTCCCGCGATCGCGATCGTCTTGCCGGCGATGCCGCCCGCACACGTGAGCGTCCCGCGTACGAGGGTCGCGCCCGGAGGAAGCGCCTGCCCGCCGGTCGTCGCGAGCCGGCAGCCGGCCGGGATGGAAGGAGCGACCCCGATCTCCACCGCGTCGCCGCCCGACGGCGCCTTCCAGAGGAACCCGTACGTCTCCGGCCCGGTCTCGCGCAGCTCGAGGAACCCCGGCCGCGCCTCGTGCGCATCCGCGCCCCGGGCACGTGCGACGAGTAGCGCAGCCGCCACGAGGAGAGCGCCGCGGCGCGACAAGGGGGCGCGCCTCCCGCCGGAGCCGCCTTCGGCGGCGCGACCGTGACGCGGTACTTCCGGAGGAGCGGTTCGTAGAGCGCGTCGAGCTTCGCCTTTTTCCGGGCGGCGAGGACCTCGCGCTCCGCCCGCGGACGAACCTCGGCGAGAGGCGGCAGCCCCACGCGCGGCTCCACCCGATACGCGTCGGCGTGCTTCTGGATGTACGCGGTGAGCTCCGCGTCGGAGGGAGCGGCCGCCTCCGCGGCGTCTTCCGCGAGGAGCTCGAACTTCTGCCGGAGGCGGCGCCGGATGGCCGTGTCGCCGCGATCCAGACCCATGGCGGACGCCTCGCGGGTCGCGATCTCCTCCCGGACGGCGTCGTCGACCAGACTCTCGAGCTCCGCCGCGGTCGGGGGCCGCTGCCACGTGCGCGCGAAGCCGGCGGCCAGGCTCTCGACCTGCCCGGCCTGGATCGCGATCCGGCCCGAGCCGGTTCCGGCGCCGCCCGTCCCGCCCGCCACGAGGAAGAGAAGCGCTCCGACAGCGAGGAAATGGAGGAGCGGCTCACGGAGGATGGTCTTCATCGTCGGGCGCCGTCGAACGGCAATCGTAATGTCATACGGCGCGAGGTGGGGCAGGGGATCACTGAATATCATCCGCTCGCCGTCTCGATCGACGGCGTCGAGGTCCTCGTGGGACGCAACGCGCTCGACTTTCCGCCGCGTTCGGCCCTATTCTGCCGGCTCACCAGCAAATCAGGAGGCCAGAAGATGCGCGTTTCCCGAATTCTTGCCGGCGCCGCGGCCCTCGTCCTCGCGTCGGGCGCCTTCGCTGCCGACCCGATCAAGATCGGCGTTTACGGCCCGTTCTCGGGCGGCTCTTCGCCCATGGGGCTGTCGATGCGCAACGGCGTACGGCTCGCCGCCGACGAGATCAACGCCAAGGGCGGCGTCCTCGGCCGCAAGATCGAGCTCGCCGAGCGCGACGACCAGGCGGTCAACGAGCGCGGCGCTCAGGTCATGCAGGACCTCGTCTCGAACGAGAAGGTCGCCGCCGTCCTCGGCCCGATCAACACGGGCGTCGCCCTCGCTTCCTACAAGTACCCGATGGAGGCGAAGGTCCCGCTCCTCATCAACGTCTCGGCCGGCGCGCCGGTCAACGAGCTCTTCAAGGACTTCCCCGACAACTACGTGTTCCGGATCGCGGCGGGCGACCCGATCCAGGCCGAGATGATCGTCTCGGAGGGCGTCGACAAGCGGAAGTTCAAGAAGGTCGCGCTCCTGTGCGACGAGACGAACTACGGGCAGAACGGCCGCCAGAAGATGGAAGAGGCCCTCGCGACGCGGAAGATGACGGCCGTCACCGTCGGCAAGTTCAAGATCAAGGACACCGACATGACGCCGCAGCTCCAGGAGGCCCGCAAGGCCGGCGCCGAGGCGCTCCTCTGCTACGGGATCGGTCCCGAGCTCGCGCAGGTCGCGAACGGCATGCAGAAGCTCGGTTGGAAGGTCCCGATGGTCGGCAGCTGGACGCTCTCGATGTCGAACTTCATCGACGCGGCCGGCCCGAACGGCGACGGCGCCACGATGCCGCAGACGTTCATCCAGAAGGGCGCGACCTCGGCGAGGGCCAAGCAGTTCATCGCGGACTACCAGAAGAAGTTCTCGGTGGAGCGCATCCCCTCGGCCGTCGCGGCCGCGCAGGGCTACGACTCGATGTACCTCCTCGCGCAGGCAATCGAGCAGGCCGGCGGCACCGAAGGCCCGAAGATCAAGGCCGCCCTCGAGGACTTCAAGAAGCCTTACGCGGGCGTCATCGCGACGTTTGCGAAGCCCTTCAGCAAGACCGACCACGAGGCCATCCATCGCGAGCAGGTCCAGATGGGCGTCGTCGGAGCCGGAGAGGTCCAGCCGCCGAAGTAGACCCGCGGGAAGGCACGGGGAGCGCCCATCGTCCGATGACGGACTTTCTGCAGCTGATCCTGAGCGGCGTCGCCGTCGGGATGATTTACGCGCTCCTCGCCTTCGGCTACAACATCACGTTCTCGACCTCGCGCACGATCAACTTCGCGCAGGGCGAGTTCCTCATGCTCGGCGCCCTCACGGGCCTCACGGCCGCCACGACGTGGAAGCTCGGGTACGCGGGGGCGCTCGCGGCCTCCTGCATCGTGGGAGGCCTCCTCGGGATCGTCCTCGAGACGACCGCGATCCGGCCCGCGCTCAAGACGCGCTCGGCCGTGAGCTGGATCCTTGCGACGGTGGCGCTCGGGATCATCGCGCGCAACGTCGCCGAGCGGATCTGGGGCACGGACGACACGCGCTTCCCCTCGCCCCTCGGCGACGCACCGCTCACATTCGCGGGTGTCCGCGCGCTCCCGCAGGAGCTGCTCGTGATCGGCGCGGCCGCTCTCATCATGGCGCTCGTCGAGCTCTTCCGCCGCAAGTCGATCTGGGGCAAGGCCGTAACGGCGGTCGCGGCCGACAAGGACGCCGCTGCGCTCATGGGGATCAACGTCCCGCTCGTCATCACGTTCTCGTTCGTCCTGGCCTCCGCGATCGCGGGCGTCTCGGGCGTCCTCGTCGCTCCGCTCACGCTCGCGAGCGCCACGATGGGGACGCTCCTCGGCACGAAGGCTTACGCCGTCGCGATCGTGGGCGGGCTGCAGTCCGGGCTCGGCGTCCTCGTGGGCGGGCTCCTCCTCGGCCTTTCGGAGCAGCTCACGGCCCGCTACGTCTCGACGGGCTACAAGGACACGCCGGGCTTCGTCCTCCTGATCCTCATCCTCCTGATCAAGCCGTCCGGCCTCTTCGGCAAGAAGACGATCAAGAAGGTCTGACCCGGTGTCGAAGACCGCGCGGATCCTCGCCCTCGCCGCCGCCCTCGCGTTCCTCTTCGTCCCGTTCGTGACGAAGAACCCGTACTACGTCCACAGCGTCGCCTGCAAGGTCTGCATCTACGTGATCCTCGTCGCGGGCCTCGACCTCGTCGTCGGCTATTCCGGCGACGTCTCCGTCGGGCACGCCGGGCTCTTCGCGGCGGGCGCCTACACGGCCGCGATCCTCGTCACGAAGACGCACTGGCCGTTCCTCCCGGCCGCGCTCGCCGGGATCGCGATGGGCGCGCTCTTCGGCCTCCTCCTGGGCGTCCCGGCCCTGCGCCTCTCGGGGCCGTACCTCGCGGTCTCGACGATCGCCTTCGGCCTCATCGTCCAGACCGTCGTGAACGAGGCCGAGCCGCTCACGGAGGGCTCGCTCGGCATCCAGAACATCCCGAAGCTGACATTCGGGCGGTTCGACTTCGAGAACAACAACCTCTACTTCCTCGTCTACCCGCTCATGCTCCTGGCGCTCCTCGCCGTGAACCGCCTCGCGTCGAGCTACTGGGGGCGCGCGTTCGAGGCGCTCAAGGAGAGCTCGATCGCGGCCGAGTGCTCCGGCATCAGCCGCTACCGCTACAAGCTCTCGGTTTTCGTCCTCTCGGCGGCGCTCGCGGGCCTCGCGGGCGCGCTCTTCATTCACATCGACAAGTACGTCGGCCCGACGACGTTCTCGCTCCAGCTCTCGATCCTCTTCCTGATCGCCCTCATCTTCGGCGGGACGCGCTCGCTCCTCGGGAACGTCCTCGGCTGCGTCGTCGTCGTCGTCCTGCCGGACGTCTTCAACCGCTTCGCGGACTACCAGCTCATGGCGTTCGGCGGGCTCCTCCTCTTCACGCTCTACTTCCTGCCGGGCGGCCTCGCGGGCCTCCTCAAGCGTGTGTTCTCCTTCGGACGGCGGGGGGCGGTCGTCGCCGCGCCGGCGGTGAGCCCTTCGGGCGACACGGGCATCGTCGTGCGCGCGGAAGACGAGAAGCCGGCCGCCGACGACGTGCTCCTCGAGACCTCCGGCCTCACGATCGCGTTCGGCGGGCTCGTCGCGGTGGACCAGCTCGACCTCGCGATCCGGCGCGGCACCGTCCACGCCCTGATCGGCCCGAACGGCTCGGGAAAGTCCACGACCGTGAACCTCCTCTCGGGCGTCTACCGCCCGACGGGCGGCGGCGTCGCGTTCGCGGGGAAGACGCTCGAGAAGGCGACGCCGTTCGCGGTCTCGAAGGCCGGGATCGCGCGCACGTTCCAGAACGTCGCGCTCTTCGGAGACATGACCGTCCTCGAGAACGTCCTCGTCGGCCTCCACCACACGTTCCACGGCGGCCTCGGGCACGTGCTCCTCCGGACGCCCCGCGCGGTGCGCGAGGAGCGCGCGGCGCGCGCGCGCGCGCTGCAGCTCCTCGACTTCGTCGGGATCGCGGACCTCGCGGGCGAACGCGCCCGCAACCTCCCCTACGGCAAACAGCGCCTCCTCGAGATCGCGCGCGCCCTCGCCCAGGACCCGCGCCTCATCCTCCTCGACGAACCTGCCGCGGGCCTGACGTCCGGCGAGATCGCGGCCGTCGCCGCCCTCATCGTGAAGCTCAAGGCGCGCGGTCTGGCAGTTTTCCTCATCGAGCACCACATGGACCTCGTGATGTCCGTCTCCGACATCATCACGGTCCTCGACTTCGGCGAGAAGATCGCCGAGGGCCGTCCGGCCGCGATCCAGAAGAACCCGCAGGTCATCGCCGCCTACCTCGGCACGAGCGCCGCCCCGGAGGCCGCCGGTGCTTGAGGTGAAGGACCTCGTCGTGCGTTACGGGCCGCTCGAGGCCCTTCACGGAATCTCGCTCTCCGTCCCGGACGGAAAGCTCGTCGCCGTGATCGGCTCGAACGGCGCCGGAAAGACCACGATGCTCCGGACGATCTCCGGCCTCCTGCAGCCGGCCTCCGGCTCCGTGACGCTCGAGGGCCGCCCGCTCACCGGCGAGAAGGCGCACACGATCGCGCGCCTCGGCGTCGCGCACGTACCCGAGAACCGCCGCGTCTTCCCGGACCAGAGCGTGGACGACAATCTCCTGCTCGGGGCGTTTCCGCACCTCGGCCGGACGCCGAAGGCCGAGATCCAGCGCCTCCTCGGCGACGTCTTCGCGTCCTTCCCCCGCCTCGCAGAGCGGCGCGCGCAGCTCGCCGGGACGCTCTCGGGAGGCGAGCAGCAGATGCTCGCGATCGGGCGCGCGCTCATGTCGAAGCCCCGCGTCGTCCTCCTCGACGAGCCTTCGATGGGCCTCGCGCCCCTCCTGATCGACGAGGTCTTCCGGATCCTCTCGATCCTCAAGGCGCGCGGGATCACGATGCTCCTCGTCGAGCAGCTGGCGTACCGGGCGCTCGGGGTCGCGGACACGGCCTATGTCATCGAGCACGGCCGCATCCAGCTCTCCGGGCCCGCGGCCGACCTCGCGAAGGACCCGCGCGTGAGGGCCGCGTACCTGGGCGAAGCGGCCGGGCAATAGACTACCGTTCATCGACTCCTCATTCCGCTTCCGCCGCGTCCTGATCTGGGGCGTCCTCGCCCTCGTGTACGTCGTTTCGTACTTCCACCGCATCGCGCCCGCGGTCCTCGCGAAGGACCTCATGCGGAGCTTCACGGCGACCGGCGTCGAGGTCGCGACGATGGCGGCGCTCTACCTCTATGCGTTCGCCGCAATGCAGTTCGTCGTCGGCGCGGCCGTGGACGCCTGGGGGCCGCGCAAGGCCGTCGCGGCGGGCGCCGTCGTCATGGGCGCCGGCGGCGCCCTCTTCGCCGCCGCGCACGCGCTCCCCGTCGCGTACGCGGCCCGCGTCGTCGTCGGCGTCGGCGCGTCCGTCGTCTTCATCGGGACGCTCAAGCAGATCGGCGCCTGGTTCCGGCCGGACGAGTTCGGAACGTGGTCGGGCCTGACGCAGGTCGCCGGGAACCTCGGCGGCCTCCTCGCCGCGACGCCGCTCGCGCTCGTCGTCTCCCTCGCGGGCTGGCGCACGACCTTCGGCGGCGTCGCCGTGCTGTCGATCGCCCTCGCCGCCCTCTGCTTCGCCGTCGTGCGAGACCGGCCCGAGGACGCAGGCTTCCCGCCGCCGCTGCCGCGCGGGCCCGTGCCGAAGCTGAGCGTCGCGCAGGGGTACCGCACCGTGTGGGGGAACCGGCGGACGTGGCCCATGTTCCTCGTCTTCTTCTGCCAGTACGGGACGCTCATCTCGTTCTCCGGCCTCTGGGCGGTCCCGTGGATGCGCGACGTCTACGGGCTCTCGGCGAAGGACTCGGCCCAGCTCGTGTCCCTCGTCGGGATCGGCGTCGTCTTCGGCGCGCCGGCCGCGGGCTTCCTCTCGGACCGGATCTTCCGCGCGCGAAAGCTGCCGTACGTCCTCTTCACGCTCGTCTATACCGCGGTCTGGGCCGCGATCGCGCTCCCGCCCGCGGGGCCTCCGCGGTTCCTCCTCGGCCCGCTGTGCTTCCTCGTCGGCCTCACGGCGAGCTGCTTCACGCTCACGTGGGTCCTCGCGCGCGAGGTGAACCCGCCACGCTTCTCGGGAATCGCGACGGCGACCGTGAACGCGGGCGGATTCCTCGGAGCGGCCGTCATGCAGAACGTTCTGGGCCGCATCCTCGACGCCCACTGGCTGGGCGTCCTCGAGCAGGGGGCGCGGCGGTACCCCGTCGCCGGCTACCACGCGGCCTTCCTGGCGTCCCTCGGGACGCTCGTCCTCGCGTGCGCCGGGACGTTCCTCGTCGCCGAGACGTTCGGGAAACACGTCTCGGATTGAGACTCCCCCTCTAGAATGCGGCGCATGATGCGCTGTCCGCTCCGAGCCCTTCTCGTCCTGCTCCTCGCCGCCTCCGGTGCGGCCCGCGCCGCCGCTCCGACCGAGAACCTCTCGGCCTCGGAGATCGCCCTCCAGCTCGAGAAGCTGAACGTCGTCGGCACCGTGCTCTACGTCGCGGCACACCCGGACGACGAAAACACCGCGTTCCTCGCGTGGGGCGCCAAGGGCCGGCTCCTCGAGACGGGCTACCTCTCCGTCACGCGCGGCGACGGCGGCCAGAACCTGATCGGCAACGAGACGGGAGAGCTCGTCGGCGTCCTGCGCACGCAGGAGCTTCTCGCGGCGCGCCGGATCGACGGCGCCCGGCAGTTCTTCACGCGCGCGATCGACTTCGGCTACTCGAAGAACCCCGAGGAGACGTTCGCGATCTGGGGCCACGAACAGGTCCTCTCGGACGTCGTGTGGGTCATCCGGTCGTTCCGGCCCGACGTGATCGTGACGCGATTCCCGACGACCGGCGAGGGCGGCCACGGCAACCACACGGCCTCGGCGATCCTCGCGGGAGAGGCGTTCACGGCCGCGGCGGACCCCGCCCGATTCCCCGAGCAGCTGAAGTGGGTGAAGCCCTGGCAGGCGAAGCGCCTCCTCTGGAACGTCTTCCGCTTCGGCGGCGACGCCCCGCGCAAGGAGGCGCCGGGGCAGATCGCGATCGACCTCGGCGCGTACAACCCGCTCCTCGGCCGTTCGTACACGGAGATCGCCGGCCAGAGCCGATCGATGCACAAGAGCCAGGGCTTCGGCGCCGCCGAACGCCGCGGCACGTGGATGAACGACTTCAAGCTCGTCGCGGGTGAGCCCGCGACGAGCGACCTCTTCGAGGGAGTCGACCTCACCTGGAAGAGATACGGAGAGAGGGGCGAAGAGGTCGGAAAGACCCTTAGAAGGGTGGAGGAGGGGTTTCGCGAAACGGATCCGGCGGCGTCGGTCCCGGGGCTGGTGGAAGCGTGGACGGCGATCGGGCGCCTTCAGGACACGGCTGCAGAGGCCCTGCCTTCCTCACCTTCTAAGAAATCCGAATCTCCCTATTCGTCTTCCTCTTCAATCCCCGATCCTCTCCTCTCCGCGAAGCGCGCCGAGGTCGCCGAGGCGATCCGGGCGTGCCTCGGCCTGTGGACCGAGGCGGTCGCGGCCGACCCGTCGGCCGCGCCGGGGACCGATGTCAAGGTCGCGACGATGATCCTGAATCGCTCGGCGTTTCCCGCGACGCTCGAGGGCGTGACGGTCACTCATGCCGCTGCGCCCCTTGCCGGCGGCGCCCTTACCGCGAACGAGCCCAGGCGCGGAACCGCGACGCTCGTCCTTCCCGCGGACGAGGCCGTCACGCAGCCTTACTGGCTGCGTGCCCCGGCCGGGAAGGGCCTCTACGCGGTGGCGGACGCGACGCTCGTCGGCCGGCCCGAGAACGCACCGCCTCTCACCGCGCGCTTCGCCGTGTCCGTCGCGGGAGCGACGATTCCCTTCGAGACGCCCGTGGTCTTCCGCCGGACCGACCCGGTCAAGGGCGAGGTCTACAGGCCCTTCGAGATCGTCCCGCCGGTCACGGCGACCTTCGGCGAGAAGGTCTACGCGTTCGGGAGCGGCGCCGGGAAGGCCGTCCGCATCATGCTCGTGGCGGGAGCGGCGAACGTCTCGGGCACGCTGCGCCTGAAAACCCCCGCGGGCTTCGCCGTGTCTCCGGCCGAAACGCCGTTCGTCCTCGCCGCCAAGGGCGAAGAGAAGTCACTCTCCTTCACGGTGACGCCGCCGGCCGGCCAGGCCTCGGGAACGCTCACGGCCGAGGCGACCGTCGGCGGCAGGACGGAGTCGCGCGGCCTCGCGCACGTCGACTATCCGCACATCCCGCTCCAGACCCTCTTCCCGTCCGCGGAGGCCCGCGTCCTGCGCATCGACGTCAAGGCGCCGCGCCTCCCGGTGGGCTACGTCATGGGCTCGGGCGACGCGGGGCCGGACGCGCTCAGGCAGATGGGGTACTCCGTGACGCTCCTCTCGGACGACGAGCTCGAGACGGGCGACCTCTCGCGTTACTCCGCGATCGTGGCGGGCATCCGCGCGTACAACACGCGTCCACGCCTCAAACAGGCCGAGCAACGCCTTCTCGCGTACGCCGAGAAGGGCGGCACTGTCGTCGTTCAGTACAACACGACCGGCGAGCTCGTGACGGACGAGCTCGGCCCGTACCCGTTCAAGCTCTCGCGAGACCGCGTGACCGTCGAGGAAGCGCCCGTCACGTTCACGCAGCCCGGCCACCCGCTGCTCACGTTCCCGAACAGGCTCTCTGCCGCCGACTTCGACGGCTGGGTGCAGGAGCGTGGCCTCTACTTCGCGGGGACGTGGGACCCACGTTACGAGACGCCGGTCGCGACGCACGATCCCGGCGAGAGCGACAAGCGGGGCGGCCTCCTCTTCGCGAGGGTCGGGAAGGGGGCGTACGTCTACACGGGCTACGCGTTCTTCCGGCAGCTGCCGGCCGGGGTGCCCGGCGCGTACAGATTCTTCGTGAATCTCGTGTCCGCGGGAGCCGGAGCGAACCTCGCGACGCGGGCGCCGGCGGCGCCCGCGTCGAAGTAGCACCTTATTTCTTCCAGCTCGCGATCGACTTCTCGAGCTCGCCGATCTGCTCGGGGAACGGCTTCGGGTCGGCCGTCTGCGCGGCGGCGAGAGCCTTCTCGCCCCACGCGATCGCGCCCTTCTTGTCGCCCTGGCCCGCGAGGACGTTCGCCTTCAGGGAGAGATTGCCGAACGTCTCCTTCGTCGAGAGCGAGCGCTCGAGGAACTTCGAGGCGTCCTCCGGGGCGTACTTGAGGTCATGCAGGCCGCGCGCGGCGGTCAGCGACGTACGCCAGTCGTCCACTTTCGCGTTCGCGACGGCATCCTTGGCGCGGTGGAGGAACACGGCGGGTGTGTCCACGCCGATTGCGAGCGACAGCTTGAGCTTCTCCCACGCGATCTGGAGCGTCGCCCCGTTCGCCGAGGCGGCCGGGAAGGAGATCGTGAAGAGTTCCTTGTTCTCGGCCAGCGCCGCGGGCTTGACCTTGACCCTCAGGACGTCCTTGTCGGCCGCGTAGTCGCCGGGTCCGCCCGTCGACTGCTTGTTGAAAATGACCGTCCACTCGGCCTTGCCGGGGATCGTGAAGAGGCCGTAGGCGCCCGCCGGGAGCTTCTGGCCCTCGACCGTGGCGTCCGAGTCGAACGAGATCTTCGTGACGGCGTTGGCGCCCGTCCGCCAGACCTTGTCGTACGGAACGAGCTCGCCCCAGATCACGCGGCCCCTGACCGCCGGGCGGCTGTAGACGACTTCGGCCTTCGTGACGCCGATCGTCTGGGTGACGGACGCGTTCGGGCTGGGAAGCGGCGTCGCGAGCTGCGCGAGCGCCGGAGCGGCCGCCAGGGCGAGGGCCGCTGCGGAAATGCGGATCTTGGACATCGATGAATCCTCCACTGTTCGTCTTCGGGCGAAATCGCCTCGGATCGGCGAATTCTACGCGGATGGATAAGATCCCGTCTCAGAAGGAGACCCTGCCATGAAGCGACTCGCGTCGGCCCTCGTCCTCACGGCCCTCGTCCTCACGGCCTCCGCCGCAACGGCGCAGACTCCCACCACCGGCTTCCGCGCCGACTTCCTTTTCCAGCAGGCAGGCGTCGAGAAGGAGCTTCTCGGCCTCGCCGAGGCCACGCCCGCCGAGAAGTTCGCCTGGCGGCCCGCCGAAGGCGTGCGCTCGGTGAGCGAGGTGTACATGCACCTCGTCGGCGCCAACTACATGCTGCCGAGCTTCGCGGGCGCCAAGGTGCCCGAGGGAATCTCTCCCGCCATGGAGAAGTCCGTCACGGAGAAGGCGGCCGTCATCGACGCGTTGAAGAAGTCGTTTGCCCATCTGCGCGCCGCGATCGCCGCGACGCCCGACGCCGATCTCGACAAGCCCATCAGGTTCTTCGGCATGGACTCGACCGTCCGCGGCCTCTACCTCGTCGTCGCGAACCACGAGCACGAGCACCTGGGTCAGTCCATCGCCTACGCGCGTATGAACGGGATCGTTCCGCCCTGGTCGCAGCCCAAGGCGAAGCCGGCCGAAAAGCCGGCCGAGAAGCCGGCGAAGTAAGCTCGCCAGGACTTGACGTTCGCCTCGCCGGTCCCGCTGCTCCCGGACGCCTCCGTCCTCGCGTCGCGGGACCTGCTCTTTGCGCTGCCCCTCGGGCTCGCGGGACTGCTCGCCCTGCGCCTCGGCCTGCTCCGCGGGCCGGGGCGCACCCTGCCCGAGCCGGCGCGGCCCGCGTGGCGCCGCGCGCTCGAGGGTGGCGCCGTCGCCCTCGCTCTCCTGGCAGCCACCGTCCTGCCGCCCGTTGTCGCCGGGGCCTTTCGGCCCGGCGCCCCGGCTTGGTCAGCGTTCGCGCCGACGCCCGCCGCCGCGCGGCTCTCCGCGGCGCCCGCGACGGCCGGATTCTTCGCGATCCAGGCGCTCGTCGAGGAGCTGCTCTTCCGGGCGGTCCTCCTGACGCTCGTCGCGGCGATCGTCCTCGTCGCCGTCCGGCTCCTCGCCGGTCCGCTCCCGGCGCGCGCCGACGCGTCCGGTCTTCCCCGCTTCGGGCGCCGCTGGTTCGCGGCGGGCCTCGCCGCGAGCGCCGCGCAGGCCGCGGCCTTCGCCGTCCTCCACGCGGGCAATCCGCATGTGACCCCGCTCGCGCTCGTGAACATCGGCCTCGCGGGTGCCGTCCTCGGCTGGCTCTTCTGGTCCGGCGCCGGCCTCGCGGGCGCATGGGTCTTCCACGCGCTCTGGAACTGGGGTCTTTCGGCGCTCGGGCTGCCCGTGAGCGGCATGGCGCTCGAGACGCCGCTCGTCTCGACCGGCTTCGCCGGGGCCGGCCTGCCGCTCCTCAGCGGCGGGACGTTCGGGCCGGAAGGGTCGCTGGTGAACACGGCCGCGCTCGTCCTCGTCCTCGGGTTCCTCGTCTCGAGGAGCGCGCGGCGCCTGCCGAACGGGTAGGATCGGGAGCATGAACGGCGACCGAAAGATGTTCACCTGCGGCGCGTGCGGCAAGAAGTTCTGGTACTGGGTGCTCGACGACGTCACGCAGCCGAAGATCAAGTGCTACTACTGCTCCAAGGAGGCCTACCCGAACGGCGAGCCGCCGAAGCCGCCGGCGCCCGCACCGGCTCCTCCGGCTCCTCCGACGCCGGCGACGTAGCCTCCATCGAGGGATTACGATGCCCTCCCTCCACCCGAACGAGCTGACGATGCTGCTCGAGCTGAGCGAGGCGCTGGGCTCGCCGCTGAACCTCCGGGGCTCATTCGCGCGCGCCCTGGAGATCGTGGAGACGGACCTGAAGTCGGTCTTCGGGATGGTCATGTTTCTCGACGCGGAGACCGGAGACCTCAAGGTGGAAGCCGCGACCGGTTCCGATCCGTGTCGACGGCCGGAATGCGGGTGCGCTCGGAGTCGCCCTCGACTACGAGAAGAGCCGGGATCTCGGGCATCTCGTGAAGGTGCTCGGGATCGCGGCCTCGACGCTGGGACAGGCGACGCGCGTGCACCGTCTCCTGCGCACGACCGAGAGGATCCTGAACTACAAGGTCGGCAAGCACGCAATCGACCCGGGCCGCTTCCGGCCCTGAGCCGCAACCGCATCTGTCACAGTCCTGTAATAGGATTTCTTAGAATAGACAATATTGTTGGTCCTTCTGAGAACGGGGCGCCCCGGGACGGGCGGGCGCCCGACACTCAAGGCCTCTTCATACAAATCCGTCGCGACAGGCATGCCCGTGCCGCGCGGCGCCGGCCGCGCCAAACCTTTCTCGACGAGTCACTTGTGAATTCGTCTCCCCCCACTTCGCCGCGGCATGCGGGGCAACGACCGGCGTAGGAGGGCCATCGCCAGCCTCCGCCCCAGGCCCAGTTCGCGAACAGCGGAGAGATGACTGCGGACGCGACGAAGCCGTAGATCACGAAGGCCGACAGCTTCCACCGCTCGGCCATCGAGCCGCTCGGAATCGTCAGAGCCGTGTCGGTCGTCGCGACGAACACGATGCTCGCCTCGGCTTCCGGCGCTCTTCTCGCGTTTCTCGTCACGTGGAAGAAGTACGGCCGCCCGGATCCCTCCATGAGCGCGAACGGGATGGCGACCGGCAGCCGCTTCCGTCGGCATCCTGAAGCCGGCTCCGGCCGGCGGGAAGTGAAGGGAGCGACGACCATGAAGCTGATCACCGCCATCATCCGCCCCGAGAAGCTCGAGGACGTCAAAGTCGCGCTCTTCGCCGCCGAAGTCGAGGGGCTCACGATCCAGCAGGTCTCCGGCCACGGCGGCGAGAAGGCCGTCATGGAGAGCTATCGCGGCCACCCGCTCCTCTACGAGTTCCACGCGCACGGCACCGCCCAGAAGCTCAAGGGGCTGACCCTGACCCCGGAGTTCAAGGTGACGGCCCACACGGTCCTCCGCGGAGACCTACGCGTCGACTGGTCAGACGTCGACGTCTTCCAGAAGAGCGGTGGCGCGTTCACGGGTAGCCAGCCGACGATCCTCCTGAACGGGATCTACGTCTTCTGAACCCGTACACTCCGGCGCCACGGACATGACACCGGCCCTCTGGCTCCTCCCGTTTGTGGCGCTTCTCCTTTCGATCGCCATCCTGCCGCTCGCGGCTCCCGCGCGCTGGGGCAGGCCCGGCTTTCAGGCGCTCGTCGCGGGTCTCGCGGCGCTGCCCGTCGCCGCGTTTCGTCCGGCGGGCCTCGGCCACGTCGCGCTCGAGTACGTTTCGTTCGTCCTCCTCCTCGGATCGCTGTACGTCATCGCGTCAGGGGTCCGCGTCACGGGCGACGTGCCCGCGCACCCGGCCACGAACGTCGGCCTGCTGCTCATCGGAGGGCTCCTCGCCTCGGTCATCGGCACGACCGGCGCGTCCATGCTCCTCATCCGCCTCGTGCTCGAGGTCAACTCCGAGCGCAAGAACGTCTCCCACACGGTCCTGTTCTTCATCCTGATCGTCTCGAACGTGGGCGGGTGCCTGACGCCCCTCGGAGACCCGCCTCTCTTCCTCGGCTATCTCGCCGGCGTCCCGTTCTTCTGGACGCTACGACTCGCCCCGATGTGGGGGCTCGCGCTCGCCGCGCTCCTCGGGACGTACTTCGTGATCGAGAGGCGGCGTTACGCGGAGGAGCCGCGCGAGGCGATCCGTGCCGACGAGATCACGCTCCGGTCCGTCCGCGTCTCCGGGCTCTGGAATCTGCCGCTCCTCGGAGGAATCGTGGCCGCCACGGCCTTGCTGGGCTTCCCATACCGCGAGCTCGCGTACCTCTCCTGCGCGGCCCTCAGCTTTCCCCTGACGCCGCGGGGCCAGCGGACCGCGACCCGGTTCTCGTGGCATCCGATCCTGGAGGTCGCGATCCTTTTTGCGGGAATCTTCGTCGCGATGGAGCCCGCGCTCGCCGTCCTCCGCGAGCGCGCGCCCACGCTGGGCCTCACGCGGCCCGCGCAGTTCTTCTGGGCGACGGGCACGCTCTCGGCCTGGCTCGACAACGCGCCGACCTACGCGGCGTTCCTCGCGCTCGCGCGAGGGCTCGGACGCCCCGAAGTGGCCGGTGTCCCCGCGAAGATCCTCGAGGCGATTTCGACCGGCGCCGTGTTCTTCGGCGCCCTGACCTACATCGGGAACGGGCCCAACTTCCTCGTGCGCTCGATCGCCGTCTCGCAGGGAGTCGTGATGCCGTCCTTCTTCGGCTACGCGGCGCGTGCCGCCGCCGTGCTCCTCCCGCTCTTCGTCCTGATCACGCTCGTCTTCTTCCGCTAGTTCGCCTTGTAGACGATCTCTCCTCCGACGACGGTCATCACGACCTTCGCCTTGAGGATCTCGCCGGCGGGCGTGCCCGGCGCGAAGATCTCGCGGTCGAGGACCGTGAAATCCGCGTCGAAGCCGGGCTCGATCCGGCCGCGCCGCTTCTCGGCGAACTCGGCGAACGCCGCGTCGAAGGCCTCTGCCGTGCCGGAGTGGTCGAGGTGGTCGGTGTCGACGTTCGTGATGAGCGCGACGGCGACGTCGTAGAGCAGGAAGGAGCCGTCTGACTCGTCGGCCTCGAGCACG